>NZ_AFEJ02000003.1:0-300000 GCF_000238775.2 Acaryochloris sp. CCMEE 5410 | reverse complement strand
AATTTCATGATGCCTCCAATGCTTTCTTGAACTGTTGTCGTCGTTTTTTGAGCTGCCTTAGTCTGGCGGTAGCTTTTTTGGACTTATTGTTTCGGGTTTTCCCTCTGCGTGGAGATTCCCAAGATTTCATTCTCATCGCAACTCCCCAATAAATTGCCTTGACTCTGCATTTCCGGCTTGTCACGGGCTGCTGTAGGGTGCAGGCTGCATTAAGACTGGGGCATATGCCCCAAAAATCCCTAGAACAAGTTAAGCTGCACTGGCTCACCTGGCAACGGTTGTAGTGCTTCATCTAAGCTGGTAACTCGAACCCGATTGGGTATGCTGAACACAGCAGATAAAACTTCATATGCTAGGTCGGCATCACCACCGCAGTAGTGATCTAGAGTCCAACCGTAGCAATCCACTATTGCCATCTCATTCAAATGCTGGTCACCCAATGTAGCGATCAGGTATTGTCGCTGAGCAGCCACAAGCTGCACTTCAGGAATACTGGCAATTGCTAGGGATAAAGAAATAGTAGTCATATAAATGACTCCTTAGAAACAACAGCCCCAACGGGACTTTCCTTGATGTCAAAAGCTGTTGTTTTTGGTGTGGGTGAACCCCTTACTGATCCTTCGGGGAGCTGTGCAATCCCTATAGAAGCGGCTGGGAGCGGCAATCTATAAGCGTTCTGCATTCGTCGCTGTTCTATTCAGTTTTTTAAGTGGTGGGTGGAACAGGAGAACCTGTCTCTTAACCTGTACCTAATATAGCAATACTCACACCTAAAGTCAAGTATTTTAGGTGTGAGTTGTGGACAATTTAAGTCAAATGCTCAGGCCATTAGCTTGCAGACTGTTGCTGGTCTTTGCTTTACAGATTGATAACCTCTTTGCTTGAGAAAGCTTTGATACCAATCAGTCTCGAATCGTGGATCACGATTATAGGTATAGATATGCCGTACACCTTGATGAGCAAGAAAGCTCTCGCAATTTTGCCAGAGCTGATTCAAAAGCATGTCACTGTCGAGTGGAATATCGAATTTTTCATCAAAAAACGCTTCCCAAAGGACTGCAACTTTCTCTCCCCACCATAATTGGGCAGAACCGAAATTTTTAAGGATTACTGGAATTTCTTGAATCTCAATGACTTCTCCAGGATGACCTTCATTCATCCCGATTGAAATATTTGGTTGGGGCCAAGGCTTTACAGCATTTAGCATTCTGTACTTTGTGATTTGCAGGTTCTCGGTCTCTTCCAGCAGCTTGAAGTGATCTGGTTTTAGTGAGACTTCTGAAATTTCATACCCGAGGACAAACCCAATGAAGTTATCAGTTCTCAGGTTGCCAATATAGCAGGCATTCTCTATGTCATTGCATTCTAAGATGCAAGGGTGATTGTTGAGGTACTTGAACCGCTGGTGTAAAAGAAACAAGATGTTGAGGTTGTCTTTAATCGGTTCTTCCATGTCGGTATGGATTGAGGTGAATGTGCAATCTCGTGGGATTCGGTTATTAAGGAAGCCTTTTAATTGTCAATCTGGTTCTGCGATCTCAAATAGTATTTTTGATGTTTTTGCGAGAGCTAACCAATTTGAGCCAGTATATTGATAAAACGCTCAAGAGTCCAAGTTTTGCGCTCTGAGACCTGACCATCTCCTAGCTCAATTATGCGCTCCTTTCCTTCAACGGTTTTGGCGACATCAACTGAGTAAAATGGAGCATCAATCCGTTGAGTGACGGTTTCAACAATGGCAGGTACTTCAGGGATGGGCGAATAAGCTGTGCCATTGACCACAAAAAATCTCAATTCTGATTGGGGTTGAAAACACTCTACTTTGCGAACAGAAACACCTCCTTCTATCTCTCCCCGATACTGTTCGATCAGTCCGATAATTTTAACCGCTTGTTCTGGGGTATTGGCTATTGACCCTTGACCATCAGTGTTGGATTTCACAAAGTCTTTGATGAAATAAGCGTCCCATTTCAAGTTTGATATTTGCTCCAGATAGTTTGAGTCCCTTTCAAGAAATACTGTTTCAGGGGTGAGATCAGCACAGGCTGAATACCACTGATTGAGATGATGGCAATGAGCATAATCTGCGGCTGAAGTAAGTGGAATCCCCCCTTTTTTGCGGATAAAGTCGGTAAATTCTTGATAAGCGATGATATTAAACATCCAGCCGCGATACAAAACCATTTCACCTGACTCAATGCGTGGTAAAGGTTTGAAATCACCAAAGCTCAAATTATCATAGGCAAATAGAGAAACAGGTATTCCTAATTGTTGGATGGCAATGCATTCGTCTGTATAAGGCTGATCCGGTTCTTTCGGTTCAAGCGGGTTGCAAGGGTACAGTATTCTCATAGTTATGTATGGTGTTTCTAAAACTTTCCAGCAAGAAATTTAGACTAGATATTACCTATAGTGTTAAGTGGATTAGATTCGTACCTATTCAAGATTGACAGTCTACTCACTTAACTCACTTTTCTCGCTCAAAATTTTGGGAGTGCGATCGCGAGTCCAGATCCCCCCAATTGCATCCCCGAATTGCAATTTCATCCTCCCTTATTCATCGATAACTTCATAGACTTCAATATCGCGGGAGTGAATAAAGATTTGGTGTTGACCATTGGCAATGAACAGTTCACTAGACTTATGGTCACCATCAATAGAGACCTCCAGATTAGAGAGACGAAGCGCGTCATAGATAGCATCTAAGAGGGTTTCAGGCATTTTTCCATCAATCCTTGTAGAGAATTATCAGCTTAGACAAAGAACGGCAGAATCGAATTGTTTGGGTCAAAACGAACATCGGGCGGTGTTTGCGAGTAAACGATTGCGTGAGACAAGACACTAGCCAGGTGTCCACTGACGTAACTAGGTCAAAACATTCATTTCTATCCTGGTCTCCACTCCAACTTTTTGAAGTCCTCGACAACGCTGTGAATTTCCGCTTGTACCTGATCAATAGGGGTACTGGGTCGAATGCCAACAGCATTACCACCGTTGGCATTGAAGAACACGCAAGTCTTACACATCCAAACCGAAACAACAGGCATACTCTTGACCGTGAAATCCATTCCCCTGAGTTCATCAGGAGTGAAATCATTAACCGTCTGCATAGAATTCTCCTTAGTGAAAACCAGCTCACCCCAGCTTGTCTGGCCAGGGTGATTGCAATGAGCGCTTACTGAGCGGTAGCGAGTTCTCTCCAATTATGGGGAGAGAGGTTAAGGATTTTAGAGCCCATCGCTTCGAGTTCAGAGGCTCTAGCGTAGGAGTGAACCTGCTTCGCCGTCGCCGTGAACGCATTCATCAGGCCATACTGGGTCAAATCCTCCTCCATGAGGATATTTTCAAGGGCATTTTTTTGCTCATCGAGGGTCAGTCCAAAGTGCTGCCGCGCATTCTCCAAGAGCACATCCGCCGAGACCTCCACGGACTGCTGCGTAGCGCGTCTCATTTGCTCCAGCGTCGTTTGAAACGCCGCCTCATCCCTGGCCTCATTGAAGTGTTCCAAAAAGCGCTCAACCTTCTCAGCCGCGACATCAGGATCGAGGATTTCCCCCAGCTCATGACGCTGACCCGAATGGCGGATCGAGAAGCGCATTCCCCGCTCCATTCGCGTCATCCCATTCGTACAGACTAGGCGGAAATTCGCTTGAAACGTATTGAGTCCCCCCAATCCCGTCTCAGAATTGCAAATCGTCACCCCTGAGCGAATCACGTCTCCTTTTCGGATCTCACCTTCCAGCTTCGGGAACGCCAGCTTCAGGAACAGCCGATTCTCCGTCAGCCCTGTACTCAAGACCTCCAGGTCATCGTCTAACTCTCGTAGCTTCAGTAGCAACGGCAACAGCAAATGCTCATGATCCACGATGCCATAGCCACCCCCCAAGAACGCCCGAGCCGTCCCCTCCATTGTTCGGAGGACATGAGTGCGTTGTCCTTGACGTTGTAGCCAGTAATTGACATTGGTCGCCAGCAAATCAGGTGCATTGTGCAACATCTGTAGATAGTACTTACGATGAATCTTCATCGAAGCCCCCATCTGCCGGTGAGCCATATCATTCACCAATAGATCCAGGCCCAATTTAGGAACGAGCAAGCGATCGCCCTGTGGAGTCATCTGAATCTGTTGAGACTCCACCGCAAAATCCTGCTTCAACTGAGCCTGTTCCTGAATCTCATTCGCCAACGCATCCAAAGATAAACCTTGAAGCATAATCAAAACTCCCATTCAAGAAAAGAGCGACCCCGGACTGGATAACTCGCCGGGGCCATAGAAAAAAGAACATCAACAATAAAAGAAACAAGATCAGGCATATCCCGGAGAAACAGACCTCCATAGACCGAAGTGGCGAGGTATGAGGTTCACCGGGACATCAGCCCGATCTCAGCCCCTGGCCAATCCTCGTGAATAACTCCCAGATAGAAGTGGCGGAGTATGAAGCCAGCGAGAATTAACCAGCGGCAAAAAGATTTGAATAACCGATCATCATTCAGGTCAGATCGGTAAGACCTTGAACCCTCTACTAATCCTTCGAGGAGCGGTGCAATCCTTATCGGTACGGCTGGAAGCGGTAACTCATAAGCGGTCTGCATTCGTCGCTTGTTCTATTCAGTTTTAGAAGTAATGGGTGGAGCAGGAACGGCTTGCCTCTCAACCTGTACTTAATATAGCAAGACTTGCACCTAAAGTCAAGTATTTTAGGTATGAATTACAGGTATTTAAAGACAGTTCAGCTCAATGTTCAGAAGGTAAGAGTAACACCCCACCTTATAAAGCTTGATTTCTGGCAGAACGAAATTGGTATTAGGGATGTTCTGTGTAATCACAGGTTCACAAGTTTCGGGGCTATCTTCGTAGCAAGCCAAAGCTGCGCTGTGGTCTTCTTTTACCGTCAACATCCATAACTGGAACTCTAGGAGCATAGGATTAGCGCGGATGACTTTTCCTGGTTGGTAGCTAGCGATCGCATCGATGAGCCAGTAGCATTCCCCACCCATAGCCAGTGCTTTAACGCCATCGGTATAGAGAAGGCCAAAGGGGTGTTTGTAATGTTGTGTAGTGCAATAGTAATGATCAAGATCAGCAAGCAGTTCAGAAGCAGTTAGCATAAATTTTCCTCTGAAATTTGTAGCGAGAGGGTTGAAGCAGTTAAGTAAGGTGCTTCGTTTAAAGTTTCTGGAACTTGTTGAGAGCGTTTTGGGCGAGATGATGGATGTGTAGTTGTCGTTTATTGAGGTTAGTGATCGCGTTTTCGGCATCGTCAAGAGCTTGGTTTGCATCCTGGATCGCGAGATTGATCGCGCTGATTAAATTGCCCTTGGCCAGTTCATAATCGAAAGGAGTCATGGTGAGCCCTCCAAGGTGTAATTATTGGCCTGGTCTTGAATGATCAAGCTGGATGTTTTCTTGAGGGATGAGTTGATCAAGAAAAGGAGTCGTCCTTGGTGCGGCGAGACGTTGAGCCTGGAGCGCACGATCCGCAATTTCATGCATAAGCTGAATCAGATTAGGGGTTTTGTGGAGGAACCCCCAAAAGTGACGATTCTGCAATGAATTGGGTTGTTGATCCGGTCCTAAAGCTTATCAAGGTATAAAATCCCAAGCATGAAAACCCACGCTCGTGCAGTTTTCGCCTCTAATGATGTCTCCTAAATCGATTAATAGACAGTAGTGTCTACTAACTCGGATTTAACGATTTAATAGACAGTGTTTTTGGGGTGATTTTAGCTGTCTCCTAACTCTTGAGTTAGGAGACAATTGAATAATATGAAGAAGCTTTAAGCCTAGTATTTGCAACGGTTCTACTGAACTTGATATCCCTTGCTCGAAAACGCTTGATGTATGTTTTCTGGACATACCGACTTCAGAATCGTCACTTTTGGGGGTTCTTCCACAAACCCCCAGATTAGGCAGGGAGAGCTGTTTACGTTGAGATCGCAAGATAGTGCCGCAGTAGAGGAGATCGGCCAGCTCCCGTTCAATGTTCATATCCTCCGTGAATCATTCCGTTAACCAATCGCGGGAGCGATACGGGGTAATGTCCGTCCCTCAGTTAGTATTCACCCAAGTTTGCTTTGAGAAGCAGTCCCTTGTTACTCAGATCGATGGTCCTGCAACCAGTTCACCAAATCAGAGGATTCTGTAAAGTCGAGCAAGGCTTCACCTAATGCTTCGAGTTGGTCGAGAGGTAGGGATTGGATTTGCGATCGCAACTCTGGAGAAACGTCACCAATGCGTCGGTTAAGAAGGCGGAGGACAAGTGACTGTTCACCTTCAAGTTTCCCTTTGAGGATGCCAGTCTGTTCCCCTTCCTGGCGACCTTCATCCAAGGCTTCCTGGTACACCTTCGTTTGCTTGAGTTCACTTAAGCCCAACATGTTCTCTATCTCTTCCCGACTTAGTTGAGGAAACTTATAGACCACAATCGTTTCAATCATCTCTATTATCGCCGCAAACCTAGGATTTGTCTGTGTCTGGGCTTGAGCCTTTGAAAGCAAAGCTTGAGCCTGGGTGACGGTATCTACTGAATCAACCACAATCAACCGCATCAGACCTACCCCCAGAGAGTCAATTGATTCATCCAGGTCTGTTAGATAAATTCGATGTACCTGATCACTGTTTAAATTGGCTCGCAAGGTATAGGGATGAGCAGGCTCGATGCTGTGCTTGGGATAGATAACGACAGCTTGCCAGTCCACTGTCTCGGGATAAAGTTTCAGATACAGATAAATTTCAGAAAAGAACCGTTGATAGAAGAGAGAGTCACGTTGAAACTGAAATTCCACAAACCAGACTGTCTGATCTGAAGCGTCTGGGGTAGGCAACAGAACGCCATCGATGCGAAAGGAGACTTGTTTGATTTCAACCGACTTAAATTCATAGCCTTGAGCGACTTCAGGGGATTGACCTAACAGCTCAAATAAGATGCCAGGGTCTGTCTGAAAGATGCGGTAGAAAATGGAGTCTGTTTTCAAAGGGTTCAAACGCTCTGCTTAGTTCCAAACATTCTACTGGGTGGAAGTGATGCCAGAAGACCGACAGTTTTGAGGGTATAGAATAACACCATTGATAGCTAACGATGTTAGTCAAATAGTTATGCAGCCCGACTATGACAAAATTGATGATGCCGTTCTCGCTTTGCTAGCCCTGAACATCCATGATGAAACTGAACAGGGGGCTCGCAGTTGGAAAGGGCACGATTGGGAGGCTCTTAATCGGTTGCACCACAAAGGGTGGATCAGTGACCCTGTCACCAAGGCCAAATCTGTAATTCTGACACCTGAAGGACTAGCGAGAAGCCGAGAGCTATTCAAACAGCTATTTACAAAAGAGACCTGATCATAAAGCCCATCCTTGAACTGACTTTCCCGTTATCTCCTACAACCCTTTATAATCAGTACTTCTGGGCGATGAGACGGGAATTGTTTTCAAGGTATTTTAGCAATGGTAGATTACAAATGAGAATGCTGTATAGAACAATAAGGGTGTCAAAAAGTGTTGGTTAAGTGAGAACTCGATTTTAGCCTATGCTTACCCCACTATGTATTCTAAGCCCTTACCACATAAGCTTTTGAAGATTTGCTGGGAAAATTCAGGTATTATATCAGCGATTTATCGAGAATTTTAAGGCTGATATTTTCTCTTTAAATGCTGTGCTAGAACGCCATATTTGGGGGAGAGAAACATTGTCACTATAAATACCAGTGTTAAGAGCGTGACAATACTACCCCCCGTAGAAATATCCAAGTGATAACTGAGATAGGTGCCCATTACACAAGAGAAAATGCTACTGATCACTGAAATTATCAGCATATGGTCAAAGCGATCGCTCAACAAATAAGCTATTGAGCCCGGTGTCACTAACATTGAGATGACTAAGATAATGCCTGCCGTCTGCAGAGCGGTGACAATCGTTAGGGCTAGCACAGAAAGTAGGGTGTAGTATATGGCCTGGGTATTCAGACCAATGGCTTTAGCGTGGTTCGGATCGAAACAAAACAGCATCAGATCTTTACGCCGCAGGAGAATGACTACCAGCGTAATGGTCCCTGCAATCAAGGTTTGGATAATATCCTGTTGAGAAATTCCCAAGACATTGCCAAACAGGATATGAAATAGATCAATATTGCTGGGAATTTTGGTGACTAGTACGAGGCCGAAGGCAAAAAATCCAGTGAAGATCACCCCAATTACCGCATCTTCTTTCAGCCGGGTATTGGACTTGACATAACCGATGGCAACCGTAGCCCCAAACCCGAATACAAACGCACCAATGGCAAAGGGGATATTCAGGGCGTAAGCTACGACAACTCCAGGTACAACTGCATGAGAAATAGCGTCTCCCATCAGTGACCACCCTTTCAGGGTGATGTAGCAAGAGAGTACCGCACAAACTAGTCCCACAAAGGCACTCACCCAGATCGCTTGCACCAAAAATCCATATTGCAAGGGTTCTACGATCCAATCCCACAGAGGAATAGATGCAATCAAAGCATTCATGCTTCTACCTCAGATTGCAGAGGCATTGGGTTAAGGCTTCTGATGGGTAAACCGCCAAAGGTTAGGGCTAGATTTTCTTCGGTGAAGGTTTCGGCTGTCGTCCCTGACGCGAGAATCGTCTGATTGAGAAGGATGGTGCGATCGCAAAAGGTGGAGACAGAGGCCAGATCGTGGGTAGAAATCAAAATAGTATGGTTTTCTTGACGCAACTGGAGCATCAGATCAATGATGCGCTTTTCCGTCTTGACATCTACTCCTGTAAATGGCTCATCTAATAACATGACCTTGCTTTCTTGGGCCAATGCCCGTGCCAGAAATGCCCGCTTTTTCTGGCCACCCGATAGTTCTCCAATCTGACGATGGCGAAAATCAACCATACCAACTCGCTCTAGACTGGACATCACTAGCCGTCGATCCTTGGCAGAGGGAATTCGCAGCAAATTCATATAGCCGTAGCGTCCCATCATCACTACATCAAAAACGCTCACTGGAAAATTCCAGTCCACCTCATCGGCTTGCGGGACATAGGCCATTAACTGCCGCTTTTGGGCTTTTTGGACAGGCAAACCTTGTACCCGAATTTGGCCCTGAGTAGGACGCAAAAAACCCATAATTGATTTGAACAGGGTTGATTTACCGCAGCCGTTGGGTCCGACCAAGCCCGTAATTGTTCCAGGTTCTACGTTGCACGTCGCATTATACAGAGCTAAGCGGGCATTATTGTAGGTCACGCTCAGATTATCCACTGTAATGCCGAAGGATTGAGTTGTAGAATTCATCGTTTTGAATATTGATAGTTAGCAAATGTCTAGGGAACGTTTAATTTTTGCGACCCGCAAGCAAGCCATTCGAAATCGTTCGGGCGTCATATTCCAATAAATCTAAGAAAGTGGGGACTGGTCCCTCTTCCGTCGATAGAGAATCGACGTAGAGGTTACCCCCAAAGCGCGCTCCAGTAGTTTTTGCGACTTGCTTTTGCCCTTCATCGCTCACGGTACTTTCGCAAAAAATCGTGGGTACATCATTCGCTTTGACCTGTTTAATCACACTCTGGACCTGCTTGGGTGTGAACTGTTGCTCAGCATTAATCGGCCACATATAAATTTCTTTCATGTTGTAGTCTCGGGCCAGATAGGAAAATGCCCCTTCACAACTCACCAAATAGCGTTGGTTGGTAGAGACTTGCTCTAGATCCGCTTTCAGTTCTTTATCAATCGTCTTGAGCTTCTCGCTATAGGCTTCAGCATTGGCGTTGTAAGTCTCCGCATTCTCTGGATCAAGTTCCACAAAGGCTTTGCGAATATTCTCGACATACACCAGGGCATTGCGGGGTGACATCCAAGCATGGCTACGGTGTACACATAAGTCGATTTTGAGCTATTTCCCATGCAAAGAACATCATCTCAAACCGTTTCAGGCCATGGGTTAGCGTTGCTGTACCTGGAGGTCTTTGAGACTGATACCCCTTCCATCCACCCAGGCGGGCAACAATCCAAGTTGCCCAGGCCAAGGAGTTAATCGGATAAGGATTTTGTAGCTTTGTAGTTTTACCTTGGACTGTGGGGGCAATTTGTTTCAGGTATTGCTGCTGTTCATCGGTAAAAGTGATAGATGCAGGCCATTGTGGCTCGTCTCGTCCTTCCACCATTTGCAATGTCGCAACCGCAACAGATAAGGCTAAGACGGTGAGGCGCTGAATTGCTTCACCCGATTCGAGTTGCGTCGATTCAAGATCTAAACCAGTCTTTTTTAGTTGGGCAAAAAGCCGCTCAATTCTCCACCTGAATTTGTACCATTCCAGGATTTGTAGCGCTTGCTCAAGGGATTCCACCGTGTGAGTGGTCAATAAGCGCCAATGAATCGGTTTCTGACCTTTGGGCGTTGTCTGTTCTACCGCTTCGATGGCATACAGTTGAATACTCGGTGGATAGTCCCATTCCTTTAAATGCTCAGGTCGTTGAATTTTGACTGGAGCACAGCGGATCAGTAGCTTTGCATCTCTCGCCATCCGCTGAGTACGGGATTCGTACTCAATCGTAATCGTGGTAAATCCAATCCCCCACTGTGATTTGAGATATCCATAGAGTGATTTGGATTGACCTAGCAGACGACGGTCTTGACGAACCCTGACTAGGAGATGATTGAATGCATCAGGCACCGTTGCCCACTCTTCATACAAGTCCGATTCTCGGTCACCGATATGAGTGACCAGGCTAGCCCCTCCTGTCTTCAGACAGTGTTGACTTCGCTCAGCAGATGCTAACCATTTGAAGGATTCTTTCTCCTCAATCGGCAGGTTTTGATATCCTCCTCTATCTTTGACTGTTGGACGATTCGGGTCCCGAGTCCACAGTTGAAGTGCACTCAATCCTAACGGGAAACCAGTCCCTGCATCTAAGGCGAGGGTCGGGTGAATAAAAAAGCCCACATCGCGATCATTGCCGACGACACCCAATTCTTCGAGCTTTAAGCGTCCTGAATGAGATTGTAAGTTGACCTCACTTGTATCACTGACGGCTAAAACGTGTCGTCCTTTGACCTGTTGCTGGCAGTGGTCACAGAGGCTTTTGACCAACTCAGACATGGACACGTTTTCATTCTCTAAGAAGCGATAGAAGCCCACTTGCTCTGCGCGACCTTGGCTGATTTGACGGATGCTTACGCTCTGATGGTGATGAATGGCATCGAATAATGAAGCCCCCTTTTGAGTAAACGAAGGTCTCCAAAGGTAGTTCCATTAATCAGTTCTTCGTGCACCAGAATAGGATTTTCCATATCTTTGAGGATGCTCTATACGGCTTCACTACAGTCTAATTCAGACTTGTGTGTACACCGTAGCCAAGCATGGGGATTGGGTTTATCGGTATAGGGACCTTCCGCAATCGGAATTGGTTCAATCCCCTCTGTCAGCAGCACAGAGGGGACATCTTGAACATTACCCAGAAACTTCTCAAACCAGCGTTCCAGATTCATACCGTTGTAGAGAATCAAGTCCGCATTTTGGGCTTTGGTCAAGTCGCTAGGCGTGGGTTCATAGCCGTGAATCTCAGCACCAATGCGGGTGATGGATTCCACGTTCAACTTATCTCCTGCGACGTTGCGGGCCATATCAGCCAGAATCGTGAATGTGGTGAGTACCGTCTTTTTCCCCTCAGCATTTGCAGGCCGATTCTCATTGTCTGCCGTCTGCTCTTGAGGATTGGTTGGAGGTCCGTCAACGGTTGTGCAGCCAGCAAATGCAACCCCAATCGCCAGAATAGAGGCAAACACAATACTTCTTCGGAGAGGAATCTCGGTCATACAGAGGAAGGCTTTTTCATAATCATTTCATATTTACTTTTATCTCAGTTAGAAGCGAATTCCAGTTTGCTTTATATATCTATACATTCTGGAAGCAGTATTTCGGGGATTTTTCAATCTCTAGAGCCCCAAATTTGGTCATGCAGGACACCTTAATGGGTGACAAAGTATTGCTTTTTGCAACGATTGATTTAAATATGAAAGCAATGTGAATTAAAAATGAAAGCAATATGAAATAACTTTGCCCGCTTTATCACATTGCAGGTTTGATTATGAGCAACATGACTCAAGTTTCTTTCTCCTCCTCAGAGGGTTCTCAATGGCTCAACTTCTCGAATTGGATTACGAGTTCTAAGAACCGCATTTATATTGGCTGGTTTGGCATCTTGATGATTCCCTCAGCTTTAGTCGCACTAACCTGTTTTTTGCTGGCTATTGTGGCTGCTCCTTCAGTGGATATGGATGGCATTCGAGCGCCAATTGAAGGGGCACTACTCAGTGGCAATAATGTCGTCACTGCCGCAGTAGTTCCTACCTCTGCTGCGATTGGATTGCATCTCTATCCTTTATGGGAAGCTAGTTCTGTAGATGAGTGGCTGTATAACGGGGGACCCTATCAATTGATCGTTCTCCACACCTTGATTGCAATTTGGTGTTATCTAGGACGAATGTGGGAGTTCAGCTATAGGCTGGGTATGCGTTCCTGGAATCAAGTGGCTTTCTCCGCTCCTGCTGCTGCGGCAACGGCTGTTCTACTGGTCTATCCCGTTGGTCAAGGGAGCTTTTCAGAAGGATTACCCCTAGGAATCGCCGGAACGTTTCATTTCATGATCACGTTCCAAGCAGATCACAATATATTGATGCATCCTTTTCATATGCTGGGCGTTGCAGGCGTCTTCGGAGGAGCTGTGCTCAGTAGTTTGCATGGTTCTCTGGTCACATCGAGCTTAATTCGCGAAACGAGTGAAAACGAATCCCCTAATGCCGGATATCGATTTGGACAAGCAAAGGACACCTATAATCTATTCGCTGGGCATGGTGGGTTTTGGGGGCGATTGACCATTCCAAGCTTTGCTTTCCGAAGTAAGCGATCAATACACTTATGGCTGGCTATTTTCCCAACAGTCTGTATTTGGTTCTCTGCGCTGGGAGTGAGTAGCATGGCGTTTAACCTGAATGGCTTTAACTTTAATCATTCCGTGGTAGACAGATCTGGGGCAGCCATTCCGACCTATGCAGATATTGTCAATCAAGCCAATTTAGGCTTTCAAGCCATGCATTCACCTAATGCCCATCATTTTCCACTGCTGCTAGCAACATCAGAATCTCCTGCAATGACCACTACTGTGATTCGTTCAAGCTGAATTCCACCGCTAAGCGGTTCATCAGCAAGACGATTTAGATTTTTGATCAGGTGTGTGAGGAGTGTTATGAAAAATCTTCGATTACTGGCAAGCAGCGTTGGTTTAACGAGTTCGCTAATGGTGACACTTGGGGGAACTGCGTGGTGTGTCACCATTAGCGAACCCCCAGTGGAATCAAAGTCAGCACCCAAGATAGAGACGTTATTCGGAGTCCTGCAGAGAGATACCCAATGGCTTGCCCTCGCCGCTGGATTGCATTCTTTGAAAAGGGGTGATAGATTGTGAAACGCTGCCACAGGTCTATCTAACACAAGTCTGATTTTGCCAGTACTTTGCATAAAAACTCCATCGAGCTTTTTCATTCGCTGAAGGCTTTCTGAGTGCTAAAGGAAAGGAATGCTGAAACAATCTCTCTTTGCAGTTGCGCTGTGCTCTGGTTTGCTAGTTGCCTGTCAACCATCGGGGGATTCCCCCTCTCCAGACACCGCCACTTCTCCAGATGCTAACGCTTCAGGGTCCGGGACGCTGCAGGTAGCAGCTAATGGTGAAGACTTTGTGCGCCAAGGCTTCACCTCTAAGGATGGTTGGCAGATCAGCTTTGATCATGTCTACGCCCATTTGTCCGAAATTAAAGCCTATCAAACCAATCCCCCCTTTGACCCCGATACAGAAGCACCGCTGCAGTCCACCTCTGAAGTAACACTGCCTGCTGAAACAGTGGATCTTGCTGCAGGGGATGAAAACGCTGCTCCTGTGTCGGTGAGCGAAACAGAAGCACCTGCAGGGCACTACAATGCCCTAGCCTGGAAGATGACTCCGGCTGAAAATGGGCCTGCGGCGGGGCAGGTGCTGATGCTGGTGGGGCAGGCAATCAAGGATGGCAAGACTGTTGACTTTACGCTCAGCTTTGATCGCGAGTTGGCCTACACCTGTGGCGAGTTTGTCGGTGACGAGCGCAAAGGCGTCGTTGAACCCGGACAAACGGCAAATCTAGAAGCCACCTTCCACTTTGATCACATCTTTGGGGATGGGGAACTCCCGGCTGATGATGACCTCAACGCCTCCGCTTTGGGGTTTGCGTCCTTGGCCGCTTTAGCTGAGGAGCAGACGCTCAAAGCAGATTGGTCCACGCTGAAGCAAAAGCTGTCTCCCGATGCGTTCCAGACCCTAGAGAAGGCATTGGTCGGGCTTGGGCATGTCGGTGAGGGCCACTGTCGATCTGAGGTTGTCACGTCATAGAGGTCTGGGATGAACAGACGGTGGGCACCGATATTAGGATTGTGGGTAAATCTCTGGGTGGCTCCGGCGATCCTTGCACACGGCATCGTTGTGGATTATCGCGTCACCCCTGACACTGTTGAAATTGAAGCGGCCTTTGAATCGGGGGAGCCAATGGCGAATGCCCAAGTGACGATCTATGCGCCCGATCAGGCGGCTGAACCCTGGCTAACGGCAACGGCGGATGAGGAGGGCCACTTTACCTTCTCGCCTCCGGCTGACCAGAAAGGCACTTGGCAGATTAAGGTCCAGCAGGCGGGTCACGGCAAGATTCTTAATATCCCTGTCAACGAAACTAGCAGTGGGACAGCAGGAGCTGAGTTGTTCAGTCCTCTAGTGCGGAACGTAATAAGCGTTGTCGTGATTGGGGGCTCCGTCTTGACGGCCATTTTGTTGTTCTCTAAAAGGAAGCAGTAATGCACATCTTAGGTGGTTTACTGCCCGCTCAAGCCTGTATTGTCTTAGCGCCACCTTAGGACATGACGGTTCAACTGAAATCTATTGCTGTTCTACTTGATGAATCATGAGTAATGTTTGCTGATAATTTCCCTGATTTCCCTGTTCCTTAAAAAGATTTGCTGCATGTCGCAAATCTACTATTGCACCTTGCTTGTCTCCAGTTTGGGCTTTAATCATGCCTCGATTGCCATATGCTTCAGCTAATTCAGCATTTAATTCTATAGCTTTTGTATAGTTAGCAATTGCATTAGTAGCATCGCGCATTGCAGCATAGGTTCTACCCCGGTTATAGTAGGCATCTGCAAAGTCTGGCCGAAAGAGAATGGCTTGATTTAAATCCTTCAATGCTTTTTCCCATTGCCCTTGAACTGCACCAAAGATAATCGCTCGAATATTGTAAGCCTCTGCATAATTTGGCTTCAATCGGATTGCTTGGGTTAAATCGATGATAGCGCCTTCAAAATCGCCGATATCAGAACGAGATTCTCCTCGGTTGTATAGCGCGATTGCATGATCTGGTTCAATTTCTAAAGCTCGATTAAAGTCGGCAATTGCACCTTGATAGTCACCTAGATCATGGTAGGCTAACCCCCGATAAATATATGCGGATGTATTTCGGGGATTCGATTGAATAGCCTGATTATAAATAGAAATTGCTTCTTGATAATTTCCCCTCTTTGCTTTTTCTCGACCGCTTTGCAATAACGTCTGAGCAGGTTCTGAAGGTGCTGAGATCGCAACTAACGGAGACTGAGTTTGAGCAGAAGAACTAATTCCTGGTATTGCGAGAAGAATACCGAGGATCAGTGTGGTTTTTGCACTTGAGTTCATATGCATCCCCGCTCATTGCAGCTATAAAACCCTACCGTGGGATTTCCTTCAATGTTAGCTGAAATTTTTAAAGGGCTCCTGTACTGGCACCTAGGGTGCACACTGTTTGAAGCAATTGACTAACGACTAACTCATCTGCACACCTTGCTGAAAGTGATTCAGTGAAACTATTGAGGTATTACCTAGGCGGCACAAGTTAGCATTAGCTAGCATTGAGTTGTTGCATTGGGTTGAGGAGCAGCGGTATGAAATTGGGTTGGCAAGTCACGGCTTTGAGTGCTGCAATCGTGCTGATGCCAATCTTGCCTGCAGTTCAGGCAAGGCCAGCGTTTCAGGTAGCAGCAGTGTCAACAGCGGTGCGTTTACTGGAAAAAGGGCAGGCCCAAGCCAAACAGGGAAATTACCAAGGGGCAATCGCCACCTACAATCAAGCTCTGCAAGCCAACCCTCGATTTACAGAAGTCTACCTAGCACGGGGGCTAGCCTATCACGATCTGCAAAACTATCAGCAAGCGATCGCTGATTTTAACCAAGCCTTGAACATTGAACCCCAAAATGCAGTAGTGCTCTACAACCGAGGCGAAACCCGCAGTGACGTCGGCGATCTAGACGGGGCTATGTCCGATCTCAATCAAGCCATAGAGGTTGACCCCAACTATGCAGAGGCGTTTAACTTGCGCGCCATCCTGTATAGCACTCGGCTAGGCAATTTGAAACTGGCCCTGGATGATTTGCAGCACGCGATTAAGCTTCAACCTAACTATGCCAATGCCTACTACAATCGCGGCAATATTCTCACGGCAATGGGCGATATCGATGGGGCGATCACAGATTACACTCAGGCGATTAACATTGATGCTAAGCTCGCGGAAGCTTACGGCCACCGAGGTCTACTCCTTGCTCGCAAAGGAGATACCCAAGCGGGTTTGAAGGATTTGCAGAAGGCAGCAGACTTGTTTCAAGAACTGGGTGACCCGGAAAACTATCAAAAGACACTGATGTTTATTGAACAGGTTGAACAGCAGAATCGCGCCCCTCTGTCTTGATAGAGGGGCAGAATGGGGGGCAGCAATGATAATCAGTTGATTGAGGAGAGCAGGTAGCGAAAATCAAATATATTCCTAAACAGACATAAGACTGCGCCAGCTTTTTTGCAACGTCAGAGTATATTTCACTTTGATTTTATTTTTGGATGCAACGCTGTTCAAAGTCAGCTATGTCATGTGAGGCGAGAGAGTACTGATGGTTTGTTGCCCCTTTGGCTAGCCAGGAACTGTTTCCATCCATCACTTTGGTGAATCATTAATGCCTCTTGTTCTCCGTAACCCGCTTGCAGCCGTAGTTGCTTCAGGAATACTCATTGGTTGTCTTACGACTCTAGGAGTCGCGCCCACCCTGGCGGGAGCAGGTCACAACCATGGGAATGAGTTTGAAACAGGCGGGAATACAGGTGGGCCTAAAAGCGTTGAGGTCAACGCTGACATTGCCAAACGCATCGGCATCAAAATTGAGCCTGTTGATCGTCGTCGGATTGGTGTTGGCATCAAAGCCACAGGACAGATTGAAACTCAGCCCAATCGTCAAGCGAATGTGACAATTCCGACCCCAGGCACCGTTGTTGAACTTTTAGTTAAACCGGGAGATCGCGTCAAAAAGGGACAGCCTGTGGCGGTGATATCTAGCCTAGAGCTACTGCAACTGCGAGTTGAATCCCTTGATAGACGTACAGATGCAGAAGTTGGTTTGAGAGAAGCACAGGCAAACTTGCGCCTCGCCCAGGAGAACTTAGCCCGTGAGCGTCAAATCGCCGCGACTGAAATTGCTCAGGCCCAAACGCAACTGGCAGAGGCTCAAGAGCGCTACAACGGAGATACACGGTTAGCCTCTGCTGGTGCACTGCCCCGTCGCGAGATGTTAACATCTAAGACTCAGCTTGCCGAAGCGAAGGCAGCAGTAGACAAAAGCAAGAGTCGCCAAGCCGTCCTCAGAGCCGAAGCAGAACTCAGACGCGCCTTAGCAGCAGTCGATGGAGCTAAACAGCGGGTTGGGCAAAGTGACACAACCTATCAAACCCGGTTGAGACAACTACGGACCCCCTCCAATCGGCAAGGTTTAGTGGTCGTACAGGCCCCTATCGCGGGCACGATCTCCAAGCGGGAGGTCACCCCAGGGGCGTCCTTTGAAGATGCAGGGGGCCAACTGATGACCATTGTGAACGATGCTGAAGTCTGGGCAACGGCCAATGTTTACGAGAAAGACCTCGATCAGTTGAGTCGAGGCCAACCCATTCGGCTGCAGGTTGCGAGCCTACCTGGAGAAATCTTTAATGGGCAGATTGTTCAAATTGATCCTGTCGTTGCGGGTGAAACTCGGGTAGTTCCAGTCCGAGCCAGCGTGAGCAATCCCCGCAATAAACTCAAGCCCGGTATGTTTGCAGAGCTAGAGATTATGACGGGTCGTGCTTCCACTGCAACGACAGCCATTCCTTCGGGAGGATTGGTAGAGGTGAATAATCAATCCTTCGTGTATGTGGAAAATGGCAAAGGTCGCTTTGAGCCAGTGGAAGTTGAGCTGGGCGAGACCTTTGGAGGCTGGGTTGAAATCAAACGGGGCCTTTTTGATGGTGACCGAATCGTGACGCAAGGGGCCATGATGCTCCACGCTCAATCGCTCCAAGGTGGGAGTCAAGCCTCTGAACAAGATGAGCATGATCATGGCAGTGAAACAGCCGAAACGTCCTCTGGTTTCTCATTGTTGAGTGCTGGTCGCTTACCTTGGTGGATTGTGTTTCCCACTGGGGGGGCGATCGCGGCTGGGGCGTATCTGGCAGGACGTCGGGGTCGCGTTGGTTTGAGTGAGCCTGTTTCAGAATTAACTCAGGCTACTGAGGAGAACAACCAGACTCTGAGAGACGGGGTTTCTGAGGCTACTCTTGCTCCCGATAAGGTCGAGTTCCATGAAGCAGCGGAACAGTCATCCACTCCTGAAGAAACCGCTATCAGCCAGCATCGGGAGTCAGCCTAAGTGTTAAGAGATCTCCCTTTGTCTGAGTATTTGGTCGGTAGCGAAGTATTTCTGGAACCATCATGTTGAATGCCATTCTGAAATGGTCCATCGCCCAGCGCTGGTTGATTGTCATCGGCGCAATCATCGTGACGGTTTGGGGGGTATTGACCGTTTTAAGAATGCCGTTAGACGTGTTCCCCAACTTTGCGCCCCCACAGGTGGATGTGCAAACAGAGGCACCAGGGCTAGCGCCAGAAGAAGTGGAGTCTTTAGTCACCTTTCCCATTGAGAGCGCCGTCAACGGGACGCCAGGGGTAGATATTGTCCGGTCCTCTTCCGGCGTGGGGATTTCCGTAGTTCAGATCACGTTTAATTGGGGAACGGACGTTTACCTGGCTCGACAATTGGTTTCCGAACGGCTGCAGCAGGTGACCAGCAAGCTTCCTACTGGGGTCGAAATTCCTCAAATCTCGCCGCTGTCTTCCCCGATTGGTACGGTTTTAACCTATGCCTTCACGATTGCGGATGGGGGCAAAACCACTCTGATGGATGTCCGTAACCTCGTTGATCTGGAGATTACCAATCAACTGCTGGCCGTCCCTGGCGTCACCCAGGTGCTCTCCTACGGGGGCGAAACCCGTCAGTATCAGGTATTAGTCGATCCGGCCCAATTGAGAGCCTATGATGTCACCTTGGCGGAAGTGACACAGGCGGTCCAGGAGGCCAATACCAATGCCGGGGGCGGCTTTTTGATTACCCCCGACCGAGAGTATTTAATTCGTGGCCTCGGTCGCATCCAATCGGTGGAGGCATTGCGGGAATCGGTGGTGGTCGCCCGTGATGGGGTGCCAGTCCTGCTGGGTAACGTAGCTGATATTCAGATTGGAGCCGCCCTCAAGCGAGGGGATGCCAGCGCCAATGGCAAAGCAGCCATTGTGATGATGGTGAACAAGCAACCGCTCTCTGATACGCCCACGGTCACCCGAGCGGTGGAAGCCCAGATGGAGACGATTAAAGCTGGGTTGCCGGAAGATGTGGAAGTGACGGCCACGTTTCGCCAATCTGATTTTATTGATGCTTCGATTGAGAACGTCACCAGCGCCCTGCGTGATGGCATCATCATCGTGGCGGTTGTGCTGCTGCTGTTTTTGATGAACTGGCGCACGGCAGTTATGGCTTTGAGCGCCATCCCCCTATCGCTCTTGATTGGCCTCAGTATCCTCAATCTGTTCGGTCTGGGAATCAACACCATGACGCTGGGAGGACTAGCCGTGGCGATTGGTTCCGTCGTCGATGATGCCATTGTCGATATGGAAAATTCCTATCGGCGTCTCCGAGAAAATCAACTGGCGGGCACTCCTGTTCCTCCGCTGCAGGTAGTGTATAACGCCTCCAGAGAAGTTCGGGTAAGCGTTCTATTTTCCACCATCATCATCGCGGTCATTTTTGCCCCCATCTTTACCCTAACGGGGATTGAAGGCAAAATCTTCGCCCCAATGGGGTTTGCCTATCTGCTGTCCATTTTCTCTTCCACCTTTGTGGCCCTGACGCTCTCCCCCGCACTCTCTGCCTTGCTGCTCTCGAATCAAACCCTGCCCGCAGTGGAAACCTGGGTTGCCCGAACTGCCAAGCGACTTTATCAGCCCCTACTGCGATTCTCCCTCAGCCGCGCCAAGGTGGTTCTCATGATCGCGGTGGCCCTATTTGTGGCTTCAATGCTGGTGTTGCCGACGCTGGGGCGGGTGTTTCTACCGGAGTTTCAAGAGCGTTCCTTAGTGAATACGATGACGCTCTATCCCGGTAGCTCGTTAGAACTCACCAGTCGGGCCGGACTTGCGATCCAAGATTTACTGATAGATGATCCTCGGTTTGATTCAGTGCAGCTTCGAGCGGGTCGAGTGTCGGGAGATGCTGATGCCGCCAGCGTTTCATTTGGTCACGTTGATGTGGAAATCAGTGAGGCTGGGATGAAAGACCGCGAGGCCACGATCGAGACGCTGCGCGAGACGTTTGCCCAAATTCCGGGAGTGGTGCCGGGGATTGGTGGCTTTATTTCCCACCGCATTGACGAAATTCTGTCCGGGGTGAGAAGCGCGATCGCCATCAAGATCTTCGGACCCGATTTAGATGGGCTGCGCTCCCTTGGTGCGCAAATTCAGACCGCCATCAGCGAAGTCCCTGGCCTGGTGGATTTACAGCTCGAACCCCAAGTGGACATCAAGCAGCTTCAGATCGAGTTCGATCGCCAAGCTGCCGCCCGTTATGGTCTGACCGTTGGCCAGCTTTCAGAAACCGTTGAAACGGCTTTCAACGGACGAGCCGTATCTCAGGTGCTAGAGGGACAACAGCTCTTTGATCTACTGGTCTGGCTACAGGAAGACGATCGCAGCAACCTAAATACCATTCGCAACCTGCTGGTTGATACCCCCAACGGGACGAAGATACCCCTGGCGCAGGTGGCCGATATCAGCTTTGGCACTGGCCCCAACACGATTAACCGTGAAAATGTGCTGCGCCGCTTCATTGTGTCCACCAACGTCACCGATCGAGACTTAGGCAGTGCCGTTGAGGAAATTAAGACCACTGTGGCCCAAGAGGTGGAGCTGCCAGAAGGCTACTTCATCCAGTATGGCGGTCAGTTTGAGTCAGAGCAGCGAGCCTCCCAAAACCTCATCACTTTTGGTTTGCTAGCGCTGGTGGTGGTGGCCGTGATGATGTACTTTGCGGTCAAATCCGTCCCCGCCACGGTGATGATTATGCTCAACCTACCCCTGGCCTTATCAGGCGGCATCTTTTCCGTGGCCTTGGGTGGGGGCATTCTCTCGGTGGCGTCGATGGTGGGTTTTATCACCCTGTTCGGTGTGGCCACCCGCAATGGCTTACTCCTGGTGGACAACTACAACAATAAATTTGCTGAGGGCAAGTCGATCCAGGTAGGTGTGATCGAGGGATCGACAGAACGCCTGGAAGCAATCTTGATGACGGCCCTAACGTCTGCCCTTGGAATGTTGCCACTGGTGATTGGCTCAGGTGCAGGTAAAGAAATCTTGCAGCCGTTGGCAGTTGTGGTTTTAGGGGGGCTGTTCACCTCCACTGCCCTAACCCTACTTCTCTTACCCGCGCTCTATGCCCAGTTCGGTCGATTCCTACGCCCCAAATCTGATCCAACAGCTAGTCAGCCTGAACCTGAAGCTGACTTACTTAAGCATGATTTGACCTTGAAGCATTGAATATCAGTGATTCCATCCCCTAACGAGAGACCCAATGCAGACAATAACCGCCTGGAGACAGCTAACTATTCACACTAGTGAGTACAGCCTTTGGCAGCACCAACCCCTCTACCAAGAAATATTGGGGATGGCCCGCCAGCAGGATTTGATGGGAGTCACTGTCATGCAGGCGATCGCAGGCTATGGCAAGCATGGTGTGTTCCGCACGCTCAACGTGTTGGATGCAGCCTCTGAGTCCTCGGACTTACCGCTGGTCATCACTGTCATTGATCGGGAGGATATCATTTCAAATTTCTACACCTCGCTGCAACCTCTGCTCAAGGATGCGTTTGTCACCTGCCACCCGATTGAAGTTTGGTAACGACCATCTGCCGTTTTCATTGAATCAAGGAGTACATCCTATGCGCCATTTTCTAACCGTCCCCATCTTGCTGGGTCTGATATTGTTGCCGTTGACGGCCTGCAGCAGCACCTCAGATAGTACGGCTGCTGATGCTGAAACTGAGCACTCTGCCGATGATGGGCATGATCACTCAAAAGATGAAGAAACGCACTCCGCCAATGACGGCCACGACCATTCAAAAGGCGAAGAAACGCACTCTGCAGATGATGGGCATGAGCACAGTGAACATGAGCTGCATTCCAAAGGGGGGCAGGTAGTCGAGTCCGACCCCTACCACATTGAACTGGTCACGAAACCCAAGGACGATGGAACCCAGCTTAATCTATATCTTCTCCATGAAGCTGAAGAACGGGTGATTACCGATGCCCAAGTGACGGCTAACGTACAGCAACCAGACGGAGAGCAACAAACGGTGAAGCTGGTTTATGAGCCTGCCGAAGAAGGCTATACCGGCCTATTAACAGCCCAAGCCACAGGTCAATACGATTTAGTTGTGCAAACTGACATTGGCGGTGAAAAGATCAATAGTCGATTTAGCATTGAGAAATGAGGGAAGTTACTTCGATTGATACCTTCAGTTAGAGTTAGTTAACTAATTTGTATCAGAGGCTTCAATTTCATTCGTATTTTATTTTCATGACATACGTTGAATGATGTTATTGATTTCATTGAAAGTCATGAAAAACAGTAAAGCCTTTATGGGTGTTTTATTAACAACGTTAATGGCAGGGCTACTGTTGCCAAGCCGAGCCTCTGCTAAGTCGATTGTTGTTTGTGGACCCAATGGGGCGGCTCGAATTGTCGAAAAGGTACCGATCGGTTGTTCTGTACTTAAGGCAAATACACCGCCTAAGAGTAGCTCTAACTCTAGCTCATAGTTTGCTTTTCCTAAATCGAAAATCACTCCCACAAGACGTTCATGTCAATGAACTTTGGTGTGGCAGCTTCCCTAAATATCTTCCTTCGCCTTGCCAAATGAAGTAGACGTTTATGGAAGTTTGCTCCACAAATTTCTGATGGCTGAATCAACAGATTTTAATGTTTCCATTTCTACTCATATTTCAGAACGTCAGCATTATTGCAGTCAAAATCTTTCACCGAAAGAATTATGGTTAAACTATCGTCACTAGCAATTGCAGGGATATTTTATCTGGCATCATCGACCGTACCCGTCTGGGCGGCCTCTACTGTGCCAGATGCTTCCGCACCCTACCTGACCACCAGCAGATCACTACCCCGCAATACTCGCGCTCCCTTTGCAAAATTCCAGTTTGGAATAAACGTTGCTGGGTATTCAGTTTCTCAGATCTCCATCGATCTCCCTGATCGAATATCGGTCGGGAGTGTTTCTGTTCGTGGGGCGGACAATCAGGTGATTGAGGCATCCACAACAGTTAAAAATGGCTCTGCCATCATTTCATTCACCCAACAGGTCTCACCGGGTACCGCGCTGAGAATCCAACTCTCTTCTGTTCGCACCTTGTCAATGTTAAACCGGGTATGGCTGATGCCCGTCTCTGTAAAAAGGGCTGAGACTGCAACAGATACTCCGATCGGGATAGCCCGCATTCACACCTATAGCAACTGAATTGGATCGTTCTCTCTATGTGGCTCGTCAGATCGATAATGGTCCCAGGACGCTAGAGAGGTTCCTATCGCAATGCGGATTCTTCTCGTTGAGGATGAGGTAGATCTGGGGGAGGCAATTAAGCGTAGCCTGTCGCGAGACAAATACGTGGTTGACTGGGCGCAGGATGGCACCCAAGCCTGGGACTATCTAGAGAATCCGCACGTCCATTATTCTCTAGCAATTTTTGACTGGTTGCTGCCGGGTCTGTCGGGGATGGAACTCTGCCAGCGTCTGCGGCAGTCAAAATCCTGCCTACCTGTGCTGATGCTGACGGCCATGGAGCGCATGGAAGATAAGGTGGCTGGCCTGGATGCAGGGGCTGATGATTATCTTGTCAAACCTTTTGAGATGGGCGAACTCAAGGCGAGATTGCGGGCGCTGCAGCGGCGATCGCCCCAACTTCAAGCGCAGCAACTCCAAGTGGGGCAGCTCATCCTAGACTACGGCACCGCAACCGTCTCTGTACAGGATGAGCCGGGGACAGCCTCGGTCATACCACTGACAGCAAAGGAGTTCCAGTTGCTAGAGTACTTTATGAAACATCCCAATCAGATTATTCCTCGGGAGCAGTTGATGAACCAGGTTTGGGAAATCGAAGCCGATCCCACCAGTAATGTTGTCCCAGCACAGATGCGCCTGTTGAGACGGAAGCTGACGGACTATGGTTTGGGGGATTCCCTCGACACCATCTATGGTCTGGGATATCGTCTCAATCTTCCCCATGCCTCAGCGTGATCCCTTTAACCGCACCCGCTGGCGCTTGACTGGCTACTATGCAGGGGTCATGGGTCTCATTTTGGCCCTCTGCGGAATGGGCTACTATCAAATCACTGAGCGTCAGCGCCTACAGGCGTTGACGCAAAAAATTGAATCATCGTCAGGCATACTGCACGACAGCTTAGGTGCGGTGTTGCTCCAACCTGGACGTCTCAATGCCTCTGCAGAAAAGTTACTCCCTGGCCTGTGCAAGGCAAAGGTCCAATGCCCAGAGCCAGACCGTTTTACCAAAAGACACGTCCTGGGACTGGTCAAGCAGGATGTCTACTATGCCCAATTAAAAGATCTGTCGGGTCAGACGGTCGCCACGTTGGGGCCATCGGTGGACCATATCCCAGACAACATAGTTCTGGAGGGCTGGCAGGTCTTCACGAATAGGGACGGAGAGCGCTTTCTGCAGTATTCATTGCTGCTGGAGACGGTCAATCACAGGAACTGGGGCTATCTTCAGGTGGGGCGATCGCTCAGGGAACTGGATCAGGAGTTAGTCGCGACCCAGCAGTTTCTACTGTGGGGGTGGCCCCTAGCGATGCTGCTTGTCTCAGGGGCGGGTTGGTGGTTAGCCGGACTCTCCCTGAAGCCCGTCCAAAACGCATACCAAGATATCCAACGATTCACCGCTAATGCAGCCCATGAGTTACGCACGCCGTTATCAGCGGCTAAGGCAACGGTGGAGTCTGTTCTAGAGACGGACAATATCTCAGAGGATGAGGCTCGAAAAACACTAGGGACAATCAATCGACAGGTCAATCGCCTGACGCAATTGGTCCAGGATTTGCTGCTGCTGACTCTGATTGATACGCAACAAAACCGAAAGGACGACCATAAAACCTGCCAGTTAGGGCTGATCATCAACGACGTGATGGATGAATTTCTGGCTCTAGCCCACAATACAGGCTTATCTCTCTCTGCGGAACTGGACACGACGCAACCGCTGATTGTCCAGGGGGATGAAGAACAGCTCTACCGAATGATCGCAAATCTGGTAATGAACGCGATTCAATACACCCTTCGGGGTGGTGATGTGGTCATTCGACTCAATCGGGATAAAAAATATGCCTTGGTTGAGGTTCGAGATACAGGCATTGGCATCCCTGCCGAGCAACAGGCCCATGTGTTTACCCGCTTCTATCGGGTGAATCGGGATCGCAACCGCAAGACAGGCGGCTCAGGCTTAGGCTTAGCGATTGCCCAAGCGATCGCACTGAAACACAAAGGCACAGTTCATATCCGAAGCCAAGTGGGTCAAGGTAGCACTTTTATCGTGTCTCTTCCTATAGCAACGGTATGACGCTGAGGAACGTAGGGAACAGGCTCAAGGCTCTTGAGATCAGTCGAAATTAGACTGGCAAGATAGGATAGAAGCGACTTCATGGAAGAAATCTAAAGACAATGACGACTAACCCATCCGTTAAGCAGCGCCTTCTGACTGAGATTGAGCAGTTGCCCGAAAGCCAACTAACTGAGGTTCTTAGGTTTGTGGGGACGTTGCAAGCAAATCCTCAACACGGCATATCGACAATGGAGCCGACGCCAGATCCCCTTTCCTCCTTCATCGGAGCGGTTTCCCACGGTTCGCTGGCGCAAGAGGTGGATGCTGACCTCTATGGTGACTAAGCTATTTGTAGACACCTGGGGTTGGTTGACTCTCCATGATCGCCGGGAAGACCAGCACGCTACTGTTGTTAAGCAGTATCAAACCATTCGGGCTGCAGGAGGGCAGGTCTACACCACAGACTATGTGCTGGATGAAACTTTTACGCTGTTTTTCAAACGTCTACGGGCTGAGCAGGCAAAAGCATCGATGGAGCTATTGCTGGATGCTTTTGAGCAAGACAGCTTTTATCTAGAGCGAATCACGATTGAGCGATTTGCCGCAACGCGGACACTACGACTGAAGTACTTGGACAAGCCCAGAATCTCTTTTACGGATCTCACGTCAATGGTGGTTATGCAGGAGCTGGGTATTGTTACCGTTCTGACGGGTGATGCTCATTTTCTGCAAGTGGGCATGAATTTTCAGGTTGTTCCTACGAATACGTTGCTGAGTTAATCAATTCGTAACCAAGATGAAGATCGCAACCGCAAAACAGGCGGCTCTAACCCGGCAATGCCTAAGCTTTACTCGTAAGACTGACCGAGGAATTAACGGAAAATCTGAATAGGTATTCAGACAGTAATGATTCTCAGTATCATGGAAGTACAGATACCTTCATCATCCTGCGATGGCTGCCACAGAAGCATCGAACTCTCAATCCGTCCCTGTATCACTTGACGCTCCGAGTTGTGAGGACGCCCTAGTCCATCTAGACAATGTTCGCCAAGTGCAACCCGACATTATAGAAACAGAGAAGGCGCAGCGAATGGCAGACTTTTTTAGTGCCCTCTCTGACCCCCATCGCCTCAAGCTACTGTCGGCCCTCGCTCAGCAGGAGCTGTGTGTCTGTGATTTGGCTGCCGCTGTCAAAATGGGCGAATCAGCCGTGTCCCATCAATTGCGCGTGTTGAGATCGCAACGGCTGGTCAAGTACCGCCGCCAAGGTCGCAACGTTTGCTACAGTCTTGCCGACGACCACATCATGACCCTCTATAGAGAAGTCGCTGATCACCTTGACGAGCAGAGTGCCTTCTAAACCAACCTTCTCTTCATTCCAGCGAGGATTAACAAAACACCGAGGACGCCACCAATCCCTCTCATCGCAACCAGTGGCTAAAGCAATCAATTTGCTGTATCATCTGAATAATCTTTCAGATATTCATATTCAATAGAGTAAGTGTTCCTATGTCAGCGTCTCACACCCACGGCGACTGCTGCGACCATCAGGATCGCCATCAGTTTAGCCTTCGTAAGGCATTGATTCCCATTGCGGTCTCAGCATTGCTCTTCGTTATTGGTCTGTTATTTAACAAGGCTCTAAACAACACCCCCTATTCCGTTGGCGAATACGCGGTTTTGATTCCGGCCTATCTAATTAGTGGTTGGAGCGTATTGATAACGGCGGGACGCAACATCCTGAGAGGGCGAATCTTTGACGAGAATTTTCTGATGGCCATTGCCACGCTGGGCGCGATCGCCATTCATGAACTTCCCGAGGCCGTGGCGGTCATGCTGTTTTTCCAGATCGGAGAGCTGTTTCAGGATTATTCAGTAGGGAGATCGCGCCGCTCTATCAAAGCCCTACTAGAGGTGCGACCCGATACTGCCAATCTCAAACTGGGCGATCAGGTTCGTGAGGTGGATCCTAAATCCATCAACATTGGTGATCTCATTCTGATTCGACCGGGAGAGAAGGTGCCTTTGGATGGGGAGATCCTATCGGGCCAATCCCAAGTCGATACCTCTGCCCTCACGGGAGAGTCGGTCCCCCGCACTGTCGTGACTGGTGAAACTGTCCTTTCTGGCATGATTAACCAGTCGGGAGTGCTGACGGTGCGCGTTACCAAACCCTTTGCAGAATCCTCAATCTCCAGAATTTTAGAACTGGTGGAAAACGCCAGTAGTAAGAAGGCCAACACCGAAAAGTTCATCACCCGCTTTGCCCGCTACTACACTCCTGTCGTTGTGGTCCTATCGCTGGCGGTGGCAATTTTGCCGCCGCTGCTCATTGCTGGTGCAACCCAGGCTGAATGGACCTATCGCGCGTTGGTGCTGCTCGTCATTTCCTGTCCCTGCGGTCTAGTAATTAGTATTCCGCTGGGCTATTTTGGGGGCGTGGGAGGAGCTGCTAAACGCGGCATTCTTGTCAAAGGTTCCGTCTTCTTGGATGCGCTGGCCCAGGTGAAAACCGTCGTCTTTGATAAAACGGGTACCTTAACCCAAGGCAACTTCCGCGTCACAGACGTTATCTCCGAGAATGGGTTCACCCAGTCCCAACTGTTGGCGCTGGCAGCTCAAGTTGAGTCTCAGTCTAATCATCCCGTTGCGCAGTCTATTCGACAGGCGCATGGTAAATCAGTCCATAAATCTGGCGTTCAGGAGTACGAAGAGATTGCAGGTCACGGCATTATTGCCCGCATAGAGGAGCGTACCGTTCTAGCAGGAAATGACCGACTGCTGCATCGAGAAAGCATTCCCCATGACGTTTGCATCGTAGAAGGAACCGTCACTCACCTAGCTGTGGATGGTGAATATACTGGGCGTATCGTCATTGAGGATGAACTGAAAGAAGACGCAATAGCAGCGATTCAAGCCCTACATTTGCAGGGCATTCAAACCGTCATGCTGACAGGTGATAACCAAGCGGTGGCCGATCGTATTGCTCACACCCTTGGTCTCGACCAGTATCGTGCTGAACTGTTGCCCGAGGGTAAAGTTGCGGCTTTAGAGGAAATATTAGATCGGGCCAGTCATACTCAAGGCAAAGTGGCCTTTGTCGGGGATGGCATTAACGATGCCCCCGTAATTGCCAGAGCAGATGTGGGGATGGCGATGGGAGGACTCGGCTCAGATGCGGCGATTGAAACCGCTGATGTGGTGATTATGACTGATGCACCGTCCAAAGTAGCTGAGGCGATTGCAATTGCCCAGCGCACCCTACAGATTGTCTGGCAGAATATCATCCTTGCGATGACGGTGAAAGCAATTTTCATTGGTCTAGGAGCTGTTGGCGTTGCAACACTCTGGGAGGCTGTCTTTGCTGATGTCGGTGTAGCATTGTTGGCTATTTTCAATGCTGGGCGCATTTTAAGATGATCATCGAATACAATTTGTAACCCCACCGCCATCCCCCTCAACAATTCGCGATTGGCAGGTCTGCCGTAGCCCCGACGCCGCAATCTCCAGCGTCCCCCTTTCAAACCTATCATTCACCTCATCCATGATGTCCCCAAACAACCGTGTAGGACAAATGAGTTTGTGGCAAAAATCCGTTCCTGAATTTTTGGCAAGGTCTTTCCATCCATAGAACTTCTTCTGAACTGGACAGTTCAGTAAGGAACAAAACTAAGCTGATACCTAAACCTTGAGCGTCTGGCCGAGACCAGAAATCGTTTTAGCGATGCCTACTCCCATATACCCTATGCACAATCCACATGACTGTAGAAGAACCTCCTCTATGAACTCTTTGCAGGATTGTCGAAAAGGCATACTGCGGTTCAGGTGCTATGAGTCAGTCATAGGGAGGTTCCCTCTAAAATCCTGGCAAAGCATTATGAGATCAGGATGAGATCAGAGAAATCGATACCTTTAGGGGTACTAAATCTCTTAAAAACCATAGCAGGACTACATTCTGATTAAGGCCCCTTGACACTCTAGTGGGTGGGTATGGCTATACTGGAGCCAACAGACATCGCAATCGATTCAAGCGTGATGTCAATCCAATATTCAACAAATTGAACAATGATAAAAAATCTTTTCCAACACCCTTGGCTTCGTATCGGAGCTGCAATCCTAGTGACGGGTGGCGTCGGTATAGGCATCTATGCTGTGGTTGCCCCCAAACAGATGCATCACCCTGCAATCGCAGAAAACCTTCCCCCCGAAGCATTGAAAATTACAGCTTTCCGTAGCCCCACTTGTGGCTGCTGCGGTGTTTGGATAGAGCATATGAAGGCTCAAGGATTCCAGGTTCAAGATAATATCACTGAGAATCTCGAAGGTGTAAAGCGGGAACATAATGTACCTGACGATCTAGCGTCTTGCCATACTGCGATCGCAAATGGTTACGTGATTGAAGGCCATATTCCCGCTGCTGATGTTAAACGGTTACTAGCTGAGAAACCTGATGTTGCAGGTATAGCCGTCCCTGGCATGCCAATTGGATCACCGGGGATGGAATCGGGGAACATCAAAGAACCCTATTCTGTATTCACGTTTGATGAGGCAGGGCAGACTACCGTATTTGCAGAACATCATTCCTAAGGCTAATATCCACCCTGGCTTGGCACAAAGCGCTTACCGCACGAAGAGATATCATCCTAATCTCATAATCTTGTGCCCTAATTGAGAGTAAGGGGGCTGCTAGGACAGCCCCAACATTAGGAGGGGACAGGGATGCAACGTAGGCAATTTCTAGCCTTGTGCGCCAGTAGTGCGGGTTCTGTACTGCTTTCAAGATGCGGTCGTGGTCAAACCCAAACAGCCCCTGAGCCTCAGGTCAAGCGTCCAAAGCTGCACACCAGCCGCAATGGGGTATTGGAACTTGACCTCGAAGCCAGCGCTCGGGAGATTAATTTAGGGGACGAAACCGTGGATTTACTGGCCTATAACGGTCAGATTCCTGGCCCACGGCTGGAAGCAAACTCGGTGATACCGTGCGGATCCGGTTTCAGAATAATCTGCCAGACCCGACCAACCTGCATTACCATGGCCTGCATATTCCACCCACAGGCAATGCAGACAACGTTTTTCTCAGCGTTGGCAGTGGGGAACAGGTCACCTACGAGTTCTCAATTCCTCAGACGCATTCCGGGGGATTAGCCTACTACCATCCCCATTTACATGGCTATGTTGCGGACCAAATTCTAGGAGGGTTAGGCGGTATTTTCGTCGTCCGAGGCCCGCTGGATGAGATACCTGAAATTCAGGCAGCAGAAGAGATTTTTCTGTTTTTAAAAGACTTTGTGGTTGAACAAGATCGACCCATGATGGGTCGCATGGCGGGTCGGGAGGGGATCTTGTGACGGTCAATGGTCAGGTCAATCCTTCATTTTCAATTCCCGCAGGTGGGTTGGCGCGGCTGAGGTTGGTCAACGCGTCCAATGCCCGATTTTATCGTTTAGCGCTGGAAAAGCATCCGTTTTATCTGATTGCGACCGATGGTCATCCCTTATCAGTTCCTGTTGAGATGTCGGAACTCCTTTTATCGCCGGGTGAACGAGCTGAAGTCCTTGTGCGTGGGGAGCAAGAACCCGGCGAGTATCGATTATTGGATCTGCCCTACAGCCGAGGGCAGATGGGGATGATGGGCGGCATGATGGGTCAAAACCGCAGAGGACCCGGCATGATGGGTCGGGAACATATGGGGCCAGGAATGATGCACCAAAATGATCAAGACTCCCCTCAGACCTTGGCAACATTGTCCTACTCAGGCCAGGTTGAACCGCAATCTTTACCCCAAAAACTGCTTCCCGTAGATGACCTGGCAAGCCCAACGACTGAACGCAAATTTGCCCTCAATCATGGCATGGTGCCGGGACAGGGAATGGTGTTTTTAATCAATGGCAAGTCTTTTGATCCGCAGCGCATTGATACGGAAGTAGCACTGGACACCATAGAAGATTGGGACATCTCAAATACTGGGGTCATGGATCATCCCTTCCATCTCCACACTAATCCCTTTCAGGTGATTGCCCGAAATGGTAAACCTGAGCCGTATCAAACTTGGAAGGATACGGTCTTAATCCCAACTGGTGAGACGGTGCGGATTCGGATTCCATTCAAAGACTATCCAGGCAAAACTGTTTACCACTGTCATATTCTCGATCATGAGGAACTAGGAATGATGGGCACGATTGAGATGCAAGCTTAGGGATCTGGGAATTAGGCGTGGGTAGATTGAGAAGGAGAAGCCAAATCAGACGATTGCGGGCTCTATTCACCCGCCCAAATGCGATTGCATTTTTGCTGCTCATCGGGTGCTTGCTAGCCTGCTGGTGGATTTATTCTCCGCCCGATCTATCTAGCCCTGAAACCTTCAGGCAAACGGTCATCAACGCAGGCTGGCTAGGTCCATTCGTCTACATAGGCATCGTGGCTCTATCCGTGGTGATTAGTCCGATTCCAGGTGCCCCCATTGCAGTTGCTGCCGGAGCAATATGGGGGTCTCTAGTGGCGGGAATCTACAGCGTCATGGGTGGATTTATTGGTAGCTTGGTTGCTTACTACATTGGCTGTACCTTAGGGCGTTCCACTGTTTACGCTCTCACTGGGAAACTCATCTACTTCTCAAAGGAGCGAGGAGAGCTATATCTTGGCTGGTTGATATTCCTGACTCGTTTACTTCCGGTCTTGTCGTTTGACTTAATGAGCTATGGCGCAGGTATTACCGGACTTTCGCTCCCCATCTACGCCAGCGCTACCTTGTTGGGCATGATTCCTTCAACCCTTCTCCTAACCTACATGGGGTCAGCATTTACAATAGGTCTACCTGCCGGAATTGCCCTGTCTGCTATTTTTCTGATTCTGTTGGTTGGCCTGCCCTGGGGCATTCGGCGCTACAACTGGTTTGGGATGCAAAACATCATCAGAGTTGAATGAGTTGGGAGTTACCGTCTTACCCGAGGTTGACGCTGCTTCAACCACATCAACGTTCCCGTAATGATCAGTACCAGTAGGCCAAGCGCGTTGAGGAATGGGTAGACCAGCTCTAGATTAAATCGACCAAACTTTCCTCGATGAAGGTCCAGCAGCCAGAGAAACTGATCTCCCTTGCCGCTGACAGCCGCCATTTGAAACCCAACGCCAGTGAGTAACGTTAGCAGCAGGGGAACACACATCAATGGGGCAGTTGCTTTGTGTAGGCGGCGGAGGTTCAAGCGAGCGGAACTCATGACTGCAGCCACCGTCTTACAGCAGACAAGCAGACTGGGCCAACTAGAATCAAACCTAAGGAGAGTTCACCCAAACCGAAGGGAAAGCCCATTATGGAACTTGCAAGCGTTGTCTGATCACTTACCACTGACGCTGTAGAAGGTTCTACAGGGATAGGCGACGGCTTGGCAATCTCGGCAGGCTCAGTATGCTGAGACTTTGGCACAGTCTCCGATCCATGAGATGTTGAAGTTTCAGTTTTCTGGCTTTTACTTGAGCGAACGTGACTTTCGCCACTGTGAGCCAAAGAAAAGCTGCAGTATTTGGCTCTGCCTTTGTGAAACGGTGAAGAGTCATCGATATTCCCTCGTGACGTATTAGTGTTCAAATTAGCTAACGTAAATTTAGGATCGCAGAATAAAGTTCCTATCTCAGAATGATATCCAATCTCCAATCGTACTCAACTCTAGAATAAAAGCCTTACGCCCGCTAGGGCCGAGAAGTCCCCGACGCTTTCTCCTTCTTCTCTAGCCAAGTCAGCGGTTTCAAAGAACTTGCGCTGCCAGTTGATGCCAACGTAAGGAGCAAACTTACGGCTAATCTCATAGCGGAGTCGCAGCCCCAGCTCAATATCATTAAGACCTGAGCCAACACCAAAGTTTTCAACCCTCTGGGCGGCAAGATTGATCTCAGCCTTGGGCTGTAAGATCAAGCGCTGGGTCAGCAACATCTCATATTCTCCCGTGAGTCTGGCTGAAACATCGCCATCCTCGCTAATGAATAGGGAAGCATCCACCTCAAGTAGGTAGGGCGCTAATCCCTGGATGCCGACCACTGCAAAGGCCCGCCCTCGGTCTGGGCCAGGACCATACAAGCGGTCATACCTTAGGCCCGCCTGAAAGTCCCAAAAAGGTGCAACCAGTTGACCGTATAGAGCCTGTACCTCTGCCTCACCGCCAGTGTCCGCCGAGAGGCCCACATCACCTTCTGTTTTGAACCAGAAGCGTCTGATGTCGCCCCCCACCCAGCCAATCGCATCCCAGTTCAGCGTCGTTGGGCCATCAACGGTGCGAACCTCCAACTGATCGATTAAGACAAAGGAGAAGGTTTGATTGTCTTTAACGGGTGATGGCCAGTCTTCCTTATCAGTTGTCTGTGGAGTCTCAGATGAGGACTGCGGAGTTTCAGGTGGTTTCTGCGTCAGAGTCTGTGCCAGAGGGCCGTTTGTAAAAGAGGGCTGGGGGGCCTGCCTGCTGGTCTCAAGGAAAAGTGTGGGCGGCTGTACTTTGCTTTCCTCTGTCCTCTCAAATTCTTGGGCGTGAGTGGGCAGCAACGCTCCTGAATTGGAGGTTTCTGCAATTGTCGGTTTTAGGGCGTCTGCGGTAGCGCTAGGCTTCGATGTAAGGGGTGCCAGTTGATCGCCTTCCTCTGCAGAGAGTTCTGCTTCACTAGGGACTTCCAACAGATCGGCTAGAGGCAGGTCAGGATTTGCTGAGATTTCAACCTCCTGATGCATTGGCTGTGTTTTAGTCCCCGTTTGCGTCTCCTCAGCCTGTGCTGGTAGAAGACCACTCCCTAGCGTCATCGAGACCAACGTTCCAGAAAGCGCAGTGGCCCAATAACGATGTTGCATCCTCACTCACAATTACCTCTGCAAATTTTCCAACGATAAAGACAGCACGAATCTGCAAGACTGCATCATTCGCTGTCAAAAAGCACATTGTTTTGTGCGAGTTACAGGTACATAGCCAACCTAATTCGCGGGACTCTGCTCAGTGGGGTTATCCGATGTTGTCGAATTCGTTCCCGACTTGTCATGCTGCATATCGCCCATATTGTGCTGCATGTTGTTCATGTCGCCAGAATCCATTCCCGGCATGTTGTGCTGCATATCGCCCATGTCATGCTGCATGTCGCCAGACTTCATACCCGGCATATCGTGGGGCATATTATGCTGCATCCCATTTCCCATTGGTTGGTGTGGGGCTGAAGATTCTGAACCCGTGGATGCAGGTGCTTCAGTGCCTGTTTGGGTATTGCCGAGCTGCTGCTGTTCTTGTGCCTGTACCCGAGGGGTAAACACGGCTAGGGCTGCAACCAACAACAATCCAGCAGTTGCATAACTTACTTTTTGAACGGTCATGAATTTACCTCTGCAATTTGATTAGTGACAGAAACGACTCGAAACATTCCCACTTCCATGTGGTAGAGCAGATGGCAGTGGAAGGCCCAATTACCAGGAGCATCCACCGTGACATCCACCGATACTTTCTCGGCGGGTTTGACATTGAGGGTGTGCTTCCGGGGTTGATGAGACCCAGCCCCATTGACCAGCTCCATCCACATGCCATGTAGATGGATGGGGTGCTCCATCATGGTGTCGTTGATAAAGGTGAGCCGGAGCCGTTCCCCATTACGAAACTGAATTGGCTCCTTCGCTTGCGAATACTTTTTCCCATCAAAGGACCACATGTAACGCTCCATGTTGCCCGTGAGATGGAGTTCAATTTCCCGCTCAGGCTGTCGCTGGTCCTCTCTGGGGGTAAGACTGCGTAGATCAGTGTAGAGAAGGACACGGGTTCCCGTATTCTCCAAGCCAATGCCAGGATCATCGAGGCGACTTTGAAGCATCATCGGCACTCCTGCATTGCCGGGACCGTGACCATCAGGACCGTGTGGGGTCATATCGCCAGAGTTCATACCCGACATATTGTGCTGCATGTGGTTCATGCCGCCGTTATCCTTCCCAGGCATGTTGTGTTGCATATTATTCATGTCGCCTGAACTCATACCCGACATGTCATGCTGCATGTTGCCCATATCACCGGATTTCATGCCTGACATGTCGTGCTGCATATGGTTCATACCGCCGGAACCGTTCCTTGACATGTTGTGCTGCATATTTTGCATGTCGCTGGAACCGTTCCCTGACATGTTGTGCTGCATGGTATCCGTGCCACCAGAGTCCATACCCGACATATCGTGCATCATGCCCATGTCCGCCATCGAGCGCATGACGCGGGGACGTTGCTCAGGAATAGGAGCCGTCATGCCTTGACGGGGAGCCAAGGTACCACGGGCATACCCACTGCGGTCCATCGTTTCGGCAAAAATGGTGTAGGCTTGCTCGTCCTGCGGCTCTACAATTACGTCGTAGGTTTCAGCCACAGCGATGCGAAATTCATCGACAGGGACTGGCTGGATATTCTGACCATCAGCCTGCACAACGGTCATCTTTAGGCCAGGAATCCGCACATCAAAAAAGGTCATAGCGGAAGCGTTGATGAACCGCAAGCGCACTTTTTCTCCAGGCTGAAATAGTCCCGTCCAGTTCGAGTCAGGAGCCATGCCGTTCATCAGATAGGTGTAGGTGGCTCCCGTCACATCCGCAAGATCTGTCGGATCCATTCGCATCCGTTTCCAGGGCAAATCTTTGAATAGCGTTGCCACTGTGCGCCGGTTGTAGTTGTAGTAGGCGCTCATCTTTTTGAGATTAGCTAGAACGCTATGGGGATCCTCAAAGGTCCAGTCGGAGAGCGTCACCACATAGTCCTGCTGATAGTCAAACGGTTCTGGCTCTAGAGGATCCACAATTAGCGCACCAAAATGCCCCATCTGTTCCTGCACACCGCTGTGACTGTGATACCAGTAGGTGCCGCTTTGCTGGACAGGGAAGCTATAAGTAAACGTCTCTCCTGGCTTGATTCCGGCAAAACTCACGCCGGGTACGCCATCCATCTCTGGCGGCAGCAGGATGCCGTGCCAGTGAATTGACGTGTCTTCCTTGAGCTGGTTGGTCACTTTGATGGTGGCGGTTTGACCTTCCCGTAGCCGCACTAGGGGACCAGGGATAGAGCCATTTGAGGTGATAGCGGGTGTCTCCTTCCCGGCGATCGCCAATCTCGTTTTCTGGACTTGAAGATTAATAATGTCGGGATAGGTCTGGCTCCCCCCTGCCACGCGGGCCGTTGCAGCCCGCAGCTTAGGCACCAGACTGTCAAACCCCAATGCAAGGCCCATTCCGGCTGAAAACCGAATAAAGTTGCGTCGGGTAATGGTTTTGGCGGTGTAACCCATAGCGTTTCGTGACGAATGATAGCCAGATGAACAGCAGTTGAAGAAGGAGTAAGCATCAAAAAGCATTTGAGTATCTCTCTGATGCTTACGGCAATTTATGGTGTGAGGTATGAGGGAATACCCTCTCTACTACTTGTGGAACATAAAAATGAAATCAGAATGAGATGCCAGCTACGTTAGTCATAGGTGGCAATTCGAGCCATCCCCAAGGGAATATCTGTTGTCATCTCTGCGCCTCGCCCCGTAACGGGGAACAGCCACACCCGACTACTAAACGTTGACGTGCGAACCCCATTTAAGGTGACCTTCAGTGTCGTGTCTGGCGCAACGGGTTGAGCAAAGGTGACAATTGCTGTGTTCCCCTCGAAGGTTGTGCTTGACTCAATTTCTTGACCTGATTGATCCGTGACGGTGATACCATCGCTGACCCGAACCCGTTCAGGGATGCCGATGGTCAGTTGAGACAAAGGATAGCCAGAGACGTGGAGACCAAAGCGATATTTTGCAAAGGGAACCCGAGGATTTCGAGGGATGGCAGCAGTGGTTGTTAGATGAGGAACCTTGGCATCTTTAAGGACGCCTGCTGCTCGGGCTGCTGTGATGGAACCAGCTAAAGAGAGGCTAATTATAGTAGTGTAGATCAGAAATTTCATGCTTATTCTCCTAGCTTTAAATCAGACAGATGATTTACATTGCAGCAGCAAGTTTCCTCAAGATTTAATGAGAATTATTCTTGAGCTAGTTAGGGGGGATCTGAGAGGCCAAGCGTCTCCCAGATCCTGATAAAGAGTCTTCAGATTCACATAGGATTAAACGCTATGATGCTCTTGCTGGCGGGGTGTTTGCCTTGAGGACATGGCACCCTACAGGAACTTTTTCTACAACTCTAGCTGCCCCATTTGGACCACAAACAACTAGCGTTTTCGCAGAGGCGCGACTGATCAACCCAATGCTTAAAAGAGGTACAGAAACCAAGACTGCACCGATGAAAACCTTAATAGACTTCATGGATTTTAAAGCTGAATAACAATCTATCTTTAATGTAGATTGCAAAAATGAGATCAGAATGATATTTGATTCTAATTCTGGTGTTTTAACAATACTTAAATCATGAAAACTTTATTCTTTACTAGAGAGTCGGTGTAGGTTGCCGAACTGAACCAATCGGTAGAGAAAGAATAAAAGTACTACCCTGCCCAGGCTGGCTCTGCACCGAGATTTTGCCGCCATGTGTTTGAGAGATCGCACTTGCAATGGCCAACCCCAACCCTGACCCGCCAGTCTGTCGGTTGCGATCGCTATCCACCCGATAAAACCGATCAAAGATCTTGGCTTGATACTCCGGCACAATTCCCACCCCCGTATCCTGCACCTGAATCACCGCCTGCTGGTCCTGCTGATCGAGTGCGAGGGTGACTTTACCTCCTTCAGGGGTGTACTGAATTGCATTGATCACGAGGTTAAACACGAGTCGGTAAAGCTGTGCTTCATCTCCGTTGACCCATAGGGGCTGATCCACTTGAACATCAGTTAGAAGCTGGATCTTTTTGCTTAGGGCCAGAGCCGCTAACTCTTCAGCGATGTCGCTAACTAAATCCTGGAGGCAGCAAGCATCATTCTGCTTCAGTTGTATTTGGCGATCTAATCGAGTCAGCAACAGCAAGTCCTGAATCAGTTGGGACAAGCGCTGATTCTGGCGATCCAAAGTCTGCAACGTTTCGCGGGCCTCAGCTTCCGATAACTGAGGCAAATCCAAAACTGATTCCACCGTGGCTTGGGCAGCAGCGATCGGGGTGCGTAACTCGTGAGCGGCATCTGCCGTGAACTGCTGCATCTGCTGGTAAGACTGACGAATCGGTCGCATCGCTCGGCCAGCTAACCACCAGCCTGCAACGCCGACAAACCCCAGAGCTAAAGGCAATCCGGCAAATAGAGCCAATCTGACTGAGGAAAGATAGCGATCTGAGTCTTTGAGAGAACTGCCGACCTGCAGATATCCCCACAGTTGCTCATTGGGGTTTTGCAAAGGCAACGTAACTTGGCGATAGCGAGTCTTATCTCTGTCTTTGAGAAACTGCCACTCGGACGCAGATGAAGAGGATATTAATCCGGGTGGTTTAAGCCCAGCAAGGGCAACAAGGTCTTGCGAGGGGTCAAGGAGTCGAATGTAGTAGTTGCCCTGAAACATTTCTCCAGGGGCATGTTCAGCAGCTCTAACGGTTTCCGTACATTGACTCGGGCTATTACAGGGATCAGGTAGGAAACGCTGAGCGCTAGCTGGAATTTCTCCGGGTTGTTGTAGGGTTGGCTCTATGTTGTCGTGGAGTCGGCCTGCGATCGCCTGTAGTTCTCGATCTGCCGCCGTCCGGTGAGCATGGTCAATCGCTTCATAGACCCCAAGGCCGCTGACCGCCAGAATAATACCCATGACCCCGGCATACCAACTTGCCAACCGCCAGCGAGTCTGACGAAACAGCGTTTGCTCATTCATGGTCTAAGTTAAGACGATAGCCAATCCCGTAGATCGTCTCTATGGTACCGTCACAGCCCTGTTCAGAGAGCTTGCGACGCAGTTGACGCATCAGCGCAGCCACCACATTACTGACAGCATCAGCGTCAGCTCCCCAAAGCTGATTGAGAATCTGATCGCGGCTGATGATTTGCCTCGGATGCTGCATGAAATATTCCAAAAGCTGAAATTCTTTATGGGTTAACAATACATTTTGTGGGGCTTGTCCCTCATTGGTAATCGAGACGTTGTGAGTGCCGTAGTCTAGGGTGAGCTGACCGACCTGAAGCTGCTGGGGTTGGAAATGGGGCGATCTCCGCTGCAGTGCCCGCAGTCGAGCCAGTAACTCAATTTTACGAAAGGGTTTGACGAGATAGTCGTCAGCACCAGCATCTAGTCCTGCTGCGGTATCCTCCGGGCGGTCCTTCGCCGTCAGCATCAACACTGGCAGGGGGCTATTCTGGGTGCGTAGACGCTGGCATAGCTCAACCCCAGAGAGTCCAGGCAAGAGCCAATCGAAAATAGCTAGCGTGTATTGGGTCCACTGGCTTTCTAGATAATCCCAAGCTTCCAGGCCATCCTGTGCCCAGTCCACGATGTAGGCTTCTTGAGTGAGGGTGCGCTGAATGGCAGCTCCCAGATCGGGTTCATCTTCAACTAATAAGACTCGCATACGGTTACAGCGGAACGGTTGAAATCAAAGGGCAGATATCACCCGGTTGAGGAGGCGGTTGGCTAGTAGACCAGCGATCGCGATAGTCTTCCAGCTCTGCTTTGAAGGCCATCATCTTCTGAATCTGAGCCTCAAGCTGCTCGATCTTGTCCTGCAGCAGTGACTGGACAAACTCACAGGGCACATCTCCCTGCTGGTGGACGTTCAAAACCTCATGGATATCCTCTAGGGAAAAACCTAGAGCTTGCGCCTTCTTGATAAACAACACCTGCTGCACCGCTTCCTGGGGATAATAGCGGTAGCCATTTTCACCTCGATCTGATGCCAGCAAGCCCAGGCTTTCGTAGTAGCGCAACGCCCCTACAGATGTGTTGGTCTGCTTGGAAACCTCACCGATTTTTAAGCGTGTTGCAACCACCATTGAACAGTCCTCCCAGGGCAGCTAACTCAACCTTAAACCCTCTAGTGAGCTACAGGGTCAAGGCAACTCGCATTCCTGTGCGAATATCCCACTATTTCTAGGTTGGCAGGACATGATGAGATCAGGATGAGATGACCGTTTCAGTCCTATCCAATGCCAGAAGCAATGAGCGATTCACGGGAGATGGGCCTTTGGTTTTGGCAACATTCTGCCAGTTGACCGTCAACGACAACTGCAGGGAGGCGATGGATTCCGTACTGCGCTGCTCTGTCTTGACATTCATTGGTTTCGCAGCCTTCATGTAAATCCCAAACTTTTACCTGGCAGTCAGGAGCGGCTAGCTCTCTAACTAGCTCAACGGTAGAATCGCAGAGTGGGCATCCAGCGGTAAAAACTTCAATAGAGCGCTTGGCCATTTCAATGTCCTCCTGAGTTCTATGTGCAGCCTAAACGCTCTATCTGACTTCAAGGTCAAGTCCTATCCAGAAGGATAGAACTATGGGCGATATTGTGATGGAGAAGGTTGACTAGGATCGTCCGAAGCTAGCGGAGCTACAGTTATGTTAATCAGAGCGGTTTTGGAATGGGATGCTGAAGCTGAGTCCTACTCAGCAACCTGTCCAGAGCTAAACTTTGTGTCTTCCTATGGCGAGAGTCGAGAAGCCGCGATGGTCTCCGACCGGCCTGCCTCCAAAGGAGGAGCTACGCTAACGGCCATCGCAAATCTCAAAAATGCGATTCAGCTCATGCTCGAACCGCTCCCAGACCATTTACTTGAGATGCAGTCTACCGCTGATGTCGTGGAGCTAGCGCTGTAGCAGCATGGCCTTCGTTATTTACATCAAGGGTTCTCTTCTCCTACGCAGCAAGATATGTCTAAACAATCTCTACGATTCCCATCATGCCTTGATCTTCGTGGTCAAGAATATGGCAGTGGTAGACAGTGCGACCTGTATAGTCTTCGAATCTTACTCTAATTTTGACGGATTCATATCCTCCTACGCTCACGGTGTCTTTCCAGGCCAGCAGCGGTTCGGGTTTGCCATTGCGCTCGATGACCTGAAAGCGGTTGGTGTGTAGATGGAAAGGATGATCTACGCTGGCTTTGTTGATGATATGCCAATCTTCTACCTGATTGAGCTGTACCTGAGTATTGACTCGATCCATTACAAAGGACTGACCATTGATGATGAAGCTGTTGGAGCCTGCAGTGGTGTCGATGCCATGATTAAGTAAGAATTCTCGGGTTGTTGAGGGGTTGGGTAAGCGGTCAACTGGGATGAGCGCTTTTGGAAGCGGAAGGGGACTGGTGCGGTTCCCTTCCACATACCGTAATGTAGCGATGGTTGTTTCTGCCGGTAGCGCGACTCCGGGTACTTGTTTAGCGTGATTGCCTATCCCCTGAATCATCTCTGCAAGCCCCCGGTCGTATGGCAGACTCAGCAGCCCATAGTCACCAGGTTCTATTTGTCCTGGAATAAGCAAGTCTGCGCGTTCCCCAGGTGAAAGAAGAAGCGTTTCTATTTCTTGGGGTTCAGCGATCGCGCCTCGATCAGTTGCAATCAAGAACCACGGATGCTCAAGTAACTTAAGCTGGTAAATGCGAGAAGCCGAAGCATTGATGAGTCGCAGCCGCAGCAATCCATTTTGCGGCAAGTCAATGATTGGATTTTGCTGTCCATTTACTAGCTGTATACTGCCTTCTCGTCCCCATCGTTTAGCTAAGGTAGAGAGTGCTTCATCATCTGGGAAATTAGGTTCAAAGTCTTGAAGTACTAAGACTTCTTCTTTAGCCTGCTGAACCTCAGGAATTTCGTCCAGCTTGCCCCGCACAATCAGTGGCCCAGCTAAGCCGTTGAAAATCTGTGAGGCGACCTTGAGATGATAATGGGGGTGGTACCAACCTGTGACTGCAGGATGGTTACTGGGAATCTGAAATTCGTAGGTGTAAGCCTCTCCGCTAGAAACTTCTCGAAAAACGTTGTCTATCTCAGGAGAGATATGTAGACCGTGGTAGTGCAAGTTGGTTGGCTCACCCAGTTCATTCGCCATCGTAAGACGAATCGTATCCCCTGCCTGTACTTCTAGAATTGGCCCCGGAGAATGACCGTTGTAGGTCATTCGTTTTGCAAACTGCTTGCCGATTTTAATGTCGGTAGAGTGCTGCGCAGTTAGAGAAAGATCAAGTAGCCCTGACGTGCTAGAGAAGCGCGGAAACGACTTAAGGGGAAGCGAGCTTCGGCGGCGATTGCACTGAGCTAGAAGCGGTGTGATAGAGGCTGCGGCTGCAAGATACAAGAATTTTCGGCGTTTCACAATATCGTTAAATATTCGGTAGAAGAAATGAAGCCTGCGTAAGTCCTGACATTCAAGGATAAGGCCAAGCCCAGTTCATAATCTCATCTTGGTCCTTGCCAAGCTCATGGGAGTAAGCCAAACTTTCTATAATTTTGTTCTTCATTCGCTCGTTGACATGACCTGCGGAAGATCCCAATTTAAGAACTCGATTAATCGCATCAATCACTAGGTTAAAACGATCCACGTAAACAGCGAGTCAAAATCCCGGTCCGAGAGACTATGGGGATGCTCTCCTTCTGAGAGCAATCGGAACAGATCCACCACATTCACAAAGCGCACCTTAAGATAGGGAAACTCTTATCGCAAAATGGCTGTTGCCGCTAGCGACTCCATCGTCGGAATGTCGCCACAGCAGGCCATCACCACGTCCGGTTCATCTAACTCCGTACCACAGTCATCGTTGCTGGCCCAGTCCCAAATGCTGATGCCCTTGGTGCAGTGAACAATACCCTCATCCACTGACAGATATCGCAGGTGCTTCTGCTTAGAAGCCATAACGATATAAAGTAAACGGGCAGTGACTGTATGTATTGATTGACTCAGGGGCGATCTCGTTCCCGGTCCATAGTGGAACTATATTTACCCAAGCTAGCTAGGCTGTTGCATTTTGCCCTGTGTAGTAATCGTTGTTGAGCTTCGGACACTTGATGGCTATCACCGCGCCAATGGTCAAGAGCAGGTTGCTGGATAGCGCGGCCATAGGAGAAGGTTAGTGGCCATGGGCATTGATCACCAAATCGTTCATTCATAAGACTCAAATGAGCTGAAGCTTTTTCACTGCTTTGTCCACCGGATAGAAAAGCCACACCGCTGACGGCTGCAGGCACGTTTTTCAGTAAACACTTGACTGTAGTTTCAGCAACTGCATCAGGAGTTGATTGCTGGCTACATTCTTGACCCGCAAGAACCATATTAGGCTTAAGCACCATTTGCTCAAACTCAACCCCTTGACTGTATAGCTGACAAAAAACCGAATGCAGTGTCTTGTCTGTAACCTGATAGCAACGCTCCAGAGTATGTTCCCCATCGATGAGCACCTCAGGCTCAACTATCGGGACCAGACCTCCCTCCTGACATAAAGCAGCGTATCGGGCTAGGGCATGGGCATTGGCTTCTATACAAGCATCACTCGGAGCTTTATCACCGATAGTAAGAACAGCACGCCACTTGGCAAACCGAGCACCCATCTCATAATATTCAGCGATACGATCCCGTAGGAGATCTAACCCCTCCGTCACCTTCTCTCCTTGATGGCCTGCTAAATCCTTAGCTCCTGTATCAAGCTTAATGCCAGGGATCATACCTGCATTTTTAATGATCTGGACAAAGGGAGTTCCCTCTTTAGTCATTTGACGAATTGTCTCATCGTAAAGAATAAGACCATTGATGTAATCTGCCAGATGAGGTGTGGTTAGAATCAGTTCACGATAGGCCCTGCGATTCTCCTCAGTGGCAGGAATATCCAATTTCTTAAAGCGTTTATTGCAAGTACCATTACTTTCATCAATCGCCAGCAACCCCTTACCACGGGCAACCATCGCTAGCGCTGTAGATCTTAGTTCTTGACCGTAGCTAGTCATTGAATATCTCCTAATCTTCAAGTTATCTTCTATGTCATGAGGCAGTTCCAGGACTCTTTGGCGATCATCCAATCCTCCTGGGTATGTATCACTAAGACTCGGATGGTAGATTCAGCAGCAGCAATATCCTGATCAACCGGAGCACAGTCATTCTTAGTCGGGTCAATCTTCACTCCCAAAAACGCTAAAGCGTCACAGATCTCTGCGCGTACCCCTGCTGAATGTTCTCCAATTCCAGCAGTGAAGACAATTACATCGGCACCACCTAGGCTCATTAGCATTGCACCCAGACAGGATTTTAAGCGATGGAGATAAAGATCCCGAGCTAGTTTGGCTTGCTTATGTCCCTGTGAGATCGCAATCTCAACGTCCCGTAAATCATGTGATATTCCCGATATCCCTTTCAGACCAGATTCTTGGTTCAGAAGGTGATCAAGGCGATCTGCTGAATAACCTTGGTGCATCAGATGAATCAAGATGCCAGGGTCAACTGATCCAGACCGAGTCCCCATCATCAAACCATCTAAAGGCGTGAAGCCCATTGTGGTATCAATGCATTGCCCCTTCTTAACAGCTGCAAGAGAGGCCCCATTTCCCAAATGACAGATAATCAGACGCAGATCGGCCAGCTCCAGATTTAAAAGTTGAGCGGCTCGCTGAGCACAGTACTGATGGCTAATACCGTGAAACCCGTAGCGGCGGATTCCCTGTTCAATCCAATCATAGGGACCAGGATAGGTGGTTGAAACATCTGGGATATGGCTGTGAAAGGCAGTATCGAAAACAGCAACCTGAGGAATATTGCCCAGCAGTTGCTCCATCAGCACAATACCTTCTAGGTTGGCTGGGTTATGGGCAGGGGCCAAGGGAATTAAGGTTGAGATCGCATCCTTCACTTCTGCGGTCACCACCACACTAGATTGATAATCATGCCCTCCGTGGACCACACGATGGCTCACAACATCAATCTCTTTCAGACCTTGGAGGACAGGCGTTGCCCCCTGCCAAAGCGTACCCAACAGATATAAGAGGGCTTCGGACCTAGAGAGAGAAGACAATTCCTCTGTAAGTTTGTTGTCTTGTTTTGTTTTGACGATTAGCGCAGCATTGTTTTGATCATGCCAATCAAGCTCAGCTTCCCAGAGGGGAGTAGGGGGGGGCTCTGGGAGTATTCCATCAATGGTGTACAAACAACATTTATGACTGCTAGACCCTGCGTTAAGAACTAAAATCTTCATCGCGATTCATGTTCCCGCTCGATTTCGCAGTTGCTCAGGCAGATGAGCGCGATCGCCCAGCCGCTGTAGCATCGGCCCATGGCGATCAAACTTCACTAAACTCACAGACGCCACTGGCATCTCAATCCGATCACGATAGCGGCCCACATCAATTCCTAAAAGGTTACAAAGAATAATCCGAATGGTGGCTTTGTGAGAAACGACTAGTATATTTCCTGTTGAATAGGTCTTTTCGATTTCAGCAATCACCAACGATGCACGGCTGGCGACTTGGACGGCGGTTTCTCCTCCCGTAGGAGGATTCCAGGCCGGTTCTGTCAACCAACGAACATAATTGTCAGCGTAGTTTGTTTTTACATACTCAGGGGTTCGATCCTCCCACTCCCCGTAGAAAATCTCTTTGAGGCCATCCCGTAGTTGGGGTTTGACCCCCAATGCCGTACATATGGGCTGAGCTGTCGCAACAGTCCGTTTCATTGGACTGGTAAAAACAGCAGCCCAATGTAATGCCTGGTAGGCATCGGCAAAACCCTGTGCCATTTGTAAACCCGATAGTGTGAGTTCAGGATCCAACTCTCCACAGTAACCACCAGTAAGGCTGTGAGTGGTTTCCCCATGCCGTAAAAAGTAGAGACTCAAGCTCATGGATTACTCCAATTTATTGCTAACAGCATATGGTCAGAACAGCCTGCAGCAGGAGTGTGCAACAGGCCGGTTTGAACTATTTCTGCTCACCTTGTGAGTAGGGCCACGTCCAATTCACGATCTCATCGTGATCCTTGCCGTTCTCGTGAGCATAGGCCAAAGACTCAAGGATCTTGTTCTTCATTCGTTCCTTTACATGGGCTGCTGCAGACCCTAGTTTTGGCACACGATCAATAACATCGATGACTAAGTTAAAACGGTCAACCTGGTTATTGATTGCCAGCTCCAGCGGGGTGTTGATATTTCCCTGTTCCTTGTAGCCCCGGACATGAATGCGCTCTTGATTGGTGCGGCGATACACCAGCTTGTGAATCAGCCAGGGATAACCATGGAAGTTAAAAATAATCGGCCTATCCTTCGTAAACAGGGAGTTAAAATCCCAATCCGATAAACCGTGGGGATGCTCCCCTTGCGATACCAGTTTGAACAGATCCACCACGTTGACAAAGCGTACCTTTAGTTCAGGGAACTCTTCTCGCAAAATGGCCGTTGCTGCAAGGGATTCCATCGTAGGAATATCACCACAACTGGCCATTACAACATCAGGACTATCCGGTTCTACACCACAGTCATCGTTGCTGGCCCAGCCCCAAATACCGACCCCTTTAGCACAATGTTGAATCGCCTCATTGATTGGCAAATATTGTAGGTGCTGCTGCTTATCAGAGATTATGATGTTGACGTAATCGACACTGCGGAAGCAATGGTCCGCCACTGAAAGCACGCAGTTTGCATCTGGGGGGAAGTAGACCCGAACCACATCAGGACTTTTGTTCGTCACCAAATCTACATACCCTGGATCTTGGTGACTAAAACCGTTATGGTCTTGCCGCCAGACTAACGAAGATAGCAGGATATTCAGTGAAGATACAGATCGACGCCAAGGTACATGATTCCGACAAATATCGAGCCACTTTGCATGCTGATTAAACATGGAATCAACGATATGGGCAAATGCCTCATAGGTATGGAATAGGCCGTGGCGTCCGGTGAGCAGGTAGGCTTCAAGCCATCCCTGCAGTGTATGTTCACTCAGCATCTCCATCACCCGACCATCGCGGGATAGCTCTGTACCACCTTCATCTTCAGGATAGAAATCGGCCATCCAGACCTTTTTGGTCACTTGGTATACGTCCTGCAGTCGATTTGATGCAGTTTCATCCGGTCCCATGAGGCGAAAGTTATTGGGATTATCCCGAAAGATGTCTCGCATAAAGAGACCGAGTACCTTTGTATTTTCGAACTTTTCACAGCCGTGCTGGTCCATCTCAATGGCGTAATCATGGAACCTAGGTAGCTTTAATGCCCGACGCAGCAAACCACCATTGGCGTGAGGATTTGAACCCATACGACGATCCCCCACAGGAGCCAAGGCTTTTAGTTCCGAGATCAGTGCGCCATTCTCGTCAAATAACTCTTCCGGTTTGTAGCCACGCATCCACTCCTCTAGCCGACGCAGGTGATCTGGGTTCTCATGCATCCCACCCATCGGAACTTGATGCGCTCGCCAAAAGCCCTCCACCTTCTTACCATCTACTTCTTGTGGCCCGGTCCACCCCTTTGGCGTCCGCAACACAATCATTGGCCAGCGAGGCCGCTGAATTTTTCCAGTCTTTCGAGCTTCCTGCTGAATTTCCTTAATCTTGAGAATACACATTTCCATCACCGAAGCCATTCTCTGATGCATTTCAGCCGGGTCATCGCCCTCTACAAAGTAAGGCGTATAGCCATAGCCCCGGATGAGATGATCGAGCTCTTCATGAGAAATTCGAGCTAGAATCGTGGGATTAGCGATCTTGTACCCGTTTAAATTCAGAACTGGTAAAACCGCACCATCTCGGTCTGGATTAATAAACTTATTGGAGTGCCACGCTGTCGCCAACGGCCCTGTTTCAGCTTCACCATCCCCGACCACGCAAGTCACAATTAGATCAGGGTTGTCTAAAACTGCTCCGTAGGCGTGAGATACGCTATAGCCCAATTCACCCCCTTCATGAATCGATCCAGGTGTTTCAGGGGTGACGTGACTCCCGATAAAGCCTGGAAATGAAAATTGCTTGAAAAAACGCTGCAGCCCTTCAATATCCTCGCTCTTATCAGGATATATTTCGGAGTAGCTACCCTCTAAATAGACTGGACCCAGTACGCCCGGTGCACCATGCCCAGGACCTGCCACAAACACCATATTCAGGTCATACTTCTTAATCAGTCGGTTGCAATGGATATAGGTAAAGCTCAAGGCAGGTGAGGCTCCCCAATGTCCAAGTAACCGATGCTTAATATGCTCAACTTTGAGCGGCTCCCTTAATAGGGGATTATCTCGTAAATAAATCATCCCTACAGCGAGATAGTGACATGCTCGCCAGTAAGCATCGATATTATTCAACTCACTTTCTGTGAGGGAATCCGGCATTGAAACTGTTGATTGGACTGATGAAGTCATCTTTCATTTCTCCCAAAAAAATCACTGACAAATTCTATGTATGTAGGATTGAATATGAAACCTATGGCTTTGGAATATAGCCTTTACTATCTAAATTCGACTTTATTCACTTACCCATTACCTTGGTTAAGAAGGCAAACCCGTTGAGCAAAATTCTTCGGAAATTTAAATTATTGCTGGATCCAAAGGGAATATAGGCAATGACTTTATTGAGGACAAAACATTAGCTGACATGGCCTGCTTTGTTCTTCCAGCCGAGCAATAGACCCATTCCGAACAGAATGACGCCAGCAAACAAGTAAGGAGCACTACTCTGCCAAGCGAATAGGATTCCTCCCACCACCGGACCTCCAACCTGGGCCAGACTATAGGCCGAGTTCTGCATTCCCAGCACGGTTCCCGAGTGTTGTCCACCTCGCTTTGAAATCAATGCTGAGAGGTTAGGAGCAATTAAGGACATTCCCAGTGCAAATACCCCAACTGTACTAACGACATAGAATAAGGTCCGGGCAAATAACAGCAGGGTAATACCAACACCCATCAAGCAAAACCCTGAAGCAATTTGCTTCATTACACTGAGTCTTCCTGAAAGATAGTTCACAGCTATTATCTGGAATACTGCCATCACCAGTCCACACACCATAAACACAATTCCGATTTTCATCGGGGTATAACTCAATTTATCTTGGGCATACAGCGCAAAAGTTCCTTCAAATATTGCTAATCCCAACTGTCCTAGAGTCGTTAAACTCAGCAGAATAAATAGTTGATTGCCTATGAGTTGCCATTGAAGCGGTGTTTGAGTGACCTGTATGGTAGTCCGTTGGCGAACTAAAGACTCAGGCAGCCAGAGATTAGCTATCAAGAACATAAGAAGCATGAGCGTTGCCGCTATAAAAAACGGAAGCGAAAAGCTACTGATCACAAAATGCCCGAAACTGAAATCAAAATGGAGATCTCTGCGGGATGTCAGTCCTCCCACAGCCGGTCCAGCCACAACACCCAGACTGACAGCAGTCCCAAGCCATGCCATGCCTTGACTACGTTCGTGCTCGGTTGTTATATCAGACACGTACGCTTTTGCTGCAGGGAGTGCTGCTGATGAGAGCAGGCCATCAATTCCCCTAACGATGTAAAGCATTTCCAAAGAAGACGCCATGCCAAAGAGAATCTGAGAGATCGCAGAACCTCCAATACCCAGTAACAGCAAAGGCTTCCGCCCAAAGCGATCTGACCACTTGCCCCATAGCGGTGCGCAGATAAACTGCATTAGGGCATAAATACTGGTCAAAAGACTAACGTGGAGGACCATTGTTTCCCTAGAAATCTGGCCAGATGTATCAAGCCGCTCTGCGTAATAAGGTAGTACAGGTAAGGTAATACCAAAACCAATCATAAGAACAAATAAACAAATAAATAGGAGAAAAATGTGTTTCTTCACAAAAAGCCTTCGGACAAATATTTTATTTTGAAATAAAGACACAAATGCTACGCCCTGTGACTGGATAAACACTATCTTTTATCAAGCTTTCTTGACCAATTTCTGGAAAATCTAAGGGAGCCTCTAGAGCAGTGTCAACAGCTTTGTACCACTGTCTATCATGCAGAGATGGAATTTCAAAGCCCAATGTTTCGTGGTACATATTAGCCATGACATGAAGGTCTAATGCCCCATTAAATCCTCCCAGGGTAAAAGCAAGCACACGAGATTGAGGATTATCCCAGCCAGGGCTATTTAGCTGACAGCCATGCCAAGAGATATCAGCTAAACCACGTTCATTCATTTCATTTCCAGAAAAGTAATGCGGGCTTTGTAAAGTTGAGTGATATTTACGGAACTGAATCATCTGTCGCCAGAACCTCAAAAGATGATGGTTTTTCTGAAGCAAAGTCCAATCAAACCAGCTAATTTCATTATCTTGACAGTAGGCATTGTTGTTGCCTTTCTGAGTACGCCGAATTTCGTCCCCCGCCAGAATCATCGGCACACCCCGAGAAAGCAACAGAATCGTAGCAAAATTCTTAATCTGACGTTCTCGCAATAATTCAATCTCAGAATTATCTGTTTCGCCTTCAATCCCGTGATTCCAACTCAGATTCTCATCAGCACCATCTCGATTCTGCTCGCCGTTGGCTTGATTATGCTTATGGTCATAAGACACTAAGTCATTGAGGGTAAAACCATCATGACAAGTAATAAAATTAATGCTGTTGATGGGGGAATGTCCCCGCCATTGATAGAGATCGGCACTACCCGTAATCCGCGATGCAACGGCACCGACAAGTCCCGACTCTCCTTTAACAAAGCGGCGAATATCGTCCCGATATCGTCCATTCCACTCGGCCCAACGATATCCAGGAAAGTAGCCGACCTGATAGAGTCCAGCAGCATCCCAAGCCTCTGCAATCATCTTTGTATCCGCTAGAGTTTCATCCAGCTCGACTTGCCAAACAACTGGTGGATATTTCATCGGTGAGCCGTCTTCACCTCTTGACAATACAGAAGCCTCATCGAAACGAAAGCCATCCACATGCATTTCTTTTACCCAATAGTGCAAACATTCCACAATCATTTTTTGAGTTACGGGATGATTGCAGTTCAAAGTATTTCCACAGCCTGTATAGTCGGCATAATGTTCCTTGTCATCAGGAGTGAGATAGTAATACACGCTATTATCGATACCTTTAAATGAAAAGGTTGGCCCTTGGTGATTACCTTCATCTGTGTGATTGAATACAACATCTAAGATCACCTCAATTCCAGCTCTATGTAAGGCTTTAACCATGTCCCTAAACTCGCGGACATGACACCCTATTTCAGGTTCATTACAGCAATGAGAGTGAGGAGAAAAGAAGCACATGGGACTGTAGCCCCAGTAATTCTTCAGTGGTTTGTCATCTATGTACCCAATTTCTGTATCATCAAACTCAAATATAGGTAGGAGTTCAACCGCTGTAATGCCTAATTTTTGGAGAAAAGGAATCTTCTCGATCAAGCCAGCAAACGTACCTGGACGTTCAACGCCAGACGTGGGGGATAGAGTAAATCCACGGACATGAACCTCATAAATGATTGTTTCGCTCATCGCTCTGTTTAAGGGGAGATCGCCTTCCCAATCATAATCAGAGGTATCGATAACAACACTCCGTAAAGAGGTTGCTAGATTATTACCTGGCTGGCAAGCATCCGCTCGATTCCAAAGTGTTTTGATGGTACCCCTAGCGTAGGGATCAATTAAGATCTTTTGCCGGTCAAAGCGATATCCTGCCTTTAGATCCATCGGTCCATCGATTCGATAGGCATAAAATACACCTGGCTTTAAACCTTGAACATAAACATGCCAGAAGTGAAACGTTTTATTCGAATTTGGATCTAGTGGAATAATTTGGATGGGTTCTAGCCCGTCATGTTGCTTAAACAGCAACAGTTCGACCGATGTGGCATGTTCAGAAAATATTGAGAAATTGACCCCATCGCGTTCAACAATTGCACCTAAGGGATGGGATCGTCCCTTCTTTATTGGATAAGTGGGCATGGGAGCAGCTACTATCATTACTTTCTCACCTATTCAACACAACAAGACTTACAGTGCCACAACAAGATCTGGCAGTTCACGCCTGAGTGAAGCGATGACCGGATCGAGATAGATTACCTGTTCGCTATGGTGTACTCCCGGTGGAGGAGGGGCAAACAAAGTCTGGCGGGCGATTTCGGCTGTAATCACTGCAGTCATCAGTGCTTCCCTCTGACCAATGATGCCAAGCGTAAGTGTGTTGGCACCATCCTTAGCTTTTCCCTTGGCCTGCACAGCTACACCGCAGATATTCGTACCGATATGTGTATTCATAAGTAGCCAAATCGCAACTGCCCGCCCCCAACCTTGTTTCAACAGCCCCCCAAAACCAGCCTGGGATAACTTTGCGATCAGCCAGGTCGAAATAGGGTCATCAAAGCGAACCCAAGTAGAGACAGTAGGTACATTAAGCGTATGTCTAATTACATGTTGATCTGAAAAGTTGAATCGATAGGCGGGACGCTCTATATCTTGCCCAGGAAGGCCAATATCAATACTTTCACTGAAACTCCGCACGGATATCGGCTGACCATTCTCTTGCACGGTGTAGGCTACATCGAGGTTATCGAACATCCACTCCACTGCCGCCTGTCCATGATGATCACCCAGGCCAAATTCTAGAACGATGTCGATTTGGTCGATACTCTCCATTTGTTCACTCACCCGCCTTGCCAACATATTGGTGAGACCCGGTGCAACACCGACACTAAGTATGACAGTTGCATTGTTTGTCAAAGCGAGATCGTCGAGCCTGTCGATTTGAGAGAGAAAATCGTAATTTGCACTGATGTCTACATAGTGAATGCCATGCATTAGGCACTGCTCTACAAACCTTGTATCAGTCTGATCAAGGCAGACGATGACCAGCGCTATATCAAGAAGTGCGTCTTTACTGTAAGTTGCGAAGAGATCTATCGCCTGTGCTTCAGCTCCATATCCAATCTCGCTGGCGGCAGTATTTGCTTTTTCGAGATTACGGCCTGCGACCACGACGGAACTAGGGAAAAGAGGTGCCAACTGAGCAGCTACGATCTGACCCACCTGTCCGTAACCACCAATAATCAGGAGCCGATTGTTATTATTCGACCGAGTTTTAGGTTCAAAAGACATTTATTTCTTTCTCGCTATGCTGAAAGTGTTGTAGTTGCCTTTAACTGGCCATAAATCATAGGAGGTGATTAGGGATTAAGTTCTCCTGTTAATACTTTAAAAATCACACTCTTAAAGCGTTTACCACAATTGAAATATAGATAAAGTTGATAGTGTGCTAAGTAAATTCGCCAACGGTCTAAAATGACATCACTCCATCCAAATGTATGGGATATTAACTGTTTGCTAAAGTTAAGTCATTCAGAACAAGCGTCAGCGCGTGATGGATGATTCAGACATCCTTGAATATTTTGGACAATTTAAAGATTTTGATTCAATCAGCAGGGTAACCAGCAGCAGCGATCGCATTTCTTATAGATGTAAGAGATGCTTGGGTTTCTACCGTTACTTGTTTGGTTTTAGGATCGGTTTGTACTTCGGCATTCGGATCGATTGACTGAATCGCTTTGGCAATGGCTTTTCCACAACCGCCACAAACTATATTGGGGACTTTTAGTTGCATAGTCATAATTTTTAATTGCCTAGTTTATTTAGTTCTGCAAAAAGCTGTTTTTGATGCGCTTCACTTACCTTAGGATAGGATAGTTTTAGCGATGCTAATCTGTTGCAAATAATGTCAGCAACTACAAAACGCGTAAACCATTTGCGGTCGGCTGGGATGATATACCAAGGAGCCCAGATAGTACTGGTGTGGTTAAAAAGCTCTTCATAAGCATGCATGTATTTATCCCAATAAGCCCGTTCCTTAAAGTCTCTGACAGAAAACTTCCAATTTTTTTTGGTCTATTGATACGGTCTAAAAATCGGCTTTTTTGCTCCTCCTTAGAAACATTCAGGAAGAATTTAAGAATAATAATGCCATTTTGTGAAAGATATTTTTCAAAATTATTAATTTCCTCAAAGCGAGATTCCCAGATCCGATTAGTTTTCACCTCTGGCGGTAACTGTTGTCTATTCAGTAATTCTGGATGAACGCGCACGACAAGAACTTCCTCGTAATACGAACGATTGAATATCCCAATTCTCCCTCGTTCTGGTAATGCCTTCATATAGCGCCAAAAACAGTCATGATCCAGTTCTTCAGCAGAGGGGACTCCAAAGCTAAATACCTGGCATCCTTGTGAATTGACCCCTGAAATCACATATTTGATCGTACTGTCTTTGCCAGCAGCATCCATGGCTTGAAAAACGATCAACAATGCAAATGTATTTTGAGCATAAAGAACCTCTTGATGCTTTGTCAGATGCTCAATGTGTTCTTGTAGTTCATGTTTAGCTTTAGACTTGTGTTTAAAGTGTCCTATATACTTTGAGTTATATTGCTTCAGTGCGATCTTAGTACCAGGAGCAACGATAAAGTCTTCGTGTTTCATTGCAATTACCAAGTGATGGTTTTATGGTTCACAATTTCTTGAAATAGTCGAATCTGTGACCTAATTCAACCGCACTCGACGCAAGGTCACTGCGTTGAGTGAGACAATCACAGTAGAAAGGCTCATAAATACAGCTCCTACTGCGGGGGAAAGCACAAAGCCCAAAGGATAAGCAACACCAGCTGCTAAGGGAATAGCAATAACGTTATAGCCCGTTGCCCAGAACAAATTCTGTATCATTTTGTTATTGGTTGCCTTGCCAAGTTTTAAGGCTCGCCCTACATCCATCGGATTATCCTTGACTAAAACCAAATCGGCAGATTCAATGGCTACATTGGTTCCCGCGCCAATGGCAACTCCCAGATCGGCTTCTAATAATGCAGGAGCATCATTAATCCCATCCCCTGTAAAGACGGTGGCTCCTTCAGCCTTTAATTCTTTGACAATTCGGACTTTATCCTGGGGCAAAACTCGGGCGTAAAACCGTTTAATACCCAAGTCAGTGGCAACAGCCTGGGCCACTGCTTTAGCATCCCCTGTGATCATTGCTACCTGGACGCCAATCGAGTCCAAACTGTGAACTAATTCTCTGGCACTGTCACGTACCCGATCTGCCAAAGCGAACAAAGCTAGGGTTTGATTTTCATCCATCAAGGCAATGACGCTTTCACCCCTGGATTCTGCTTTTGCCAAACCCCGTTCAAGCTCAGAAGAAAAATAGAAACCTAGATCTTTGGGCCACTCTGGTCGTCCAACTCGGTAGGTTTTGCCGTTGATAACCCCCTCTACCCCCATACCAGGGACTGCCTTAAAATCATTGACGGTAGGTGATTGTACTCTTAGCTGGTGGGCTGCTTCCACAACTGCTTGAGCTAGAGGATGCTCTGATAGAGACTCTAATGCTGTAGCAATTGCCAAAGCTTGCTCATCGCTTAAGCCTTCGGTATAAATTCGCTGTACGCCAAACCGTCCTTCTGTCAAAGTACCAGTTTTATCGAAAGCAGCATACTTAATCGTTTTAGCTCGCTCGAAAGCTTCGCGGTTACGGACGAGAATCCCATTTTTAGCAGCGATTGCAGTTCCATTGACAATCACCAGAGGAATCGCCAATCCAAGGGCATGGGGACAGGCAATAACCAATACGGTAACCGTTCGATTAATCGCAAACACCAGTCCTTCTTCAGTTGATAGCCAAACTACAAAGGTCAACGTTCCTACAGCAATGGCAATCAAGGTTAACCAATAAGCAGCTTTGTCGGCCAGAACCTGATACTTACTTCTCGAATTCTGGGCTTCTTCAACCAAACGCATAATCTGACTGAGGGCAGTCTGGTCTCCCGTCCGAATCACTTCCGCTTTTAAGGCTCCCTCACCGTTGACTGCCCCAGTCACAACCTCATCTCCTTCCCGTTTATTCACCGGGCGAGATTCCCCAGTGAGGAAAGCTTCGTTAGCACTTGATGCACCTTCAACAACAACCCCATCAATGGGAACTTGCTCCCCAGGACGAATCAAGATCAGATCTCCTTCTCGAAGTTCCTCTAAAGGGACATCTTCAATCTCACTGCCTATCAGTCGATGCGCTGTCGAAGGCATTAGCTTGGCTAATTGTTCTAAAGCACGGCTGGCTCCCTGAACTGATGCCATTTCAATCCAGTGACCCAGTAACATGATGTCGATTAAGGTGACCAATTCCCAGAAAAATGGCTCCCCTTCCAAACCGATGGTTACTGCCAAACTATAGACAAAAGCAACGGTAATGGCTAGAGAAATCAAGGTCATCATGCCGATTTTTCCTTTTATTTCCCGCCACGAACCTCGAATAAAGACCCAACCTCCATAAAAGTAAATAACGGTCGCCAAGATGGGGTTGATCCAGTTCGAGCCTGGAAGCTGAATAGCTTGATAGTTAAACCAAGCCTGAAAGGCAGGAGAAAAGTAAAGTACGGGGATGGTGAGGACTAGACAGATAAAAAAGCGATTTTTGAACATTTCGGGACTGTGTCCCGCATGCTTATCGTGTCCTCCGTGACTACCGTGAGAATGTTGATTGTGTCCGTGATGATGTTGATGCTGCATAACTCCAACCTTATTCTTAGAATGATCTTTCAGTATCTTATGTAAAAGAGTAATAGAGACAAGAAAAGACTTTCAAAAAAGTGGCGAGAAAATGATACTCATGGAAAACAAAAATACTACGGAGGGTATTTCAAAAACAGATTATTAGACTTGTTACAGCATTATTTTATTTAAATCAGTAGCATGATTCAGAAATTCCTATAGAGACTAGAGACATCGATTTGAGGATCTGAAGACTCTGTAACTGACAAAACTTGATTATCCCTTAAATCTCTCAATAGCCAGGATGAATTTGTATATATTCGTCTACTTTTGTGGTCTTATGACATATCAAGCACTCTAAATATTCATGTATTTTTGGTCATGTATTTGGAAATTTTCAGGATAGTTCCTTGCTTTATTGGACTATATTATTACAGATTAACCATAGTAAAAGTATTGAAAAAATAATGTTGGTATAGGGCAGCCCCTACTTTTTAGTGATTCTAGGCCCTGAAACTTTTCTAAATGTTAGCATTCTTGACTTAGATAGAAGTCTATTATATAATCCGGCTATTAATGATACATAAAAAGCTGTTCCAAAAGTCCAAAAGAGTAACCCTACGCAAAAACTCAACCAATTTATAACTTGATCAAATCTAGTTAAGTCTAGATGAAAAATATAGCTAAAAAACTGCATGGTTGTCTGAGGTTTCAGCACAATAAATAAGTAGCAAACTGCATAAACCATTCCTGTAATCAAAGCAGTTGCAATAAAGAGGGCTTGTGTATTCAACAGCAAGGGTAACTGCTGATGTATTCTATGATGATTTTTTTGATGCAAATTAGTTTTCTTACTATTTATCATGGTCTTACTGCTCCGATGTATTTAAATTGCATTCCAAATCAGGAGAACTGCTCACAAACGAGATAGATACGCATTCGTCACATACTGCTGCACCATCCGATGGGTATTAAAAAAAGAAGCGTTTAGAGCAATGGACTGCCGCATTACATCTATCCACCGCTCTCGCTCGCGATAATACATGGGTGCAATGAGGTTCTCTATGTTCTGGTATAAGTCATCCGCATCCGACAAATTGAGCAATTCCGAATTTGAGGTATCCGGTTCTCGTGAACCTACTGACCAACCCGTCACGCCCTCAATACACCCTTCAATCCACCAACCATCCAGAACACTAAGGCTGGGGACACCGTTATGGGCTGCTTTCATCCCAGAGGTGCCAGAGGCTTCTAATGGTCGCTGTGGCGTATTGAGCCAGAGGTCAACGCCAGAGACCAATGCCCTAGCTAGATCTAGATCATAGTTCTGTATAAAAACAACAGAGATTTCACCCTTTAGTTGATCGGCTACCTTGAAAATTCGGCGAATCAGTTCTTTGCCAGAACTATCCTTTGGATGGGCTTTGCCAGCAAACACAAATTGCAGCCGCCCTATTTTCCCAACCATCTCTTTAAGACGATTTATATCTGAGAATACTAAATCAACTCGTTTATAGGAGGTCGCTCTACGAGCAAACCCAATCGTCAAAGTGTTGGTTGTCAGTATATGGTTAGTTCGCGTCTGAATTAATTCAAGTAGCTCAGTTTTAGCCGTGATGTGGGCCTGCCAAATATCAGTCTTAGGAATATTGATCGCGTGCCTGAGCATGGCAGGGTCGTTGCTCCAGCCCGGAATATAGCGATCAAAAAGAATTCTGAAACTATCGCAAGTCCAAGTCCATGAATGAACTCCGTTGGTTATGTGATGGATAGGTTGAGCTGGAAACATTTTTTGAGAGACTTCTTCGTGACGCTTGGCCACACCGTTGACGTAATGGCTTTGATTGAGTCCTAATACCGTCATATTTAAGGAGTCGCCACCAGCCAACATCTTCAGTACGTTCAAAGGCACAATTTTTTCTCCAACAGATTGGACTAAATCGTATCCAAATTGATCGTGTCCTGCAGGTACAGGGGTATGTGTTGTGAAAACGCACTGACTTCTGACGCTGTTATAGTCCCAGTCTGAAGTTTCTTCTCGATGCTGTTTATTTAACAGCTCCAGAACCAGCAAACTGGCATGTCCTTCATTCATATGAAATCGCTCGATACCCTGATAGCCAAGAGCCTCCAGCATTCTAATTCCACCGATGCCCAAAAGATATTCCTGAGCAAATCGGTATTTCTCATCTCCGCCGTAAAGGAAGTCAGTTAGCGTGCAGTCATATTCCGCATTTCCTTCAATCCTTGTGTCCAGAAATAGTAAGGGGACAACAAATCCACCAACGCCAACGATATCGTATTGCCAGGCTTGAACTTGAACCCGTCGCTGTTCAATTGTGATTTCGATACTTGCTTCTAAAGGGCGTAAAAACCGATCTGGATCCCAATGCACAGGGTTTTCCTCCTGATTCCCCCAGTCATCGAGCACCTGCTCGAAATAGCCCTGGTGATAGAGTAAACTCACTCCAACGATAGGGACGCGCAAATCAGCACAGGACTTTAAGGTGTCCCCTGCAAGAACGCCGAGGCCGCCACTATAGTTTGGGATAGCAGAACCTACCGAAACTTCCATTGAGAAATAGGCAATCTGTCGATTCTCCTTTAGTTCTTCAAAGCCTTTTGTAATCAGTGCCTTACTATAGACCTCTGGATTTTCAAAAAACTTGTAGCGACAAAGTTCTGAGCAGAAGGAAACTTCCTGTTCTTGGTAGAAAGCAGATAGTGCCCTATCAACTTGAACAGTCATTCCACATACTGGATCTTTTCGAGTACTACTCATTATTTCCTTCTACTTTTTCTCACCCTCAGCGAAATATGCAAAGCCCATCATTAAATCAACGAAGATAGTCTTCGTCAGGTATTTTTGTATCGTTTCCCAAGGGTGACGTTCAGCCATTTTCAAATTTCCCCCAAAGGGTCGAATAAAAAGATAGGACAAAAATGGAGCAAAAAGTGATAAACCACTGTCTGGCTTCTTGAAATCCAAAATGCACAACTTTTTCCCAGGGGAGAGTGCCTCACAACCCTTCAGAATAACCTGTTCATATTCAGGCACTAGGGTAATAGCCCATGTTGATAGAATCCCATCGACCTTATCAGGAAATGAATAGTCTGCTACATCACTTTGAATAAGGTTTATATTTTGCCAATGATTTGTTTCTACTCTCTGGCGTGCTTGAGCAAGCATACCGGCGGTGAGATCTACGCCAATAATCTTACCCTCGGGACCAATTAATTCTTCAAGTAAAGGAAAATTTAAACCCGTACCACAGCATAGATCGATCACAGTATCACCAGGATGAAGCTGTAGGGAGGCGATCGCTAGCTTGCGACAATTAAAGAAGCCAAAGGGGCTAAATATCCAACCCAATAGTCTTTCCCCAAGAAAATCATAATATTTAGCTAATTTCTGATAGGTCTTAGCTATATTATCTTTCTCTGGAGTATTTTGTTGATGGTGTAGAGAATCAGTCATTTATATGTTCTCCATAATGCCTCTTAATTTTTGAGAATATTGAGTCTTCAAAAATTATGAAAAAATTTATCACTGCACCGATAATCATCCAATCATGTTGGCAACTTTCATGGCGGAAGTTATTGCGCCTTCATGAAGACCATCCCCGAGATAGGCTCCTACATGATAGGTACTGTTTTCTCCATTCGTGTCTACAATTTCATCTCGATATCGGAAGGATTCCGTTGTATACAATGGAGTGTGGTGTTTCTGAACATGAACAATCTTATCCTTAGCAATGAGTTCTTCTAATTGAAAGGATAAGAAATAATGCTTTGCTGAAGCAGGAAGGCCACAAAGTTGATTTAGACACCCGTTATAGCCCCATCTCGTATCTGTCTGGAAAAAATCAAATTCTGATGGTTGACGGATGCCATATTTATCATACATTGTTATATCTGTATGAACTGTGGAAGTTACATGATTAGCTTGCCAAGCTGAAAATCGTCTGCGTTCAGCATCTGTGGGATCAGATAGAAGTGCCATTACCTGGTCAGGTGGAGTAGCAAAAACGACTTTATCAAATTCTTGAATTTCATCTCTGGAATGCTCAACACTAATTCCATCTGAGCATCTGGTAATATTAACGATTTCCACACTGAGTAAGATCTCGCCTTTAAAGCGATCCAATATTTTTTCGATGTAGGTATAGACACCACCTTCTACCCTGAGCCAGTTAACGGCAAGGTAATCACGTAACATCGGTATTGCCAATTCTGCGGGGAAATCATCGATGAGTTCAAATGGGATCGAGTAGCTATACATGGTCAGCAACTTGAGCCAAAGGCTGCTTGTACTATCATCTTTTAGAAATTTGGACAGTGGCTGATCGTAAAAATCTTCCATCTCAGCAAATTTTGTTTGTAGCCATAATCCAGCGGAACGGATATGGAGGCTACTATATCGGAGATATTCAATGAGTCGTTTAATGCCTTTGAAGTTCTTCTTTATCGCAACATCAGATAAAAAGTTGTTGCCATTTTGGGGAAATAGCTCTGACCCGATATTGACGGGTACCAGTTCTACCCCTAGCTCCTGCATGAGATCGACAAAGTTGTGAAATGTGCTCGGAAATTCAAGCGGTCCACTTTCCAAAATTTCGTGACATAAAACTTCATTACACTCAAATTGGCTAGGCTTCACATTTTTGTTGAGCGTTCGTATATGTCCACCTAATATGGGTTGATGCTCAAGTACGGTAATGTGGTGACCTTGTTTATCGAGTAGATAGGCTGTGGCCATGCCAGCAGCACCACCGCCAACAACTGCAATTTTCATCACTAACTCCTAGTTTTTTTTAGAAAGGAATAATAAAGAAGCGACTGTTTAAGCGCTACCTAGAAGTACGTCACCAGATAAGCGTTGATAGAGCAATGCTCCCGTCCAAAAGGTAGGTGCAAATCCTGGATAACCAGATGAGGCATTGCAGAAGGAAAAATGATTCAGAGATGTTTTATGATTCAGCCGTCCCAAACCCATATTTTTTGGAGTCAAACTAGAACCATAGGAGTTGCCTGCAGGACTCCAGCAGAAGCGTTCGTTGGTTGTAGGACTACCTGTGATGTGGAAAACCATGTGCTGTCTAAAAGTTGGGATATAGTGTTCTTCCACAACATCCAAAATGGCATTTAATATTTCTTCCTTTTTTCGGCCATAAGCTTTGTGATCGCTTTGCCGTAGTTGTTTGAAGTAGTCGTAATTAGCAACGGTAAGAAATTCAACAATCTGACAGTCCTCAGGGCAATCCTTCCCGACTTCTGTCAACAATGACGGTGTGGTAATCGCAAAGCTAGGATTGGAATAGTCATTACGCTCATACATCTGTGTAAAAGCTTCATTGAGATTCTCATGCCCCGTATGAGACAGATTCCATTTGCCAAACCCGTAGTCTCTGAGATCCAGATCTTTGACGACACAATAGGCCATGTAATTCGATGCCGAATAGTCGTACTTCAGTTTTTGACGAACAGACGGGGAAAACTGAGATTCTCCGATCATCTTTGCGGCGGTTTGGGGATCTATATTACAAATCACATGATTGCCTGAAAATTCATGAGTTTGATGGGTACTTAGATTCATGGCCTCAACACCTGTGACAGTTCTATCTGTGACTCTAAAATTCATAACTTCATGGTTGAGGAGTATCTGACCTCCGTGTGATTCAATCACCTTGACTAACGAATTGATGACATGCTCAAAATGCTGGGTGGGGTAAAATGCTCCCGCTTGGTAACCTCTGAATAATGCTACCCATGCATAGAATGAAAGTTGATTTGGAGGAAGTAAAAAATCAGGCCATTGCAAAGCCAATAATGTTTGGGCGGCTTGGGGCAATCTAAACTTATTGAATACGTCCTGAAGTGTGCTGTTGAGATATTGGACAGCACAAAACACTTCTCCTGAATGATTGAGCAGTTCTCTTAGGTGAAAGGGAGGTGACAGTTTTTTTAATCCTGCACCAGTCTTCTCAACTTCGTAGACAAACTGGCGAATACGATCGCTATGGGAAGGAAATAATTCAGATAACCGCTTGATCAGCTCCTCCGGTTCCGAAGGAATATCCAACGAATATCCCGGCATTCGCATATGATCAAACCCATTTGGGTCGTATCGTTCAAAGGTTACGTCCTGGTCCAACTCTAACTTTTTGAGCACTCGATTGACCGTTTGCCCTTCACCGCAGTCCCATACATAGTGAAGTTGGGCATTAAATCGATACTTTTTTGCCATCGTAAACGTATGGCCATACCCCCCTGGATACTCATGGGCCTCTAATATTCGAACCGTTCTTCCAGCTTTTGCCATCAGTGAGCCAAACACCAATGCTGATAAGCCACTCCCTACAATTAGATAATCCGTTTTCATTTTTGGCTCCTTAATGAATAGTGGACTTTAAGGAATGAATAAAGGGAAAATTCACATCTTTTTGTTTCTTCCATCGCTGGATGAGCGAGTTCATCTCCTCAATGAGAATTTTCACTACAATTCATCAGGCTTGTTTTGACGATGTGGAGCTCTTTTACCAAAACGAGGAAAAAATGCGGGGGTTTGGGATGCATACTGAAGATATGCATCCCCAAACTCTTTACGCATTTCGCGCTCTTCTACTAAGGCTAATCGGGTATACATCCACACCAATACTGGGAACATCAACAAGGTTAAGATCGTGGGCCACTGAAAGAGGAAACCCAACATGATCAATACAAAACCGTCATACTGTGGGTGGCGTACGCGAGCATAAAGACCATTGACAGCCAGTTGGTGACGTTGCTGAGCTGTATAGAGAATTCTCCAGGCAGAGGATATAAGAATAAAGCCTACGATAATGAGAACATTACTGAGGATATGAAGGGGGTCAAAATGTGGATTCCCCTTCCAGCCCAGCAGCGTATGCCACAGATGTCCTGATTCATGAGACAAAATATCGAGTTGGGGATAACGGCTTTGCAACCAACCCGAAAGCAGATAAATAGTAAGGGGAAATCCATACATTTCAGTGAATAACGCCACGATGAAGGCCGAGAACGCACCAAAAGATCGCCAATCACGGGGACTATTGGGTTTAGTAAAGCTAAACGCAAAAATAATAAAAACGAGAGAGTTGATAATGACCAGGGCCCAGAGGCCGTAGGCGGGATAATTCATCTTGGACCTCCTTCTAAAGGATCTCTGCCGCCCTTATCAGGTGAACCATGTCCGTCATGACCACTATGCCCACCATGTCCGCCATGCATAAATAAGTGTATGAACGGACAAGCGAGAAGAAAAAGCCAGGGTAGGACAGGAATCACATGCGCCAGATGTTCAGTCACCAGAAAAAAGGTGATAATTCCTAGAAATACCAATAGGGCGATTCCCTCGGGTGATCGCCATCGCACCAGAGAGTGTTTGTGTTTAATCATGGCAGTCTCCTGAGTATCTATGGGCTTTTAGGATCAGATGCTGAATTTATCTGTGAATGCTGTTGGGGGGTGGCCTATTCACGGTCTTGCACATCAAGGGTGCCTCGAAACATATTCATACCGCAGTGAAAGATATAAGTTCCTGGTTGTTGAGGGGTAAACTCTACAGCAGCAGCAATTGTAAATTCAAAATTTTAAGAGGTATCCGCTGCTATTCGAGGCTCTGGATCATCCAACATAAACTGCAGCAAATGCTCCCAACTGTCAAAGAGCAAGTATTTGGTCAAAGTCTGAATATCGTGAAAGAAGCCTTGTCGGGTTCCCCGTTGCTTTCGCATGCGTTGATAAGTGGAGTCCACCAAGTGCAAAACGGTATGAAATAAGAATGCAAACAGATTGAGTACCAGCAGCACAGCAGCAAGGTTCTTCTGACCATGACCAAAATTATGTTCTAAGTGATACCCCTTGGTTTTGAGGACATTGTGTCCTTCATTCTCCGCTTTCCATCGGGCACGTCCAGCACTGACAATCTCGGCCACACTTTGGTCATTGATGGAATGGTGAGTAATGAACGCGTTGTGATACATAGGCTTTCCATCAGCAGCACGGGTAACAGAGACTTCGCACCAGTTGACCATCACCGCTGGCAGCTCCTCACGCAGGGGGATGCGATTGTAATAGCGATACTGACAAATTTCGTGATAGCGACCGTTCCAGCCCCGAGTCTCTAGATGCTCAACGTCTCCAATACCTTCTAAATACTCCACCCATTCATATAGCTCTGGATGGGAGGAGGGCAAACAGACAAAAATGAAGTTCAACTCATCCTCCAAACAAGTCTCAACCATCGGTTGACGGCTATAGAGGTCATCGCCAAGAACCGTAATCTTGGCTCCGTCAAACCCTTGAGCATGACCCTTGATCCATCGTTTGGCCGCAGCGGTTTCACTATCCTGTTTCTGTGCACCATCTTGAGGACGAATGAACTCTGGGGCCAGAGAGATGACATGTTCAATCCCCGGACAAACGAGGACGGGCAATACAGCGGTGTGCGTATAGGTGACACTCCCATCCCGATGGGTCTTAGTAGAACACTGATCGCAACAAATCCGTTTCGAGGAAAAATACTCGCTGCCGTCTAGCCCTACCAACAGATGCCCACCTAGAACCTTGTATTGCTCTAGATAACCTCGTCGTAGGAGAACGCTATAAATTCGATGGAAAATGGGAAACAGAAGACGAAACGCGATCAAGTCCAAAACATTCTTGATTTGGTTGCTCGTGGGGAGTTCTGCTAACTCAAAGAGGGCTTGGGCGTTGTCACGACCATGACGACTATGAACTTGGCGTTGGTGCTCCAAAAACGAAGGACATTGCATAAAGAAGACAGCAAATGCGCCTAATACAATATCTTTGAGGCTAAATTTGGTGCCATTACTGGGTTGACGTGGATCATCGAGTTGCTCAATGAGCTGATGTAGCCAGTGCAGTAAGAGGGGGAAATTTAGAACACCTTCATTCATCGTCTGGGGCTCTGCAAGTGGATGAATACATCCTCAACGATTACAACCTAGCTTGCCAAGATTTTGAATTTATAATTGCTGCTACAGCAGTGGTGTGGTTCAAAAGCAGATCGACGGACTGATGAAAATCTGGGAGTAAAACTTTCTCAAGGCAACTGCTGGGATCTTTGCGCAAAAAGTTCAGCCGCACCAGCTGGCCCGCCTGCACCACAATCCGGCTGGGCTCGTAGCCCCCATCGACGGTCACGTCAATCTCCTGAACCCCCTGGTGGACCTCTGCTTGCTGGGCCTTCGTTTTACTAAATTGAAACCACCATAGCTCTAGGCCAATCAATGCCATTCCTCCCAGTGTGACACCGACTTTTAGCGGAAGAGGCAGCTCCACGCGCCGAAACTGGTTTGGCTCTGAGGTTGTTTCTGAGGGCTGGGCAACGGCGTCACCTGTGGCGATGCCCAGTAAGAGTCCTAGACTCAACAGACCATTCCAACACTTGTGTTTCAGCGACATAATCAACTTTCCTCAATTCTGGTTGGGAAGCATGGGATGAGTTCACCGATGAGGCTGAGTGCCAGACCGACTGTTAGCGCTCTGCGATACTGATCCGTCGTAGTATGGTTCATTGTTTTTCACCCTTTCTTTCAGTGAACAGTAGGCTGGAAATTCCGTAAACGGAGGGCGTTGGTCACGACCGAAACCGAACTAAAGGCCATCGCGGCTCCAGCAATCATGGGACTGAGCAGCCATCCAAAGAAAGGATAGAGAATCCCCGCCGCAACGGGAATCCCAGATACGTTGTAGATGTAGGCGAAGAAGAGATTTTGGCGGATGTTGCGCATGGTGGCGTGGCTGAGTTGAATGGCGGTGACAATGCCACCCAGATCACCCGAAATCAGGGTAATATCGCTGGCTGCGATCGCAACATCAGTCCCCGTCCCAATCGCAATCCCCACGTCAGCCTGGGCTAGGGCCGGGGCATCATTAATCCCATCTCCGACCATGGCCACCCGTTTTCCCTCGGCCTGGAGTGATTTCACCTGCGCGGCCTTTTGGTCGGGGCGAACTTCGGCAAAGACTCGTTTGATGCCGACTTCACGGGCGATCGCTTCCGCTGTTTGTCGGTTATCCCCTGTTAACATCACCACTTCTAACTTCATCCGCTGTAGGGCTCTGACCACCTCCACAGAGGTCGGCTTCAGGGCATCTGCAATTCCCATCAGCCCCTCGACCTGACCGTCAACAATGATCCAAGCCGTGGTTTTGGCCGCGGCTTCCAGAGTTTGGCGCTGGGGCTCAAGTGGTGTCGTATCAATCCCAAGCGTGTCCATCCAACGCTGCGTCCCGATTTGGATCAATCGATGGGACACCATTCCTTGAACCCCCATGCCCGCAACTGCTTCAAATTGCTGCACGTCTGGGAGTGGGCCAATCTCCTGCGCATGAGCATAGTGAACTACAGCCTCGGCCAGGGGATGTTCCGATTGCCGTTCCACGGTTGCAGCGAGCTGCAGCAGGACCAGTTCCTGATGGTTGGCCGTTCCCTTGACCGTGACGTAGTCGGTCACTGTGGGTTTGCCCTGGGTGAGTGTCCCCGTCTTATCCAGAATGATGGCCTGTAGTTGATGCGCTAGCTCTAGGCTTTCGGCATCCTTAATCAAAATACCGTTTTCAGCCCCTTTGCCCGTACCCACCATGATGGACGTGGGCGTGGCCAACCCCAAGGCACAGGGACAAGCAATAATCAGGACGCCGACCGTGGTTAACAGGGCCAGTGTCAGGTTGCCCATCGTATTGAACCAAACCAAAAAGGTTGCGATCGCGATCGCAATAACCACCGGCACAAACCAACCCGTCACCTGATCGGCCAATTGTTGGATGGGAGCTTTGGAGCCTTGGGCATCCTGGACTAACTGAACAATCTGGGCCAGCACTGTATCCTTACCCACCCGTTGAGCCCGAAACTTGAAGCTACCCGTCTTATTGATTGTGGCTCCAATCACTTCATCTCCAACTCTTTTGGTGACAGGGATAGGCTCTCCGGTCACCATGGCTTCATCCACTGCTGAAGATCCATCAATCACTTGACCATCCACCGGAATTTTTTCACCGGGACGGACGACGATCACATCATCAACCATCACCTCTGCTAGGGGCAGATCCATTTCTTCTCCGGCACGAATGACGCGGGCTGTTTTGGCCTGCAGACCCATCAGCTTGCGAATGGCCTCTGAGGTTTGGCCCTTAGCCCGATTTTCCAGCAATCGCCCCAGCAAGATTAACGTGACGACCACGGCGGCAACCTCGTAATAGACTGCCGGTTGAATCCCCTCAGCCAGCAAGACTTGAGGAAAAGCCGTGACAAACAACGAGTACAGGTACGCCACGCCTGTACCCAATGCAACCAACGTATCCATATTGGCAACATGATGCTTGAAGGCTTTCCAAGCCCCCACAAAGAAAGTGCTACCGACCCAGATCTGTACAGGGGTTGCCAGCACCAATTGCATCCAGGGGTCACTCAACCATAATGGAATCCAGGACAGGCTTAGCCCAGTCATGTTGGGCAAGACAGCTATCACCAGCAGCACACTAAGGACAGTGCCCACCACTAACTTGCGGGTGAGTTCCCGCTGCTCCGCCTCACGGGTAGCTTTCTCAGCATCTTCTGTTTCGGGAGTGTTATCCGCGATAGTCTGAGCAGCATAACCAGCATCGGCCACAGCTTGCTGAATTACTTCTGGGGTTGTGAACTGTGGATTGTACTGAACAGTGGCCTGCTCTGTGGCAAAGTTAACCCTGCATTCTCCAACACCGGGTACAGTCCGAATCGCCTGTTCAATGGTGTTGGCGCAGGACGCACAACTCATGCCTTTCAACTGCAGATGTTTGGTTTCCATAGCTTTCTGACATTAAGGGGCAATCAGGCTTTGTTCAATTCAGATAGTCAGATAGACAGAATCACATTTGAGTAGCAACCGCTTACTTATCGAGGCATTCAACCTCATACCCTGCTTTTACTAGAGCATTCTGAATCGCTTCTAACGTGATGTACTGAGGAGCGTACTGGACGGTGGCTTGCTTCAACTCCGTGCTTACCAAGCATTCATGAACACCGGGCAGACTGCAAACCGCCCGCTCAATAACATCAGCGCAAAAGTCACAGGCGATGTTCTTTAGTCGGAGATGGCTTATTGTCATAATGACCAACCTTTCTATCTGCTCCCGTAATAAAAGCCTGTTGTTCACGGAGAAAAACTACTGCCCTTGGGGAGGATTACTCATGCGTTGTCCCGGCTTGTAATTGTGGTTGTGCATCATTCCTGGTTCCCGATTTGCCCCAGCGTTATTCTGTTTCACTTGCCCCATCATCTGCTGCATCTGCTCCATCATCTTTTGGTGATTTGCCATCATCTGTTGATGATGCTGACGCATTTCCTCGGGGGTCATCTGTGCCATGCGTTGTTGCATCTGTCCCATCATTTGCTGCATCTTCCCCATCATTTCTTGATGGTGCTGACGCATCTGCTCAGGCGTCATTGGCTTCTCAGGTGTCATCATTGGCCCAGTCGAGGGATTGGTCTGGGCCAGAGCTGGCAAGACGACCAAGGGTGACAATACTGCACCCGCCACCATTGTGGTGGTCAGAATCTTGTAGTGAAGCATCTTAAACATGGTTCACGTCCTCTCAATGAGTTTTAGGTTAGACCCTCGGGTTAACCAGAGGGTCAAGTAATCATCACAAAAGTTCTTGAAGATAGATTCAGCTCTTGTTTGCAAGCATTAATCCGACATGACACTCTAGGATCTTCCCCAGGTATCTGATGATTGAGGTAAATAAAACACTGCTGGTGAAGCATGGGAAGACTGTGGGTCAAACCAGCAAGAGTACTGAAGTCTTCTATCTATCAGTCAGCTTCCTAGAAGCGCCTGCATTCTCCCCTGTTTCGTGGAATTCCTAACAGTACTCTAGTCAGCGTAAAAGCTCAGTCGGGCATAGCCAAGAAACTGCCCTATGCTCTTGTCTCCTGCTGGATAAGCAGTCACACCAAAATGGTAAATTCCACCAAATGTGGGATTATTCTTCGCCTTGAGGGCAACTGTAATCGTTTCTCCTGGCTGGACAGGTGAGTCAAATACCACGGTCATTGCCCCTGGCTCAGTCGATCCTCCGACCGGAGTCAAAGAGAACTGAGTCCCCCGCGCCCATCTGCTTCCTTGAAATGCACGGGTCGAATTACCTCCATAACTGATAGTTTCTACGTTTTCTCGCTGGGCAATCTTAATTGCCTTGAGCGGTTCTCCAGCATTGGCAGGAATTTTGAGGGTGAAGTAGTAAGTGGATGGCACATTTTGTTGAGTATAGCTGCTTTCAGCTTCGATCAAGCGTGGAGGCGAGTTAAACGCTGTTCTACCATCGGGAAACTGAACAGCGGTTGAAGGGCTGGCCAACATGATGGACGGAGCAACGACACCTAGGAGTAACAAACTAGTACCCATTAAGCGCTTATGAAGTGATTTAGACATTTTCATACCTCCAAGTTTTTTAAGAATGATTTTTTGGGAGGTCTCAGACCACATTTATAAACAGGAAAAATGTATTTGATTAGTTTTTTTACATGAGAATGAATATCGCTCTTGTTGAAAGAAAAGCGAATTTTTTCCATACAAAATGTGGCGAACAAGAGCTTCATATATTTTTACTGATTATTGTCAGATTAGGTTCCCACTAAGTTGAGTGTGCCAAGCAAAAATGAGATCAAGATGATCTGTACTTTACACTTAATAATTCGTAACTCAATGAGGTGCTGTGGCCTCATGCCAGAACTTTGGCCATTTCAGACATTGTTTATTGTTGAGTCTGCAGCATATGTTCTTTGCTTAGCCTAAATCCATCTTAAATATGACTCTTCTCAGAAGGATCATCTGCTTGTCATACAAATATGAAATCAGGATGAGATGGGCCTACTGGTGGAAACGTGAGATTATCTCATACCCCTAGGACGGAATAGCCTTTTAATAAAGGGTTGTAGACGAATCCCCCCGATGACCAACAGCCACAGACTCCCCCTTGAACACCTGGCTTGTGTCAATTCCGAGTGCATCAGTTACGGTATGCCTCAGCAGAGTAATTTGACCGTTCGCAAAGTGTATGGAAAGGACCAGATCCGCTATCTCAGATGCAGTCACTGTGGACAGGAGTTCAGCGAACGCAAAAATACAGCCCTGTGGAACTGCAAGCTCCCTGAAGCCCAAGTGATTTCCATAGCCGAACATTTAAGCGAGGGGAATTCCCTCAAAGGGACTGCTCGCTTGACGCGAACGACGCCTGGGACAGTGCGCCGACTCGCGCTCAAAAGTGGCCGACATGGCCAACGGTTCCATCAAGCTCAAGCTCAGGCCCTGGAGTGCAAGACACTGGAAATGGACGAACGTCATGGGTATGTGGAAGACAAACACCAGCAGTTATGGGACGCAGTCACGATTGACCCAGCGAGTAAGTTCATCGTTGCCCTCGAAGTGGGGGAGCGCAATGAGTCGCTGATGCTCAATCTGATGCAGCACAGCGCTGAACGCTTGAGCAATCCGCAGAATTTACTGCTGATGACCGATGGGGCTGCGACCTATGCCCAGAAGTTCCCAGAGGTCTTTGGCGAGGCATACCTCCCCCCCGTCAGGGCTCAACGGGACGCTTTCCCAAGCTTCGATATCGAGTGCCACGGACCTTGGCTCATGTTCAAGTCGTCAAGCATCGACAAGGCAAGAAGCTCGTTAAAGTAGACCTGCATAAAGCCCATGGGTCTTGGCGTCGGATTAACGAAGGTCTCGAAGCGCTCGGTTACAACCAGCCAAACACATCAGCTGTCGAGCGTTTTAATGCCACGGCACGGCGCATGAATCCCCATCAGGTGAGGCGATCGTTGGCGTTTGCTCATCGACCCAAAACGCGGGAGGCATTGGCTTGGTTGAGTGGCTGTGTCTATAACTGGGTGCGAGAACATCGGAGTTTGAGACAACGACTGGATGCTCCGCAAGGTAAGCGATTGTATCAGCCCCGCACCCCTGCGATGGCCATGAACTTGACAGATAAAATTTGGGATGTGGCTGAGTTACTTAGTTGTCCTGTCTACCTTCCAGCTTAAGGGGTATGAGATAATCTCACGTTTCTACCGGCCTACTACATTCGATAGATTCTGCCTTTCTAGCCTCTGGTAGACGCATCTGTACAGCTAGAAAACTACAGTGCTAATGACGACGATTTTTGCCCCAAACGTCGAGCAAGGGAGAAAATTATACTACTCAATCATACAGAGTATCACTCTAGCTTTGATGAAGCCATAAAGTGCATGGTGGAGTGCGAACACTGTGCCGAAGCCTGCGTCGGTAAAGCAGAGATGGCGAAGTGCGCCCGCATCTGTTTGGACTGCGCTGAGATCTGCCGCACAGCGGCAACATTCATGGTTCGCGGTTCCTACTTTGTTGCCCACCTCGCTAGAGCCTGCGCCGAAATTTGTGAAGCCTGCGCTCAAGAGTGTGAACAACACGAAATGGAACACTGCCAAAAGTGCGCTCAAGCTTGCCGCAGCGCCGTTGACGCTTACCGTCAAATTGCCAGTGTCGCTAAGTAAGATGCTGGACTTTCAGCCTTTTTGTCACATCACTGTTACTAGACAATCCAATGACTACCAGAGATAGCGCGATCGCAAGCCACACAGAAGCAAGCCATCACAAAGGAATGCAGGGGAACTACATCAAGTTCTTCGCCATGATTGGCACCTCAATTGTGACGATGTTCTTCTTGATGTACCTGCACTCCTACCAAATTCTCGATCATGCTCGGTTCAGCGAAACGCGGGTCTTTATGACCCTGATTATGGGTGCCGCCATGATGGTGATTATGTTGGCCTTCATGCTGAACATGTACAAAAACAAAAACAGGAACATCGCCATCTTTTCAATCGCGATTCTGCTGTTCGGAGCCGCACTGTGGCTGGTGCGTAGCCAGGTTACGGTGGGTGATGTGGACTATATGGAAGGCATGATTCCTCACCACTCGATTGCCATCCTGACGAGTGAACGTGCTCAGATTAAGGATGCGCGGGTTCGTGAATTGGCAGATGAAATTATCAAAGCGCAGCGCAGGGAAATTAAAGAGATGGATTGGTTGATTGCCGATATTCGAGATAATGGTGTGGTAGATACGCCTGCAACAAGGCCACTACCAGACTTTTCTTCAAGCCTTAAATAGGAATCCTTGACCCTCTAGTCAGCTAGAGCGTTTACGTTAATTTCAGGTCACTGTTTCTCGCGGAAGTCAGAACAGCAACCTCTGTTGTCATCGAATGCCGTACAGGAGCAATATTATGGCTCACTCTACTCGGGCACATCACCACAACGACGCATCAGAGCACACCCATCATCACGCCCATAACCATCATGGCCACGGGAGTCACGGAGGTCACGATAAACATGCAGGCCACAGTCCTGAAATTTTCAAGCGCCGCTTCTTCATCTGCTTAGTGCTGACGCTCCCCATTCTCTATTTCTCAGTGCAGCTCCAAAGCTGGCTTGGCTATCAGGCTATCAGTTTCCCTGGCTCAAACTGGATTAACCCAATCTTCGGGATTGCCATCTACTTCTACGGCGGCTGGGTGTTCCTAAAGGGAGCCTGGTCAGAACTGCGAAGTCAAATCGGCATGATGACGCTGATTGCGCTGGCGATTACGGTGGCGTTTGTCTACAGCCTCGCTGTCTCGCTGGGGCTGCAGGGCAAACCCTTCTACTGGGAGCTAGCCACTCTCGTAGACATCATGCTCCTGGGACACTGGGTAGAAATGGCTTCTGTGCAGGGAGCCAGCAAAGCGCTGGAGAACTTAGCAGAGCTAGTCCCGTCAGAGGCCCATCGGTGGCGGAACGGTCAGATTGAAGATATCCCAGTGAGTCAAATTCAAGCTGAGGATGTGATTTTGATTCGGCCTGGGGAACAGGTTCCCAATGATGGAGAGGTAATCGACGGCAAAACGGCGGTAGACGAATCATTCCTCACCGGAGAGTCACGCCCGGTCTCCAAGCAGGAAGGCGATGAAGTGGTAGCCGGGTCAGTAAATCGCGAAGGCTCCGTCAAGGTGCGGGTCACTCGCACTGGGGATGAAACAACCATCAGCCAAATGATGCGTTTAGTGGAAGAAGCTCAGTCGTCTCGCAGTCGCTATCAAGCCCTGGCAGATCGAGCGGCTTACTGGCTGACATTAATTGCGATCGCATCCGGCACCCTCACGTTCATTGTCTGGCTTAGCGTTAGCGATCTAGTCTTTGCGCTCAACCGCAGCGTCACAGTTTTGGTGATTACCTGTCTCCACGCGCTAGGTTTGGCGATTCCCTTGGTGATTGCCAACTCAACAGCACTGGCGGCTAAAAACGGCATCTTGGTCAGAAATCGGGATTCCCTAGAGCGGGCTAAGGATATCCAAACGATGGCCTTTGATAAAACTGGCACCCTCACCGAGGGGCACTTTGGCGTTCAGAATATCTATGCTGAGGGACTTGACGAACTGAAGGCACTGGCGATCGCAACCGCGCTAGAAAGATCTTCTGAGCATCCGCTGGCAAAGGCCATTGTTGAAGCCGCAGAGCAGAACAAGCTGGATATCCCTAGCATGAGCGACTTCGAGACCGTCACGGGTCAAGGGGTACAGGGGAATGTCAACGGCAAACTCTATCGCATTGGTCGTCCTGAATGGGTCAGTGAGCAGCAGGTGAGTCTCCCTGCGACTCTGAAAAGAGGACTAGACCGAGCGGATGAGCGGGGGGAAAGCGCTGTGGTCCTCATGGACGAACAGCAGGCCGTCGCCGTAATTGCAATGGCCGATCAGGTGCGCCAGCGGGCCAAGGAGACAGTCCACCAACTCAAGCAAATGGACATCCAGACGGTCATGATTACCGGCGATGCTGAAGCCGTGGCTCGGACGGTTGCTGAAGAAATCGGCATTGATCGCTACTATGCCCGCGTCCTTCCTGAAGATAAAGTCAACCGGATTCGAGAGCTTAAACACGAAGGTCCAACGGCCTTTGTTGGCGATGGCGTTAATGATGCTGCGGCCCTACTAGAAGCCAACATGGGTCTGGCGATAGGTGCTGGGACCAATGTCGCAATTGAGTCTGCCGATCTAGTGCTGATTGAAGACGATCCGCTTGATGCCGTTAAAGCGCTGAATTTAGCAAAGAAAACCTACAGCAAAATGATCCAGAACCTGTTTTGGGCCACCAGCTACAACGTTCTAGCAATTCCACTAGCGGCTGGAGTGCTTTATCGTTGGGGTTTTCTGCTCTCGCCTGCAGTGGGAGCATTACTCATGAGTCTATCGACGGTCATCGTTTCGATTAACGCCGTAATGCTGCGTAGAGCCAAGCTAGCTTGATCAGTGAGTGAAATTGACTCTCTAGTCAACTAGAGGGTTTAGGTTAGTGATCTGAGAAAAAGGTATCTGAACACGAGGAAAAATAATGCCAACTGCAACCAAGGAACCCGTCAGAGTCTACCGAATGTCCATGCCAGAGCATGAATGCCCTTGGGGACTCAAAGCGATCAACCTACTCAATGAGCAAGACATTGAGTTTGAAGACCACAAGCTGACATCCAAAGAAGAAGTCGAGACCTTCAAGGCCAAGCACAATGTTCCCACTACACCTCAAATTTTCTTCGGCGAGGAGCGCATTGGCGGCTACACCGACTTAGCTGAGCGCTTTGATGTTGAAGCAGAATCAGCCGACTATTCCTACGCGCCTGTCATCGCCGTTTTTTCGACTGCTGGACTGATTGCTCTAGCAGCTTCCTTGGGGATGACAGGTCTGATGGGCGTTTCACTTTCCATGCTGGCCTCACTGAAGCTAATGGATCTCGATTCCTTTGCCGAAAGCTTCGAGAAATATGACCTGATTACCAAACGATTCAAGCCCTATGCAAAAGCTTATCCTTTTGCTGAATTGATCATCGGTCTTGGTTTTCTATCTGGATTGGCCCCTCTCGCCACTGGAATTAGTTCCCTACTGATTGGCACCAGCGGCGGCATTTCAGTTTTCAAAGCTGTGTACATCGATAAATTAGCGTTGAACTGTGCCTGTGTAGGAGGGAATACCAAGACTCCACTTGGCATCATCAGTTTTGCTGAAAATGCAATTATGGCGGGGATGGGCGCATTCCTGATCTTCACGTCAGTGGGTGAAAGTCAGCCGGAAACTGCGAGAATGCCAGAGACATTACCGCCCGCCATTATTCAACTCCACAATAAAACAACTTAATTTGAAGATGGCACACTGGATCTTGTTCTAGGTGGCCTAACCTGTGCTGTCTTAGCTGTGAGGAAAGATCAGCGTTATACCGTTGCGAGAGGAAGAGACAGGATAAAAGTGCTACCTTGACCCACTTGGCTTTGAACCGTGATCTTGCCTTGATGCTTCAGTGCGATCGCACTTGCAATCGCTAATCCCAATCCTGAGCCACCTGTTTTGCGGTTGCGATCGCGATTCACCCGATAGAAGCGGGTAAACACATGGGCCTGTTGCTCGGCAGGGATGCCTATGCCTGTATCTCGAACCTCAACCAAAGCATATTTTTTATCTTGATTGAGTCGAATGACCACATCGCCCCCCCGAGGGGTGTACTGAATCGCGTTCATCACCAGATTGGCGATCATTCGGTAGAGTTGTTCTTCATCCCCCTGGACAATCAGGGGTTGCGTCGTGTCCAGTTGGGGTAATTGAAGGGTCGCTGACACCAGACGCAACCAAACTAAAGCTCTCCCTAAAACAGATCAAATTTGCTACTTATCAATAAGTTTATCTTAAGTGTTTTTTGTCGCTGTACTACTCTATATTGAAGTAAAGGTTGCCCCGCTGAGATGAGCCCCAACAGAGCAATCTCATTGCTGTCACACCCTACGCAGCCAAGTTTTCAATCACCAGACGCTCACTCATGTTTAGACGGAAACGTCCATAAGGATTGATATGGAGGTAGAACAACGGGGTTAACGCCCTCAAATCTTCTTCCTGCATACGATTCATCCATGTGGGCTCAGAAAGTACTTTTTGAATCATCAGAGTATTGATATAGACCAGGCTGATTTGCAGTAAGTGCAGGCAAAGCATGGATAGCTCTTGCATCGCCGTTTGATTACTAGCAAAGTCACCATTTTTGCCATAGAAGATGAAGTCATTGGCACTATTCCAATTCTCAACCACGTTTAGACCTTCATTGATCTCTTGCCGTAAGGCTTCATCATGCAAATACTGGCACAAGAAAATGGTCTTGATGGCTCGCCCTAATTCAGCCAAGGCAAGGTAAGTAGGGTGCTTAACGTTGTTGCGGGTGAATCGACTCAGAATGGCTTCAGGTTCGGCAGTGCCTTGCTTCATCGCGGTTGTGAACTGGATCATTGGCTCATATTGCTCCCGTACCAGATCCCAACGAATGGGTCGCTTCACAATCGCCTTGAGATGGACATACTTCTTCTTCTGCCCGGACATCGGCAGGTAGAGCTTCTGCTTGTTGATGCCCTTAAAGCGAGGCATCAGCTGGAAATTCAATAAATAGCAAAATGCAAACCCCACCTCGCTTTGGCCATGGGTATCCACATAGCTTTTATTCACGGACATCTCCGTGCAGTGGCGAAGCACACCCTTAACCATAAAGGCTACCTCCGAGGAAGAACACTTCTTCAGTTGCGAGTAGATACACACAGATTTTTTCTCGACATGCCAGTAGATCATCACCCCCCGGCCGCCATAGCGAACATGCCATTCCGTCATCAAATTCTGGTCCCAAGATTCAAAGTGCCGAGAATCAGATGCACAAGCCGTGGTGGCTTCTCCCCAGATATGAGAAAGGCGAATCCGGAAAATCGCATTGGCCACATCCGTAATCGCACAGCTGAGAGCTGTCTTGCTTAAAAACTTGCGTCGGACATAATGCAATTCAAAGTATCCTGCATCGGCTTCTGAATGAGCGATGCGCTTAATTCCTAAATTGGTGCCCAGTCCGTAAATACACAACAGCAAACGCTTGCGCAGGGACTGGGGGCTCAATATTTCACGACTAGCCGCACTCTTGAAATGCTGGGTGAAATCAATCCGAAAGTCTGCTTCTTTGAGGACATCCAACAAATGCGTTAAAGACCATCTTTGGTTGATCTCTTCCTTGAGCTTGTGAATGTTCATGGGTTCCGGTTGTGCCTCAAGCGGGGATACCTTAATTCGTCCTCCACGCTTACTCAAGATCTCAACTTTGGAGTTGTGAGGCATCCCCTGATTTAAACGGGTCAAGGCGTTTTCCATATCAGCTTGGATCTGAGTGATGAAGGTTTCCACCTCTAGGGGCTGTTGCAGATCCTGGTAGTATTCCTCTCGCCGCTCGTCAAAGTCTTGGGGTAAATCCAGGTCGGGGTTGCGATAGCGATTGGCACCGGCGACCCAAATTTCCTTACACCGTAGTTTCTCTCTCAGGGCCCTGAGGACGCACATCTCATAGGCGATGCGATCTACTTTGTCTGGCTGGTCCTCATCCTGACCTAACACCGTCTCTTGCCAGTCTGCACTGACGACCCCTTCAATGGGGACGTCATCTTCTGAGGCATAAGGTTTTCGGGGGGTGTCCACATAGGCTTTGAGTAAATCCACAGCCTGCAGGATGGGCTGGTATTGCTTGTTATTGCACCGAAAGTCAATCACTTCCAGTACCGCAGGAAGCATTTGCCGATAATGATGACCGTAGGAGGAACGGATTCTGGCGTGTAGGAGTTGTCGAAAGGTTTGACCGCCATCGTTATAGGAGTCTACAAATGCTTCCAGGGTTTGCTCACTGGCAACGGGGTAGATGACGTCTCTGACCAAGCCATCTGGTGTGGCTAGGGCTGCAGTGGCCACCTGATAAAACAGTTGGGTGTGAGAGTCCGTTTTTTTGACTTTAGCGATCACCTCTGACGTCACTTTGTTCTTGCTGCGGCTATCAATGCGATGGACGATCTGAATCAGCAGATCCATGATGTTGTCGATGATCTCTTGGCATCGCTGCCAGCAGAAACTCGCGAGTAAGGTGAGTCGGATGGTTTTGGGGTGATGCCTCAACTCGGATAAGGTTTCTGTCTCCACTCGGAGCCGATAACACTCCAGAACTCGTGGGGTCAGATGAGAAAATAAGGTATCTGGCAAAGCCACTTGGCGGAGGCGTTGGAGCTTGATGATTTCTGAAAGCAGGCTATTGAGACCCACGGGTCCAGGATCTTTTTTTAAGGCACTCAGGGGCGGATCTGGTATAGCAGTCGTCATATTGAGAAGGACGTAAACTAGAGAAGTCTTTCATTCCTTCTCCTGTGTGATGCCCAAAATTTATAGTTACGACCTACGTTGCAAAGTGATAGATGCGATTGAGCTCGATGGGATGCGCCCTTCTGAGGCGAGTGAGCTGTTCCATATCAGTCGTAACACGATTAACCAATGGCAACACCTCAAGGCGGAAACGGGTGATTTGCATCCCAAGCCAGTCCATCATCCTGGCCATAGCCATAAAATCACAGACTGGGACAAGTTCCGAGCGTTTGCCCATCAGCATCGGTATAAAACCCAAGCTCAGATGGCTCAACTATGGGATGGAGAGATTAGTGATCGAACCATCTCAAGAGCCCTCCAGAAAATCGGATTTACTCGAAAAAAAAACGTATGGGTACCGAGAACGAGATGAGCACAAACGGGCAGCGTTCATCGAACGCTTGAGTACCGTGGATCCAGAGGATATCGTCTATGCGGATGAGTCAGGCATGGACCATCGAGATGAGTATGACTACGCTTATGGCCCCAAAGGTGAGCGGGTTTATGCCTTGAAGACTGGCCGTAGAAGTGGTCGAGTCAATATGATTGCAGCTTTAAGGTCAAAGCAGTTGATGGCCCCGTTCACGATTGAAGGAGCTTGCAACCGGACGGTATTTGAAATTTGGCTAGAGCGTTGCTTGATACCGGTGCTTAAACCTGGGCAAAAGTTGGTGATAGATAATGCCACATTTCATAAGGGAGGACGAATACAGGAATTGGTGGAAGCAGCAGGTTGTGAGGTTTGGTATTTACCGCCTTATTCTCCTGACTTGAATAAGATTGAACGGTCTTGGTCTTGGATTAAAAGTCGCATCCGTCACCAATTAGACCATTTTGGGTCTCTCAGAGAAGCAATGGAGCATGTCCTTAATCTAGCGTCCTGAATAGTATGGCGACTGCTATATCTCTTTACCTGGGGTCACTTTGGGGTCTTGAATCAATTCATCAAGCTCAGTCTGAGTTTGCTTGGACAGCTGCTTGAGGGTTGAGGAAAAAAGCTGACGCTCAAACCGGCGTTGAGCGGACCGGATTAAGCGCTCAATCCTAGCAGGAGTAGGTGGTTCAATTTGAAGTGAGCGCAGTTGGTCATAGACTCTCAATTTCAGATGATGATAATCCTGCTCTTGACCCAGAACTGTATGCATTAACCAAGTGCATAGCTGATTTTGGTCTGCCACAGTTGCTTGTCGAAATCCTGAAAATTGGCGAATCTGGGCCCGGTGATTTTGAATACTCCTACCTTGCCAGTTATAGTCCTGAAACAGATCTGGCAGTAAGTCTAGCTGACTCGCTACAAAGGTTATGGCCATACGAGGAATCTCATACTTCTGTTCAGGGAAGCGACCTTCGTATTGAAAAAATTTAAGCAATAGGACAAATCCTAGGAGATTCGCTCCTTGACGTCTGGCTAACAAATGTTCTTCGTCAGGTTGAATGGACCAATGCTCAAGCAGCTCTTCTGGATGCCATTTCCGTTTCATGCGATTACGCTCCTATGAAAGTGAATTCATTAGAGCGTAAGGCAAGTCTTTGTACTATAAGTGTAGGTTATGAATTAAGGGTAATGGAAGTCAATGGGGTTTACAGTTCTTAACGCCCATAGTCCTTACTAAAAAAGGGTTTCAGCCTTCGTTGCGTCTGGTGTCAGCGACCCTTCAATTACCCCATATTCTGGGTAACCTGCTCAACCTCTGATTCGGGTTTCTCTTGAGCTTGGGACGGCTCTGGTGCATTGGTTTCTTCTGGCTTCTGATCCATAGCTAACTGCTCGTCATTCTCTATCTCAGATGCTATCTCTTCTTCATGTTGAGGAGAGTCGATGAGCAAAGACATCTGTTCATCCTCACCCTGGACAACAGGCGTTACCTTCACTTCTGGAGCTTCATCCGGTTCCTTGATCCACTCCTGGGCCTGCTCTGATATCTCCAACGGTGGCACATATCCCAAATCATTCAGAACTTGCTCAGCATCAACCCCCTTCTCCGGGCACATGGCCCGGAACTGAGAAATCGTCTCTTGGGCCTGGTGGATGGACGGGGAGCGATTCTCGAAAGACTCAAACTCATAGCGCCCCTGTCCTCCCTGCGTTTGATCTAGGTATCGACCCGCTTCAATCGCTTCATTGAATGATTCAATCTCTGAGATCGCACCCTTTAACCCTTCAATGATGGATTCAGGAATCTCCGGGGTGGATGCTTCCTCAACTGGGCTGTCAGGGGCTTGTGCTTGGGGTGCTTCAATGAGATCGGGTTCTGGCTCCACGGACGGTTCAAGCTCCGCTGTCTCCTGTTTGGGATCAGGGGCGAAGGTTCCCAGATTTTGCAATGCTGCTGTTAGTTCTGGTGTGGGTTCACTAGGGGCATAAACTTCCTCTTCGTCAACACCATCAAACCAATCCAGGTTGGCATCTAGGCTATCTAGATCATCGAGATCGATCAGCTGATCATTTTTCCCTGGGTCTTGTTCGCCTTCAGTCTGGGCCTTGTCCGGTTCTACCTCCGCACTCTCATCTTCCTCCGCAGTGATGGATTGCTCATCACTTTTATAGATGCCCAGCTCCGTATTGATTTCATGTTGTCGGGAAAGCTGCTGCTCAAGTTCAGTCTCATATTCAAAGGGTTTATCTAAGCCCTCCTCAAGTACAGATAACTCAGAATTTATTCTTGCTAGACTCTTCTTCTCTCCTTCAAGATTCTCAGGTAACTTACTGAGGCAGCTCTCCATTGACCGGATGATACCAAGAGGGGATTCACCTCCACTTATGTAGTAACTATTTCCATTTGGCGACCTCAAGTTCAGTGCAGTCTTATACCTATCTAAAATGAAAGCCATTAGGTCAAAGCCTGCGAACTCACCGATTTTTTGCTCACCCTTTTTATCTTTTTTATTGATAGTCCCCATAATATTCAGGAGCAATTGACCCGCATCCTGTCTTTTGTCCAGGGTCTTATTGCCGATCTTGATTTTGAACTTATCCCCACTCGTATCCTGTCGAATCGCAATATCTGAGGTTAAAGCATTGATTCGTTGGGTGACATTTTTAATTCGCTCTGGAATCAGATCCTTAATTTCTCGCTGGTTATCATACCGTTCATTCAAAAATGCTTGCTCATACCGCTGAAGCTCCGTCACCCGATTATCCACAGAGGCTTTCTCCATGATCAGAGGGTTGCCCGTCGCAATGGCTTTAATCTCATCAAAGCTCAACGCTGCACCAGAGATATCATCCACCGATCTCAAAGTTGGATCGCCATTCATCACCTGGCCCACCATCTCCGCTTTACGGGCTAGGGTTTGCCAACTATAAGAATCAAACCCTAGCTGCCCATTACGCCCTTGGGTGACGTAAGTCATCACAATGACTTTGCTGTTGCGGTTGCCCTGGCGAATGATCCGCCCTTCTCTTTGAGCAATGTCAGACGGTCGCCAAGGAGCATCTAAATGATGTTCTGCAATCAGCCGATCCTGAATATTCATCCCCACAGCACATTTTTCTGATGACCCGATCAGGACACGCACATCCCCCTTTCGCATCTTGCCGTAGAGTTCTTCTTTCTGTTGATTGTTGGCCGCATCGTGAATAAAAGCAATCTCCTCAGCGGGAATCCCCTTTGCCATCAGCCCAGCCTTGATATCGGCATAGAGACTAAAGCGCCCTTCCCCACCATCCTTTGCTTTTTTGGGAGTGCCCAAATCACAGAACACCATTTGGGTGAGCCGATTTTCAGCCGTGGATTCCCAGATTTTATGGATATTCGTGACGGCTTGGCTGGCCTTGCTCTGGGGGTGATTGGGGATGTCTGGAGAAACGAGGCGCATATCCAGCGAGGATCGACGGCCATCTGTAGTAATTAAGAGCATGTTGTCTTGAGTCGGCCTTACCCTACGGCTAGCGACCGCTTCCGCTCTACTGATCAACCGCTCCATATAGCTCAACTGCACCTGAGAGGCTTGAGTCGTGACGGTGATTCGCTCCACCTCGGGCACGGGCAGTTGAAGCTGTGCGGTCGTTTTGATGTCAGCGGTTTCCCGAAACAGGGTCATCAATTCCGGGACATTGGTAAACTTAGCCAGCCGGGTCTTAATCTTGAATCGTCCTGTGGCATCAATTTCAGGAGCCGTGACCTTCTCAGCAAAAGCCCCCACCCAAGCATCAAAGTTGCCAATCCCCTGTCGCTCCAATGCCTCTGGCTGCAAGAATCGCTGCATCGTGTACATCTCAGCAATGGAGTTTGAGATCGGGGTGCCTGTCGCAAACACCAAGCGCCCACCTTGTTTACGGATGAGCTGGCATTTCATAAACCCATCCATTGCCCGCTGAGAATTGGTATTGGAAAGACCTGTAATATTTTCTAGCTTGCTGGGGCGGCCTAGATTCTTCCAAAAATGGGCCTCATCTACAAACAGCGCATCTACCCCAAGCTGATCAAACAGCACCCCATCATCCCGCTTCTCACTTTTGGTGATCGCCTCGATGCGTTCTTGTAGCTTGCGCCGCTCTCGCGCCAATTGCTTGACGATGGCATTCCCCTTTCGATCTCCCTGCTCATTGATGACGGACTCGACTTCCGTCAACTGCTGCACATAGAAATCCTTCTCTTGTTCTTTCGAGATGGGCAACAGCTTAAATGCCGAATGGGTAACAATCACGGCATCCCAATCCCCCGTGGCAATTCGGGCCATCAATTCCTTACGCTTGGATGCTTTGGTATCCTTTTCCCCTGGTGCCAAAACCTTAGCATTGGGATAGAGCTGCTGAAACTCATTCGTGAACTGCTCCAGCATGTGATTGGGGACCACAATCATCGGTTTCTTGGCAATGCCCAGCCGTCGCATCTCAATGGCACTGGCAACCATCGTGAACGTCTTGCCCGCTCCAACTTCGTGCGCCAATAAGGTTGTGGGAGACTGGAGTGATCGCCAAACGGCATCTTTTTGATGGGGGCGCAGGGTGATACTGGGGCTTGACCCTGGCATCTCCAGGTTCGGGTTTCTGAATTCCCGGATCACCGTGCCGTTGAACAGGTCATTGTAGATTTTGCACAGGGTCTGGGACCGATCAAAATCTTTCCAAATCCACCCTTTGAACCGTTCCTTGATCTGCTCCTGCTTCATCCGTACAGACATGGTGGCTTGCTGATCCACCCGTGACTTCCCATCCGCATCTTTATAAAAAACAGATACATCTTTGAGGTTGAGGGATTTTTCGATCAGTTCTATCGCTGAGTAATAACCCGTGCCATAGGTTTTTAGATTATGTGAATTGCTCTGAATAGAAGGCTTAGCCTTGATGTTCCATACCGCAAAATTTGAGCTGTGGTTGACGGTGATGCCGCCGCTTTCTTTCGGGACTTGCAAAAGATCATGGGCAAAATCAGCGATGGTCTCTGGGGGTATCCAAGGAGAACCCAGGCGTACCTCAATTTCCCCTGGCCCCAGATCACGGGGTTGAACCTTTTGCAGTGCCTCTACATTAGCCTGAAATTCTGGATTTCCACCTTCTACGGCTGCTTGGGCAATCTTGAGCTTTTCACGGACGCCTCCTGAGAGATACTGATCCTCGGTTTGCCATTGTCCTGTCGTTGGCTCTTTGAAGATCAATCCCTGCTGTTGCAGATCTGCGAGGACAACCGCCTCATCCTCACCGACAAGCTGAGCCATATATCCCGGCACGACTTGGTTGTATTCATTGAGGGAGGTCACCAATGCTTCCTGGCTCGTCTCTGCTGATGCCCTCACTTCCTTGGGGCGCACGGTTCGACGAGAAAAGACGGCTGTCTTTTCAATTGCTTCCGTGTTCTTATTCTTCTGTTCGAGAGCCAAGATGAGTTGAGCATCGGGGTCTAGATTGAAAACCCGCTTATTGCCTGAGTCAGAGAGGTTGCCGTTCTTTGCAACAAACTGGTCATAAACCTGATTGAGTTTGGCTTGGGCAATTCCTAGCTCATCATCTAACCCCCCTCTGATTTGAACGTCGAACACGTCTTGGACAGCTGTCAGGCGACAATTACAACCAAGCTCAAGTCAATTACTTGACCGGTTATGAGATCGCCTCTTTAAAACATGATCACTGATTGAGTTGGCGTCAATTACCCCTGTATTGACCGAGCCACATGAAAAGCACTAGATCACTCCCAAGGATATCGACGGGAGGAGCGCTAGTGCGTGGTCAACTTATTGAACTATACAAAGTGGACGTTTTTAACCGAGCCAGAGACCAAGGCAATACCCAAGCTCAAGCTTCTGCAATCGCTGGTATTTCAGAGCGCAGTGGCCGACGCATAGAGAAAGGCCAACACCGTTCTAGTACTGGAGCAAAAAGGACATGGCGTACCCGCAAAGATCCACTTGCTGCTGTGTGGGGCAGTGAACTGGAGCCAATGCTGCAAAGGGAACCCAGGCTTGAACCCCTCACCTTATACGACTATCTTCAGGAGCAATATCCAGGTCAATATCAAACCGTCAAACGAACGCTGCAACGCCGAGTAGCGGATTGGAAAGCCCAAAACGGTCCATCCAAAGAAGTGATGTTCGAGCTTCGTCACATTCCTGGTGAAATCGGCCAGTCAGATTTTACTGAACTCAAAAAGATCAAAGTGACCATCGCAGGCAAGCCCTTTGAACACCTGCTTTATCACTACCGACTGGTCTACAGCGGTTGGCAGTATATCGAGATCATCCAGGGCGGTGAGAGTTTTATCGGCCTTTCCCAAGGTTTACAAAATGCCTTGAGAGTCTGTGGCGGTGTACCTAAGCAGCATCGTACCGATAGCCTTAGTGCAGCTTATAAGAATCTGAAAGGCAAACGTCGTAAACCTCTCACCCAGTTCTATGAAGACCTGTGTGCTCACTACCAGATGCAGCCCACTCGCAACAACACAGGGATAGCCCACGAGAACGGCTCCGTGGAAGGCTCTCATGGATATTTCAAGCGTCGTCTTCGTCAAGCCCTTTACCTCAGAGGCAGCTATGACTTTGCTTCAGTGAGTGACTATCAAACGTTCCTGGCAACAGTCGTCAGCAAACTGAATCAGCGCTGTAGTGACAAGTTTGAGCAAGAACTCCCCCATCTGCAACCCCTACCCCAGTATCGCTTTGCTGACTACAAGGAATACAGCGTCAAAGTCAGTTGTCACAGTGCGATTACCGTATGCCGGGTTCTTTACACCGTCCCTTCTCGGCTGATTGGCAAGCGGTTGACCATCCGGCTTTATCATGACCGTCTGGTTGGCTATGTGGGTACTCAGCGGGTGGTTGAACTCACCCGTAAGAGAATTCCCAAAGGCTCAAAGAAACGACGTGCCCGCAGTATCAATTACCGCCATGTCATTGAAGGGTTAAGAAAAAAGCCCAGAGCCTTCCTCTTCTGTACTTGGCAACAGGATCTACTTCCCAATGAATCCTGGCGAAGTATCTGGCATCAACTTGCTGCCCAGTTTGACCCCGATAGCAGCGCTCGTCTGATAGTGGAAGCCCTTTATATTGCTGCAACTCAAGACAATGAAGCCGCTGTTGAAGTCTATCTCCAACAGCAGCTAGAGCAAGAAAGCTTGACCCTTGCCAACCTTCAGCGTCATTTCCAGCTACTCAGTGACGCTGCTGTTCCCCCGATTGATGTCCAACAACATTCACTGTATCCCTATGACCAGCTCCTCCCCAGCGTCGTCGCCGACGACCATACTCAGCCCCTACGAGAATCTATCTCTGCATTTGAAACAACTCCGACTGTCCAACATGCTCAGCCATTGGGAGACAGTCGAAAACCAGGCTACCCAGGAACAGTGGTCCTACGCGCAGTTCTTGCTTGCCTTATGCGAATTGGAATTGCAGCGTCGGGTACAAGCCAGACAAACAAAGGCTCTAAGAGAAGCCCAACTACCAAGCGCAAAAAGTTTTACCAGCTTTGACTTCAGCCATTGTAAACAACTCAACCCAGCACCTCTGATGCAGTTGGCCGAAGATCCGACTTGGCTAGAGCGGGCAGAGAACTGCTTGATATTCGGGCCAAGCGGCGTAGGGAAGACACATCTTGGAATTTCAATGGCACGGGCCATGATCACTCTGGGGAAACGAGTGAGGTTCTTCAGTGCCATTACTTTGGTCCAGCAGCTTCAGGTAGCTAAGCAGCAGCTACAACTCCCTGCGACTTTGGCTAAACTGGACCGCTTTGACTTACTCATCCTGGATGATATTGGATATGTCAAAAAGACGGATGATGAAACCTCTGTGCTGTTTGAGCTGATTGCCCATCGGTATGAGCGGCGCTCATTACTGATTACAGCCAATCATCCCTTCTCACAATGGGATAGCATCTTCAGTGATTCAATGATGACAGTGGCAGCAGTAGATCGCCTCGTCCATCATGCGCTCATTATTGAGATCAAGGCTGAGAGTTATAGAAAGCAGGCAGCTGCGAATCGTGCCAAGGCAAATTCATCGTGAAGCTTGGTAATCAGCTTCCTTCTTATTCAAGCACCTATTCCATCTCATACTTGGAAACAGCATACATACACAATCCACACCACATACCAATTAGTCATCATCATCTGCTGTCATGGCTTACCTCAATCAAATCGAGATACGCGAAAGTAACACGACCTATAACAATCAACGCGATTGGTCTTTCCGCACTACGGCACACCATGTTTGTGAATTGATGCTTCACTTTCTTCCTCGCAACTATGTACTCGACGGCTCGGCAAAGTTCTCGGCAATTTTTGGCCCGAAATTGAATGATGATCTCCTCCACTCAACCGTTCTAGGCGTAACTTCATACTGCATAGAAGACTTCGACGTTGCAGATTACATGACCTTAGCTATCGAGGAACAGCAAGAGTATATCCTCACAGTACTTACGGATGCGATGATGGTTGCTGCAAAGTCTATTGGTAACTCCAGTATCATTCAACGGGCCGCCGATTCTATTCGGGCGAATGGCTATGCAGCAGAAATCGCTGTGCTAAAACTTTCCCGATTCTCTAGAGATAGAAAACTGCGTGTTGATGTGTTTCGATGTCTTGGTCCGCAAATTGGAGAAACGTGGGAGGCAAGGATATCTAAACCAGATTTTTCTCTGGTTGCTGTAGACCTAATCACGAAGAGTCCTGCTTACCTAGACCGTAGGACGCACTTCAGCAAGTCTCAATGGTCTGGAAATACATTTCAAATCGTCAATAATCGGCTTCAAAAAGTTGTCTATAACCTTGATATTTCCATATTTATCAGGCAGGGCCAATAACTATATAATTCATGTAGAGAAAGGATTTTTTACTTCAGCCAAGTAATTGTCGTGAGTCTGAAGGTAAGGCTTTGCTTAGGCTGTTTATGATAATGCCGCTAATCTGCTCAAAGCAAATTTGCTTGCAACGTGTATGAGGTTATCCTTTGGAAAAGCTGGATGCGCCCAAACTAAAAGATGACTTGTTGAACTATCTTCTGACACTAAATCGAATGTAATTCTGTGATATGGCTCTGAGAAATCTTTCCATGCAGTAAAGCGCTAATTTCAGAAACTTATACAGTGCTGGAATAAAGCATGAGATAGCGCCTTCATCTCAAGGTTCATTGTGATTAGAGTCAAAGTTGCTTATCGGCCAACTAATTGCACAAAGTATTTAAAGTAATTGACACCTGACAGACAGCATCGCGAATGTCCAGCATCCCCTTGATTCGCTCAGCTCGTTTGCCCTTGAAGTCTGTCGGCTCTAACCAATCCCCTCGGCGCTGCCAGATGATATCCCCTTGAGCGACATAACCAAAATTCTTGACCGTGGCATCGGGGGGTAGCTTTACTCTTAATGTATTCTCTGGTTCTGCCTGATACGTTCGCTTTTGGTAGATCTGCTGCGGGAATTGGGCAAACGTTTCCTGCATGGCCTGGGGCATATCCCGGCCATCCGCAACCAAGGCTAGGCGTCCCGGATGAAGTTTGTCGTCACTGATATCACCCAGCATTCGATCTGGATGCCGAACATAATATTCATTGGTTTGCAGACAGTTACCCTCAGCATCCTGCACCGGGGTATCTGCAACATCAATCCAGGGTTCATGATTGGGTTCAACGCCGGGTCCTAATTTTTGCAGGATGATGAGATCGGTTGTAACTTCAGTACCAGCATTCGATTTAAAGGCATTCCCCGGTAAGCGCATGGCTCCCACAAGGTTTGCTTGCTCAGATAAGTAGGCTCGAAACTCATGGCTTGATTTGGCCTGCATGGTACCAGAGCTGGTAAGGACAGTGACTAGTCCACCGGGCCTTACTCTATCGAGGGATCTAGCAATGAAATAGTTGTGAATCCTTAGATCCAGATGGTTGAATTCTGGATCATGGATTTTGTAATCCCCGAATGGAACGTTGGAAATCGCTAAATCAAAATAGTCCTTGGGTAGAGATGTGTCCTGAAATCCCTGAACATAAATCTCAGCATTGGGGTAAAGTTGACGGGCAATTCTCCCGGTAATGCTGTCCAGTTCTACTCCGGTGATAGTAGAGCGGTCGGCTATATCTTTGGGCATCAGGCCCAAAAAATTCCCCGTTCCCATTGATGGCTCAAGAATGCGTCCTCCGCTAAAACCCAATTGCTCAAGCCCTTGATAGATATTCTGAATGACTTGAGGGGAGGTGTAATGAGCGTTGAGGGTGCTTTCAAAGGCGTTGTTCCATTCCTCTGGTTCTAGAATTTCCTTCAGCTCAGCAGCTTCATTAGCCCAGTTTGGATCTGGTGTGGGATTAAATATCTGGGGGATGCCACCCCACCCAACATACTGAACTAGAATTTGCTGCTCGGCAGAGGTGGCTTGCCGTTCTTCTTGCTCGATTGTTTTTAGGAGCCTGATCGCCTGGATGTTATTACGAGTTTTGGTCTTAGGCCCACCCGCTGCGTAATCAAATCCCTCTTCAGGGAAGCGAAAATTGTCAGCCATCATCATCATCCTTCCTGTCGGAAAATACCATGTCTTCTTCGTCTATTCCCCCGTACATTTCATCCCAGTCTTCGATCTCGTCATCGTCATCGAATTCGTCCGGGGAAGGTTCAATGCAGATGTACTGACGCATCACATCACTATTAGCAAATGCTTCAGCCGAAGATGCATCTGAACCTGTACTTATGTAGTGCTTTACGAGCTGCTGATAAGCGGCCTCAGTTAGTGTCCTGATTTATTCGCCATGGGCTGAGATAGCTGAAATGCTTTGATAATAGAGAATTCAGAGCACTCCTTTATGAACATTGCCCAACGCGAGCAGCAGATTATCCGCATCCAATCTCAAAGTTCCTATGCTTCTATTAACGAAGCCCTAGAATCAACCCTTCGTCTTGAAGCTAACCGAGTCACCCAGATCGCAGTAGAGTCAGCTCTAGACGAAGAAGTTCAAGCTTATCTATCAGAGATTCAAGGGATCGACCTCGACGTTCAGGCTACTATCAACGGATCCTTGATACCCAGTACGGCAGGATTACTCAGCTGTCCGTTCCCAAACTACGGAAAGGGAATGCAGGCCGAGAGTGGCAGATTTTAGAGCGTTACCAACGAGCCCTTGGCAGCCTGCTAGAGTTTTGCCTAGGGCTGTATGTCATGGGCTTATCGCTTCGAGATCTGCAAGAAGCTCTCTATGAGATCCTGGGTGCAGTCTTATCCGTGAATGCCATTAACCGGATTACACTTAAAGCCCAGAAGCAGATGCTCCAAAGTCGTCAGACTCGTCTTGAGAAAACCCCTTTTATTTTGATTGTTGATGGGGTTTGGGCGAGTGTTCAATGTGCGTCTGAAGACTTTTGGGAAGACCAAGCTGGGCATATTCGGAAACTACGCCGTGCGGAAGACAGAGTCATCTTAGTGGCCATGGCGATATGGCCAAATGGGACACAAACTGTTCTCCATTATGAAATTGCTGTCCAAGAATCTGAGGCAGCTTGGCTACTGTTCTTTGAGCACCTGCGGCAACGAGGATTGCAAACCCATTTGGTGAAGCTGATTGTGAGTGATGGCACCACTGGGCTACCTAAGGTAATTCGCGCTCTGTTTCCCCTCGCGCAACATCAACGGTGCATTACCCATAAGGTTCGAGCGATGCTCCGGCATTTGGGCTATGAGCAATTGCCACACCTGGATGCTCAAGGACAAGAACTGTCCCACTCTGAAGCCAAGAAGCTGCGGTATTCACAAATTAAACACGATGCCTATGCTATCTATAAAGCGCCAGACTGGGAAGAAGCTATTGTTGCGTTGCTCGTGTTTGCACAGAAATGGACAGACCTTGAACCCGATGCGGTCAGAACCTTTACCAAAGATTTTGCCCTGACCTTGAGTTTCTATGATTTTGATGAATCCATTCATTCGCTGATTCGTACTTCCAATGCGCTAGAACGGTTGTTCCGAGAATTCCGAACCAAAGCTGATGAGATTGGTGCTTTCCCCAATGAGGAGAGCTGTTTAGCGATTTTCTTCCTCGTCTCACGCAGAGATCATGCCAAGCATGATCGTCTCAATAACCATGGCGAATAAATCGGGACACTAACCGGCCTCAGCACTCTCTTGGACGGACAAAGCGGTTTCTTCTAAGCCACCCTCCTCCATAAATTGGGCATAGGTTTTGGGCCGATGCTGCTTCATCTCTTTGATGTAAGCTTTGGCCCATCTGGGTAGGTTCTTGGATTCAGTCATGGGTATGTACCTGTGAATTGATCGACCTGATCATGGCACAAAGGAATTTGCTACCCAAGATGAACTTGGGTAAATCTGCCGAAGGATTCTCGGTAGCTATTGGAAATTTACCCAGCGCTTGAAGAGGTGAACGGGCTGGGGAGGAAAATTTTGCTGATTATTCACAGGGAATCAGTTGACTTCTCAATAAGAGAAGTACATTTTTACTAAAATCTACTGAGATTTAGGGATTTCTTTATTGCTTGCTGTCTTTCTCAATGTCAATGTGGAACTTAATCAGGTTTGATTGTGGGTGAGGTATGAAGAAATTACCTTTCTGTTTTCGAGCATTAATCGCTCTGTTGCTCCTTACTGGGTGCAGCCAGCAAATCGGCCCATCAAAGAATGAAATCGTTGAGAACTACGATGAATCTCTAGTTTATAGCGGAGCACATTTAAAAGTGTCTAAATTTGATATTGAAGACACTGAAAATCTTGGAACTAAAACCGAGCCTGAAATACACTCAAGATACAAAGCGACTTTTAAGCTTGAAACATCTTCGCTCCCTGACAGGATGAAAAAATCCTTTAAGGATCGTGGCTTAGACAAAAAAGATCTTCGTGAAATTCATGGCATCGCTATCTCTCGGAGATCAGGAGACGAATGGGTAACGACCTTTAATATTGAGTCAGAAAAGAGCTTGTATTAGAGCTTGTGCCAACTATGAGTCGCAAGTTTTTACACGTATATCGGCTTGACCTCGTATAGGGTGAATATTCGGACTATGCGATAGGCGGCTTTCCATAGTTCGCAAAAAGTAAATTGAGCGCTTCACCCAGTAGCTTTTGGTTTGTCGTATCATTTTCCAATGCAATCAGCTTGAGCTGTTTCAGAACTTCCGGTGCAAAGTGCCCTCCAATGGCACGAGTCCCCTCTCTCACAGGTGCCCTACTTGATGAGAGCTTGGGCTGTGATGCGGACTTTTGCTCGGTAGTTTCTTCTGGCAAGTTAGTGTCGTTACCTGCTGCAGCTTGCATTGAGCTTGTCAGAGATTTCTTTTTAGTAGGCATACTCTAGTTTTCCTCGGCTTATCTAGAATTGAACACTTATACATGTATACATTTAGATATTCTTATATGTACACATGTAGAAATAATTGCGACTCCCAAATGAATCTTCGTAGACGTGTAGACATGTCTATCTTGGTTGATTTGCTATTCTATTGCCTGCAAATTAGCCATGATTAATGCTCCGATGTTTTTAGCGTTACTCTCCCAAGGGGTGGAGAAGTAAATGAGAATATGCATTTAGCTAAGATATGGATGATTTAACTATGTATACAGTAAATATAGTCCACATGTATACATGTAGATAATTATTTTGATGACATCCATTGGTAAAGCAATCTTATTTCGTTAGCGGCTTTTGACTTTGGCTCATATTCACAAATACCCAGCCCACTGGTAAAGGCATGATTAAAGGGGGTGCGATCGCCAATTACTACATCGGCGATAGGTAAGCCATAAACTCCCAGAGCTGTTTGGGCGTCATATGCTAAGCCCTTGGTCTTGCAAGCATTAATCACGATCCCAGCAGGAATATTGGCTATTTTGATCAGATCAACAGTGCTCCTAATAGCTTTGATATCAGCTAGTGCAGCTCGGCATGGAATTAATCCAAAATCAGAATTCTTTGCAGCCTCTAAAGTTGCACCCTCTGAGTTAGGACTCGTATCAATTACAACGAACGTAGCCCCTCCTTTCTTAGCTGCTTTGAGTACATTTGGTAATCTTTTTGGCTGAGAGCTAATCACTGATATTTCAGGCAGCTCCTCCGTGTCCTCCCTCTCGTCATGCCATACACATGATGAGGCTTGACCATCTATATCTATAATTGCAACCGTCTCCCCCTGGCTCGCTGCGTAAGATGCCAAATTTACTGATAACAGCGTCTTACCTGCCCCACCTTTTTGTGAGAGTAAAGATATTGTCTTCATGTTAACTCCTCTAAATGTATACATTTATACCTAAAGAATTTTATAGGTGTATACATATTTGTTTTTCATTGGTTCATATTGAACTACTTTTAGATGTGCCGACATGTATACATTTCTAATCTTAGAAGTGTCGATAAAGATACACGTGGCTCATGCTTGGAAGTAAATTCAACTTTGGTAATGTTCTTTTTCTTATTTACCAATTGTGGCTGAAGGCCATACAGATGACGATAGTCAATATACAGGTAGATATGTATACATGTCTACCTGTGGCAGTGCAGATGTGAATATAAGTGTACTATCGTCGTTTTCTATACATGTATACATGTCTACAACAAAGAATCAATTGTCCATTTTGCTGATTCTACATGATGCGTCAATGCTCATAAAGTCGGGGCCATAGTCCCTGTTGCCTCATTTCAAATGCACCATAAAACAATCGATATATAAATGTCTACTTATCTAGTTGTCGATAAATATAAATGTATACATATAGACTTAATTTTTCTAAAATCCTACGGTATCTTTGGTTCAATCTGACTCCAGAAGTTGAGCATCTGTGATTGTGCCTTTCCCCTCTAGAAGTATACTTGTCTCTTTATCTAAGATTATAAATGTATACATGTAGCGCTATCTTCTTCGAAAATCCCAGGTCAAATTCCCCACCATCAACTGTTTTTTAATTGTCGTACCCCACTATCTCATCCTCAAGCTCCCTCAGTACTTGATTCACCCCCTCCAGATCAAACACTTTCGGGTCAAAATCGCTGCCAACCCATTCCATTCTTTCCTCATACTGTGAATGTCGGGGATTCTTCAGAACCCTCAGCAGATGGGCATATCCCCAGTCCCCACCACAGTCTTCCGGTGGACAGGCCCGCTTCCCGACCAGACACACTGGATAGTCTTGCCCAGGCTTACTTGCTAACCTTTTCTCCACCTCAATTTCGTGCTGCCACATATCTCCAAAATCGTATGTATAGCCGAATGAGAATAGGTCATCTCCGAGCAGTTCCACCAATGTGAGAGTTTCGTCTTCGCTCTCCGAGAACTGGTGCAGATGGTAACCTTCCCACCCCATCACGACTTGAATCACTGAATGAAGTTGGGTGAGTGTCATCGTCTCTGGGACTTGAAACCGCCGCCAGACTTGGGGCCGGACGCCCAACAGCGTGATTTTTAATTGATAGATGCTGGATACTGCATTCAATGGTGTCCCTGTCTCAGTAGCAATACCTTGTTGTCCCATCTCCCAAGGAACCTCGTCCAACCACTTCACCTCCACTGAACAGTCATCTAACTCAGCCAGTAGATCCATATCCCAGCGCATCTGGGCAACAATCTGCGATAGGTCATCCTCTTTATCAAAGACAAACATCAGCTCGTATTGAATTCCCCTGGGTTTTGGCTTAATCATCTGAAACTGATCGAGCACCCGCTCCTCAATCGCTTTCCTGACTTTGCCTTTTTTCTTACCCTTAACCCATAGCTTCATGCCCAAATGAACGACTTGAAGAGAACTCTCCACAAAGCTTACCTGGGGACAGTCTGAAGATTCTTCGACGACAGCATCTAGCCCTAGCGCTTCATCGGTGGGTATTTCGCCACGCAGAACCCGTTCTTCTAGCGATATCGACTGTCGTTCATTTGTCACAAAACCTGCCATTCCTAGCTTTTCTGGCAAAGCCCGCACATCAGCCACCAACCGCTCAAGTTCCCATAAGTTCTCCTGCCAGAGCTGAGCAAAATCAATCATCCCCTCATCCAAATCGTCTTGGTACAGGGGAGACTTCCCCGTCATCTCTGCTAATGCCTCCAGTAATTGACGCTGCTTCCGGTCCAACGACTGGGCATAGACTAAGGGTTGCCCCTCCGCTTCTGCCCGGTAAAACGCAGAGATTGCAGCCTCTTGTTCTGCCGCCACCGTATATCGCCGAAAGGTTCGCTCATCCGTATGGCCCGTTAATCGTCGGGCATGGGCTGGGTCTAACCCCATTCTCAGATATTCAGTCGCACTCGTATGTCGAAACTGATGGGGGTGAAGATCGGGGAGTTCCGCTAATCTGCCGATATCTTCCACGGCGAAATAGACCCCATGATAGCTGAGACGCTGCCCTTCCCAGCCTTGGTGGTGGGATAGAATCAACGGAGACTCAGCCGATAACGCTTCCCCTCGTTCCTGTCGCCAATCTAGATAATCCTGAACCACCCGCTGACCCTCTGCTGAAAGGGGTACGAGCCGAGGTTGGTTATTCTTTGTTTTGGTAATACTAATCAAGCGGCCATCAAAAGACCCCACATTGGCAGCTACCACTTCCCCCGCTCGAAGGTTATGACTGAGCAGTTGCACAAGGGCCAGGTCACGCAATTGGGTCTGTTCCCGCTGTGCGATCGCATCCCAGACTCGCGCCATTTCCTCCGGGGTTAGATTCTGGGCCGGGGGCAAAGGCACCTTTTCAAACTTCACCCCTTTGGTGGGATTGGTGGGGCATAGCTCCGGGTGAAACTGGGTCAGCCATTTGAAGAAACTTTTGAGGGCCGTCAATGCACTATTGAGACTATTTTTGGAAAGCGTCTTTCCTTCAGCGACCTTTAGCTCCATCAGGTAGGCTTTGTACTGGCCCAGGTGCCGAAGCGTCAGATCCGACCATCGAAAATGGGTCCAGCCCAAGAAACGTTTTAGCTCCCTCTCATAGAGCTTTTGGGAATTGGGAGATAAATTGCTGTTACGTAGGAACTCCTGAACCATCGGCCATCGGATATCCATCGGCGTGGGAATCTGTGGTGGTCTGCCTCTAGGGATGGATTTCGGAGGCGATGCTTGATCTGCTTCCGTCCTTGGAAAGGTGATGAGTTTGACTTCAGGAATATCTACCCCATAATTCTTGTTCATTAAACACCCTTCAGAAAATAGTTGGCTTGACTTCGGAGTAGCCATAAGCCGTTGCAGGCTGGAACTGTTGTCTTGATAGTCAGCAACATATCACCTATTCTCAAGACAAACCTACCTCCCGAAGGCCAAGCCCACCTTACCCATGCTTGAATTCTTGCTCCAAGAAGTACTCAAGATTGCAGTAAAAAAGGCTGGTGATGCCGCTCCTGAGAAATTGGAGGATCTAAAGCGCAAGTTCCATGATCCTACTAAGAAATACATGGAGACATATCTAAAGCGACATGGACAGATCCAGGTATTGGGCATGTCAAAAGCAATGTCCTTAGAAGATGTTTTTACAAAAGTGCGGATACTGGATGCTGAGACGGTTAAGCCATTTGTGTCCGTTGAGAATATGGAAAAAGCTCAACGTGAAGCTAATCGGCGTGGATTCTCTCAGGAATATTGTGAACCGGAAAACGGGATGGATGTGGCTAATGCTGAAGCATCCCTATGTGTCTTGGGAGGGCCAGGAATCGGCAAAACGACTTACCTTAGAAAGATAGGGCTTGAAGCCTTACACGGCAAGAATGGTCAATATAAACATGACAAAATTCCCGTTTTTCTGGAGCTAAAGAATTTTACCAGCGAAGAACTAAACCTTAAAGTCTCGATTGTCCAAGAATTTGAAACCTGTGGTTTTCCTGAAGCCTCAGAATTCACAGATACAGCTCTCAAAGCTGGTAGTCTGCTTATCCTCCTAGATGGCTTGGATGAAGTATATTAGGCGATTTCTAGGAAAGACCTCACATACTTCTGACCACAGAATGTAATAGTGATGCATTGAATCTAACTCTGAGCATGCGTGACCAATTAACCTGGAATCAACTTGAAGATCTGAAATTTGCCTCCTCGAAAATGACAGGAGCCCGCCGCCGGGCTTTCCAGGCAGACATCGCCCTCAAATACTGTGACGGGAACCCCAATCTCACAGAAATTATCTTTGGCTGGGGTCGAAATACGGTGGCAACAGGTTTAGGTGAGAAGCGAACAGGCATGATTTGTGTGGGTGCTCAGTCGGGTTTCTGTGGCAGGAAACGTTGGGAAGACCTTCACCCAGAGGTCGCAGCCGCCTTACGGGAGCTTGCAGAAGCCCATTGCCAACAAGACCCCACCTTTTCCAGCTCAACTGCCTATACCCGCTTAACAGCGGCTGCCGCTATCACCCACTTGAGGGCGCAAGGATTTCCCCCCAAGTCTGTACCGGCAAAGAGTACTATGGCCGTCGTCTTGAATCGGTTAGGCTATCGACTCCGCCCTGTCCTCAAAGCTAAACCCCAAAAAAACTGCCGGAAACCGATGCCATCTTTGCCAACCTCAAACACAAAGACTTGAAAGACCATGACGGTACCGTCAAACGATTGAGCATCGATTGCAAAGCCACAGTTGAACTAGGGGAGTCCTCTCGTCGGGGCAAGACTCGAACCCAAACGAAAGCCTGTGATCACGATATGGGGAGTGGGCCAAAATATATTCCCTGCGGCATCCTAGAGGAGGACACCGATACGTTACACATCATTTTTGGCCATTCTCACAAAACAAGCGATTTTATGGTCGATAATCTCCAGGATTGGTGGAACACCCTGGCCCCCACCGAACAGCAAACCCTGCAGCTCATCCAGATCAAGTTGGATAACGGTCCTGAGAATAGTGGGGTACGCACTCAGTTTCTCAATCGACTGGTGGCATTTAGCGATCACATCGGCACCGCTATTCAACTCCTGTACTATCCGCCTTATCACAGCAAGTACAACCCCATTGAGCGATGTTGGGGGATTTTGGAGCAACACTGGAACGGAACCTTATTAACCGATGTTGATACCCTGTTGGGATGGGCTAGAACCATGACTTGGAAGGGGAATCACCCCGTTGTAACTGTGACACAGAAGATTTATGAAACAGGAATTTCGCTCACTAAACAAGCAATGAAAGGGATTGAGAAACGATTGGAGAGACATCCTCAGTTACCCAAGTGGGACATCCTAATTCATCCAATTTAGTACGGGGCTTCTTTTCAGGAAATCACCTTAAATGTCAACCTAACTTGGCGGGTGGCGACAACCAAGTTGGTGGGTTGACACCAAATTTCAATCTGTGAAAACAACAAATATCCCACTTACAGCGGTTTTCAGATGAATAAGCCACAGTGAGCGAACCAGCCAAGGGCATCATCATCGGAAATGCACTCATTGATAATCTGGCTTAACGCTTGATCAAGTGCTCCTCTGGTTCGAGCTTTAGCTGATCGCAACAGTTGCTTGAGTTTTGACCAACATAGCTCAATGGGTGAAAGGTCGGGGGAGTAAGGGGGCAAAAACACCACTATTTAAGAACGCAATATCTCTGCCATCATGCCTGGTGACTCGTGCGCACTGTTTTGACGCCGCGACAACCCGTGATCAAAACGACAACATCAGATCGAAATGACAACTAGCGATCGCAAATTTTTGTAGAGGTCATTTGGCGGTTGCTTTAGTGCTCCGTTGGGCCGCAGCCTGCCGACGATAACTTTCTGCTTGCACCTCAATGATCACCCCATGGTGAACGAGCCTATCGATAGCGGCCACCGTCATCATCGAATCTGTGAAGATATGATCCCACTGGCTGAAGGGCTGATTGGCCGTAATCAACAAACTCTTACGTTCATAGCGGTGGGCAATCAACTCAAAGAGTACCGAGGTTTCCGCCTCCGACTTTTTGACATAGCCAATATCATCGAGCACCAGCAAGTCATAGCGGTCGAGCTTTTTAAGTAGCGGATGCAACTGTAGCTGTAATTTGGCATCCTGCAGCAGTTGCACGAGCGCAGTGGCAGCAAAGAATTTGGCCCGCTTGCCTAGCTCAATGCTGCGACGGGTCACACTAATCGCTAAATGCGTTTTCCCTGTCCCCGATGGCCCGAAGATCAGGCAGTTCTGGGCTCGCTCTAACCAAGCTGTATCCTCAACCAATTGCATTAACGGGGCCGGATTAAAGTCAGGGCAATGGTCAAACTCAAAGTTGGTAAAACTTTTTGCGCTTGGCAGTTGGGCTTCGGCGAGGGCTCTTTGGAGACGACCCTGCGCCCTTCTGTCGGCTTCCAGGTAGCACAATTCGAGCAAAAATCTGGCATAGGACCAGTGTTGTTGCACAGCTTGATGCTCGATAGCTTCCCAATGGTCGAGCATGTGAGCGAGTTTCAGCCGCTTGAGAAGTAGCGTCAAGCTTTGGTAGGGAGTCGGCTCTGATGTCTGGGGTTGAGCGGGGTGGCTCTCCCGTGGCTGGGTAGGGGATGATGAGTTGGTCATAACTGGATAAATCGTGTTGGGTAACGTTGAGTTCTGCCATATCCGGGTGGGCAGTGAAGGCAAACTGTTGCTGCAAACGCTGGAGGGTGAGGGTGCCCGCTGCGAGTTCGGTAGTGAGATACTGCGCCACGGCCTGTTCTTTATTCTCAGTTGCCGCAATGTAAAGGGCTTCCACTATCAGGTAAGCGGCATCTTCTAGGGGAAACTGAGCTTTCAACTGCTGCCACAACTGTTTGTATTCCGCATTCGGCAACAGATCTTGCTGCCAGGTACAGTGCAAGAAGGCGCGAGGCTTGCGATGGAGTCCACTAATCACATGGCGATAATCAATACTGCGTCCTCTACGCTTATCCGGGTCAGTGACCCGCACACGACGCAGTTCAACCACTTGCTGGGTACCGAAATATCCAACGATGCGGTTGTGATACAGGTGCAACTCCAGGTGTCGCCCGATGAGGCGTGACGGCACACTGTAGAGGATGCAGCGGACAATAATGGTGCTGTTGCGACTGACTTTGACAGTGTGGATCTCATAGTCAGGGGTGCGATATTTCGGCAGCCGTTGCAGATGAGGTTGCTCTTGAGCAAATTTAGCTTGGCACTGGCGGTTTAACCCCTCAACGGCCTCGTCTATCAAAGCTTGGTACTCAGCCACACTGCTGAAGTCTGCACTGCCGCGCAGATAGATGGCCTGCTTAATTCGGTTCTTCAGATGACCATGGGGAGACTCGATGGAGCCGTTTTCATGGGCTATCCCTGTATTGTTGCGCGTCGGCTGCAAATGATAGTGCGCACACACCTCGTCATATAAACGGGTCAATGGTTTGTTGCGTTTGCCCCCCGTGTTTCGATAGCAGGCTGAGAGACTATCGGTTCGATGCTGTTTGGGGGCTCCGCCACTGGCAGACAAGGCATTCTGCAACCCCTCTGAAAGGGCCACAAAGCTTTCCCCCCCTTCAATGATCTGAGCGTACTGCCAACCGCTATAGGCTAAACGGTAGTGGTAGAGCAAATGCTCATAGGGTTCTCCGGCAATGGTGATCGCTATGCCTTTGAGTTCAGTAAAATCCGAAAGCCCCATCATCCCTGGTTCATGACGCAACTCAAACATCACCTCTGGACTCGGACCATGCATTACCTTCCAGTTTTGAACCCGACGTTGGAGCGTCCGACGCACTTGCGGATATTGACCCGGATATTTGTCCTGGAGATATTCATATAGGGTGGTGGGTTGGAGTCGAGGGTCTTTGCGAAGCATGGGTTCGAGTTCACTGTCCCATACGTCTGCGAGTGGATCTGGGACCGTGCGACCCTTCTGAGGCTGACCCCGGTTAGGTTGGTGGGTTCCAGCTTCAATTCGTTGACCAGAGCGAATTGAAATCTCAGCAATCTCGGCTGAGGTGGTTTGGCTCAAGCCTTGCTCACGTGCATTCATATAGACCCGGCTATGATAGACATCAATAGTTTTTCCAGACACTAGGCGTGCTCCATCTTGTGAGGAGGGACTAGTGTCTTTTTTAAGGAATCAGACGGGTAAATACCATGCAGGTTGAAGGGAAAAGAGAGTGTGTGATTGTGTGATGTTCTTCAACACGCCAATGAGGTTGTCACTTGGTTGACCGTCATCCGCCAACCTTGATTGTCATCTAATAGAAGTACCAAGTGACAATGCCAATCGAGTGGTCCGAGCTATCAAAAATTTATCAGATCAATACGCTAAGAATCGATTTATTACCTCCTGCCGCATTGCCGCTTATCACAACTACTTCAAAGGATTTCGCAATGTTGCCATCGCAGAATTTAATGAAGAACAAATGCGCCAGTTCATTAGCAACTGGTTTATTGCAGACCCTAACCCTAGCCTTACTAGAAAGCAAAAACTAGACTATGGGGCTGACTGCTGGCAACAGTTGCAGGATGCAAGCTGTATTGGCACGAAAGAACTCTCACAAACACCACTCCTACTAACCTTTGTATGTCTTGTTTACCGTCAAAGCAGATCAATTACTAATGATCGCGCCCTACTTTATACTGAGGCACTCAATATTCTCCTAAAACAGTGGGCTGAGGAAAAGGTTCTGGAGAAAAGCTGGGAAATCTATAAAGACTTAAATCCTCGACTAGAAAAAGACTTGTTGGCTGAAATTGCCTATGTAGGCTTTGAAGACGATAGGCTGTACTTTAAAAAGGATGATTTAGCTCAGCAGATATCAACTTTTTTAACTGATAATCTCAAAGCCCCAACACATTTGGATGCAGATGCTGTAATTGATGCCATTGCTGAGCAGCAGGGTATTTTTGTCGAACGGGCCAGGGGTGTTTATTCCTTTTCTCATTTGACTCTTCAAGAATTTTTATGTGCTGAGCATGTTGTATATAACCTGGATAAATTAATTAGACATGCTACTGAAAGTCGATGGAGAGAAGTCTTTTTCTTAGCGACAGGGCTAATGGGACGGAATGCGATCGGACTCTTGGAAAAGTTGGAATTACAAACTCAAGAGCTATCTGAGCATCCCAAGTTAAAGGAACTACTAATCTTGGCTGAAGCTAAGACATCTCATGCAGCTAGTGACTATTCTGATGAAATTAAGCGAGTATTTACACTATTATTGATACTCGACATCGCCCGCGCCTGCGATCTTGCCAGCGACTTCGACAACGCCCACGCCTGTGCCAGCGACCTCGACATCGCCCGCGACATCACCCACGCCCGCGCCCTCGCCCGTGCCCGCAACATTGCCAACGACCTCACTTTTGCCCTCGCCCGCGATCTCGGCAGCGACCTCGACATCGCCTACACCCGTGCCCGCAACATTGCCCGTGACATCGAAAGCGACCTCGACATCGCCAGCGTCCTCGACCTCACCCGCACCAGCGCCCGAGCTACAGTTGCTCTGGACAAGCAGCTCATTGCAAATGTCAATCTTCAATCTCTTATCTCATATCTAGATGATTCATTAGACTCATCAACGGTTTCACCCGAAGGACTCACCTCAATAATCAGCTCATCTCTGGATATCTCTGCTGAATACCTTGATCTATCCCGTGATGAAGTGGAAGCTATCACCGAATACCTTTCAACCTGCCAGTTAATGATCGATTGCAGCAAGCAAGCCAGTGGACTGTCCGCTAAAGATTGGAATGCCATCCAACAGCGCATGTTCCTCCCCCCTCAGCACTGAACCCACTTGAATTCATCCTCTGTTTAAAGTGGAGAATCTGAACATAAAATATGCGTCTAATATCTTATTTACATTAAAGATTACATTAAAATACGTCATATCAGAGGGGCGACTTGTACACTAGTTCAGAGGCGGGTTTCACCCAAGACCTTCAGAGCCATCGCCTCATTGTTGTCTTTTGAGAACTAGGTGATCGATGAGTCAACCCATTTCGATTCGCTCCCATGTCGGTGCCGATGGCGTTCTTCGCTTAGAGGTGCCCACGGAGTTCGCGGATGCCGATCTAGAGGTGACGGTTCTATTGTCTCCGGCTGAATCCTCTGCCCCCACCACCATAGAATGGCAACCGGGTTTCTTTTCGGATGTGATCGGCAGTTGGGAGGGCGAGTTGACGCGATCCGATCAGGGCGAGTTTGAGATCCGTGAGGATTGGGCGTGACCTATTTACTGGATACTAATGCTTGTGTCCAACTGCTGAAAGCAAACCAGGATTCTGCAATTGCAAAGCGTCTAGCGCAACATACCCCTGCTGATATTCGCTTGTGCGCCCCGGTAAAGGGGGAACTGTTCTATGGGGCTGACAAAAGTGTCAAACGACGGGCCAATTTAGAACGTCTCAGGCTTTTCTGTCGCCAGTTCCAATCGATTCCGTTTAATGACGAGGTTGCCAAAGTCTGTGGCCAGATCCGGGCAGCTCTTGCAGCGAAGGGTACCCCCATCGGTCTTTATGATTTGCAGATTGCAGCCATTGCTCTGGTTCATGACCTCACCCTGGTTACAGATAATGTTCGGGAATTTTCACGGGTGGATGGTCTGGCCAGGGAAAACTGGCAGGAGGTGGGTTGAGGTGGGTCGCCCTATCAATAAGGTATGCCTAGAATGCTCAAAGCTTTCCCAAAAAGGTGCGATCTCACTCCACGGACCTGGTACGGAAACGGCTTGTTGGAATCCAAGGCGTTGCCCAAGGAAGAGATCTCATTATCGGCATCATAAGGACAACATCGAAAAACTACGAGCGCAGTACCAGGCAAAAAAACTAAAAAAAGCACTAGTTGTAACCACGGAAACCCTCTCGATTCCCATCCATGCACCACCTGTAGCTTTACTCTATCTCTACAAGGAGAAGCCCAAGGATGCCCATCTCCATGCTATTGCTGTGAGTGTCTGGCAATGCAGTGAGAAGTTAGCGGAAATTGAAGCGGTCCACTGTATGGGAATGACCAATACTCAAGTCAATCGGTATTTGAAAGAGGTGCTGAGAGTATTAAGAGAACGATTCGGAATTACGGAATTTGAACCCCCGATTCGCCTAGAACCGTCTGAGTGTGTGATCGCGGATTGTCCGCTGAAGGATAAACGCCATGTTCAAACAGCTTGAGCTAGATTTTGCTAGCACGTTGGCTTCTGCCTTAGATGAACCGGAGCAAGCGGACGTCCTCCAACTCTGGAATGGGATGTTGCCAGAATTGCAAGCCCTCTCTCAGTAGGAACGGCTCCAGATCGCTGGAGAGATGGCCCTTGGTATTGCAGAGGTGTTTAGTCAGCGGGCTGAGTTGCTGATCCAGGATTGGGAGGATCGGCATAAGACCCAAGGACCAATCTCGAATTCTGAATTCACCCTTAGTTCAAGACATCAGTTTAAAACATCTCTCTCTTAAACATATAGAGCAACTTTCGTTTTGAAAACCATCCCCTCCAAATTAAAAAGTCGTGGAGGGGAATTTTCTGTTTAATTGACCTTGATGTATGTCTAGCACTTAGGTTACTAAATTAAATCTTCAGGATTTGTCCAAGAAGGTTGAGCTTCATAGATCCTAAGCCATATTGTCACATTACCCATATTAATTTCATATCCATCACGACTAAGAGTTTGGCCAAACATGGGATCTAACCCCCAATTTCGACCTATTAATGAGCTACCTTCAGGATCTGAATCATGACGAAGCTTTATGTCTGTACCTGCCATGAAATCATCTTTGCTACTTTTTTCAATCTTGTCTTGTATTCGTTTGTGAAGGGGAGCCGTAAATTCTGGCAATGAATCAGGGCAATATTGTTCAATTCGGCAATAGGTAGCACTTGAAGCTTGCCAAAGTTTAGCGTTTATAAGTGCCAAATCATAGTTATCGTGATCAAATGCACTGATGCCAAGATCTAAACCTAAACCTACTTCACCATTGTAGATTCTCGTTTCATTTGGACGCCGCTCCGCATCTTTTGGTACATTTTTCCATACTCCCAACTGAGGAAGACTGGATGTGACTGGTTCTCTCTCTCGATCAATTATGGTTACTCCAGTGTTCACCTTGGCTTGGGTGATAACATAGATGTCCGCCCTCTTCTTAGATGGTTTAATGGGGTTTCGAACATCCCATTTTTTCCCTGAATTATTTCTTACTTTTGTTAAACGAATAACCACATCTGGGTTCTCTACTCGAAAAGTAAAGGTACGACGGGCTTTCAGTCCAGTCTTGGAATAAGCTATTGCATGAACCTTGACTTCGCTTCCCCCTAGCAGACGACCTGGGATCGTGAATGAAAGTGAATTATTTGACTCGTCACACTGTAGTTCACCACGAAAATTTGCATTTGATGAAAGTGGATGCTCAGAATCGGCGTACATCAGCTGAGTTCGCGACTTACCACCAGTAACATTTCGTTCTGTCTCTATACGAAAGACATTTGCTAGGTTAACCCCAGACGATTTTTGTGGTAAACGGCTACAATCAATCTGCTCTGCTGGAGAGGTTGGTAATGTACCATCTTTGTTACCAAAAAATACCGTGAAAACTTTTTGTTCAGTTGGCCCAAGGTATCTATCCTTACGTACAAGAATTGCTGGATCTGTATCAGATGTATTTGGGGTAATCGCTCTCGCAACAAATTGTGGACGATTCAATAAGGATAATTTTTGAATAAATTTTGATCTAGAGATATTGTTTACTTTTAAGTCAGGATCACGGAGATCAATAGGTAACCTTGCTAATTGTGTATTAAAAGGATGTCTTTTTTTAGCAGAAAATTCTAGTTTCTGTTGATTTACTATTTTGGGTCCGTATGCAGACTCAGCAGTTGATCCATCACTCATAGTTACTAGGGAAACAATTGTAGCTGCAAGTCCAAGAGAATAGAGCCGTACTTGATGAGTTATTGAAAATTTCATTCTAGCTTTCCTTGATACATTAAAGAATTCTTTTTCATGCTTCAAGCAAAGCTCATAAAAATAAGATCAACAACATACTTTTATTAGTTTAAGTCGAAGTATTATTATTTTCATTTGTTTCAATTTTCCTGATTTTAAGATATTCCTATGTCATTGAGAGATCAAATAGCAAGCCAATTTATATGTTTATTTCAAATAATATTTTAGTAAATTTTGTTTGTCTAATAAATTACTAACTATTGTTAGGCATAGATCATAGAATTCAATTATCGTTTGTTTCCTAATTTATAAAAATTGCTATACTGCTAATTAATAATTCAACCTTGTCATGTTGATTAGGGTTGCAAAAGGGGGAATACATTATTATGTCTACTGTTGAACTGTCTCTTGTTTGGGAGGACGCTGACAATTACTGGGACTTGCCTGTTTTATACAAAGATTTGGGTAAGTTCAATAGGGGTAGGCTTACTAAGCTTCATAAAGCTCTTCTTCGTGGAGCGCTTTGTGGCGTTTCATTATCAGAGGTTGCCAATAAGTTAGATCGAAAAATTAATGGTCTGCGAGCTGATTTAAGCGCAGGACTTTACAGTTTTGTAAGTCAACTCCTGTGTGAAAAAGAAATTCAATACGACGCAAAAGTTTGCTGGCAGCAAATTCCAAGACTCCTAGGTTTTGCAGGATACCGCTTACTTGGTAAGCTTGAACTAAATATCAGCTTGGAGTCTATATCTGAACCGATTGTTAAAGGTGGAAGTCTTAGGGCAGCAGATATTATTAAGTCCATTGAGGATAACCAAATTTCCGATAGGCTTAACAATTCAAACTCAAAGCTTGCGAAGGAAGTAGCTGATAGCTTAATTCAAAAGGGAGAATCGGTAGCAAATCTTGGGCAGTATGAGACAGCTATTCAGTTTTATCGAGTCCCTGTTGAGCAGGATTTAAGTTACAAACATTGTTTGGTCAAGATCGCGATTTGTTTCGATCAACTTCAACGTTATTCAGATGCAGTCACTATTGCGTTAGAAGCTCTTCCTTTATTTACAGACAAAGATAACGTTGGCAAATTATATGGTGTACTTGGTTCAGCATATCAAGAGCTTGCTATCAAGACCCGAGATGACCTAGTACTAAGACAAGCTGTAAGTTATTACCGAAGAGCCTTTGTTCGGTCTGACGGTCCAAACGTACTTGGTGTTTGGAACATTTTTGATCTTTTCAGCGAGTTCAGCCTTCTCAAGGAGTCTGAATCAGACATGTATATACGAAAAGCCAAACTCGCGCTTTGTGAGTTTAAAGATGCAATTAAAGATCCTAAATCCAACTTTCCTCGATATCGTCAGAAAATTGTGGCAGATGCTTTGAGAATACAGCTCAAGATTAATGATGAATGGCTTCGGACTGAACTTAGGACATTAAAGTCTCTGTAGCTTCAATTTTTTCCTATATCTAAGATTTATTTTTAAGCAATAGGTATAGGTTAGCTTTTAGTTTACCAATTTTAGGGAGAATTCAAGTGAAAAATTGCAACTTTATGCTTCTAGGAATCTTAATCTTTATGAGTGGATTATTTTGCTTTCCTTTAACCTCTCATAGTAAAGTCTCAGAGGAACCAACTGATACATCTAGCACAGAGAGTAAACTTATTCATGTAAAAGATGAAATGATTAGAACTTGTAAAAGATAAAAGTATTTGAGGTTTCAAATCACACCGGAACTACCTACGTTGTACAGAACCATAACATCATTCACCGCTGGATTGCTCTGCAACCGCTTTTCCTGTTTAAACCAAGCATTTTCCAGAAAGCGTATACAGATCCCTAGCTTAAGATCATTGAATCAAAATTTACAGGGATTTGTCAGAAAATAGATAATTATTCAGCATAGTCTAGTGATCTATTTACTTCCTACTCTTTAGGACAATTTGGAACGTCTTTGAAAACTCTTATCAAAGCTGACTTTCAACGATTCCAATCTAGTAAGGGTAGATTCCCCGATGTTTACAGCGAAGAAATGGGATTGCAATCCAAATCTATGGTTTGGGAGAAAATCGTATTCCATACCCCGTCTGCTTGCAGCGAGGTAGTTGGTTGAATCTATATTTGATAAGGATTCTGGAGAAGTTTTCAAACAGCCTCTTAAATAATTTAGCTATTCTAATCGATTCTCATTCCCACCTTGACATATGCTTATGTATGAGTAATGGAAATCAAAGAATTTAGGATCTATTCTAATAATTCAGGGTGAAATAACAGTGAATTTATTTTGTGAAAAGTTTAGCTTTCCTAAGTATAGAAAAGTGCTAGTTGAATTCATGGAGTCAAATCAATAGTTTTTATTTGGCCATTTTAGGATTATGAAAACTATCATTAACTTTTTACAGGGTTGACCCAAAAGTTATCATGAGCGATTAAACTAGCAATCTAGCTTTGTTGCCGTTGATTTATTAAAGATTCGCTTGGGCCTGAAAGATATTGATATTCAGGGGGAATATCGGAGTGATCGGTGTAACCTCCTTCAAGATTTTTACATCCCTTGCCTAGAAAAGGCTAAAGTCTACGATCGGGCGGTAGGATTCTTTTCAAGCTCGTCAATGGCATCTGTGGCTCAGGGATTGACCGCTTTTATTCGTTCAGGCGGTCGAATGCGGCTGGTGACCTCACCAAAGCTATCTGATGAAGATATTGAAGCCATCACGCGAGGATTACAAGAGAGAGAGCAAATTATTGAAAGGGCTCTAGTTCGCGAATTTGAGCAAGACTTTGAGCAAATAGTGAAAGACCGTCTTGCTTGTCTAGCGTGGCTGTTATCACAGGCAGTGCTGGATATCAAGTTAGCTATCCCAAAGAAGATCAGTAGCAGGGGTATCTATCACGAGAAACTAGGAATCTTCCTGGATAGTGAGCATGACTATGTTGCCTTTACAGGATCAGCAAATGAAAGTTCCAGTGCGCTCATAGCCAACTTTGAATGTTTGGATGTCTTCTCATCCTGGGACGAACGAGTGCAAGATCGTGCTTCAAATAAGGTGATTTCCTGAAAAGAAGCCCCGTACTAAATTGGATGAATTAGGATGTCCCACTTGGGTAACTGAGGATGTCTCTCCAATCGTTTCTCAATCCCTTTCATTGCTTGTTTAGTGAGCGAAATTCCTGTTTCATAAATCTTCTGTGTCACAGTTACAACGGGGTGATTCCCCTTCCAAGTCATGGTTCTAGCCCATCCCAACAGGGTATCAACATCGGTTAATAAGGTTCCGTTCCAGTGTTGCTCCAAAATCCCCCAACATCGCTCAATGGGGTTGTACTTGCTGTGATAAGGCGGATAGTACAGGAGTTGAATAGCGGTGCCGATGTGATCGCTAAATGCCACCAGTCGATTGAGAAACTGAGTGCGTACCCCACTATTCTCAGGACCGTTATCCAACTTGATCTGGATGAGCTGCAGGGTTTGCTGTTCGGTGGGGGCCAGGGTGTTCCACCAATCCTGGAGATTATCGACCATAAAATCGCTTGTTTTGTGAGAATGGCCAAAAATGATGTGTAACGTATCGGTGTCCTCCTCTAGGATGCCGCAGGGAATATATTTTGGCCCACTCCCCATATCGTGATCACAGGCTTTCGTTTGGGTTCGAGTCTTGCCCCGACGAGAGGACTCCCCTAGTTCAACTGTGGCTTTGCAATCGATGCTCAATCGTTTGACGGTACCGTCATGGTCTTTCAAGTCTTTGTGTTTGAGGTTGGCAAAGATGGCATCGGTTTCCGGCAGTTTTTTGGGGTTTAGCTTTGAGGACAGGGCGGAGTCGATAGCCTAACCGATTCAAGACGACGGCCATAGTACTCTTTGCCGGTACAGACTTGGGGGAAATCCTTGCGCCCTCAAGTGGGTGATAGCGGCAGCCGCTGTTAAGCGGGTATAGGCAGTTGAGCTGGAAAAGGTGGGGTCTTGTTGGCAATGGGCTTCTGCAAGCTCCCGTAAGGCGGCTGCGACCTCTGGGTGAAGGTCTTCCCAACGTTTCCTGCCACAGAAACCCGACTGAGCACCCACACAAATCATGCCTGTTCGCTTCTCACCTAAACCTGTTGCCACCGTATTTCGACCCCAGCCAAAGATAATTTCTGTGAGATTGGGGTTCCCGTCACAGTATTTGAGGGCGATGTCTGCCTGGAAAGCCCGGCGGCGGGCTCCTGTCATTTTCGAGGAGGCAAATTTCAGATCTTCAAGTTGATTCCAGGTTAATTGGTCACGCATGCTCAGAGTTAGATTCAATGCATCACTATTACATTCTGTGGTCAGAAGTATGTGAGGTCTTTCCTAGAAATCGCCTAAGTTAGAAAATTTCCAGAGACTCTGGGAGGATCAAACCCCGAATATAGAGGTTTTAAGCTTTCCAGAAGCGGCGGCAAAATCGCTACTCCAGTTTTGCCCAGGGAAGCGCCCAACTTGGGAACCAGGACTATCCAATAAGCAAGTGCTGTATGGTCCTAGTCGGAGAAAACATAGAAATTGCTCTAATAAGCCTTCCCAATGCTTTCTCAAAGTTGACCTCAGACCACGCCAGGTTGATGCTTTACTGGCATGGCAGGAAGCTAATTATCGTGGCATTCTAGCTATGGCAACAGGGACAGGGAAGACAATTACAGCGCTAGGAGGAGCAGCGAATCTTCAAAAGTTAAACCTCATTGTAATTGGCGCACCTACAAACGAAATTGTGCAGCAATGGATCAAGGAACTTAGGGTAAGAACTACATTTCATCCTCCTATTGTCGCAGTTGGTCGGTCAGAAGAGTGGCGAGAGGAATTATTTCGTAAGCTCTGGTTACTCAAGCATAAGAGGTATCCAATAGAGAAGTTGCCTATTATTATCGTAGGTAACTATGGTGAGCTTTCCAAATATACAGTGGCTCAGCTTTTTGAGGATGTTGGAGGTTTGCCAAAGAATTCGCTCTTCATTGGAGATGAGGTTCACACCACTGGGGCTAAAACCTACCAAAGACTGTTAAGAGAAGACTTTAACTATCGCTTAGGACTTTCAGCAACTCCTATTCGAAAATACGACGAAGAAGGAACCGAATTAGTCTTGGAATATTTTGGCGGAATCGTATATGAGTTCCTGCTAGAAAAGGCGATCGCAGTGGGTATTCTCTGTGAATACGAATATCACGTTTATGTGGCCGAACTATCGGATGATGAGTACGACGACTTTAAGGAATTGACTGCAAAGATTGGCCGTCTGTTGAACAGTAAGGATGAAGAAGAACATGAGCAAGGGAAACGTCTAGCCATCCGTCGAGCCAATATTCTTAAGTCAGCTTCATCGAAACTGTCAGTGTTGGACAGCATTATTAGGAAGCACCCTCCTCGAAAAGCTATGGTTTACTGTGCAGATATTGAGCAAGCAACTGAGGCGAGTCGGCTCCTAACTCATCAAGGCTTTCGAGCTGCACGCTACTCCTCAGATGACGTCAACCGCAAAGGATTGTTATCAGAATTTGCCAGCGGGCGTTTGGATGCATTAGTAGCAGTTAAGTGTTTGGACGAGGGTGTAGATATCCCAGAAACAGATTTAGCCATTATTCTGGCAAGTGACTCATCAGAACGCCAGTTTGTGCAACGAAGGGGACGCATCTTGAGGGCATCAGCCGGAAAATCTTTTGCAACACTCGTAGATGTTTTAGTCGTTCCACCTTCCACTGAATCAGCACAGAGCGTTTTAAAGAGCGAGGTTCGCAGATTTGCTGAGTTTGCAAATTCAGCTAGGAATCGTATGGTGGCTGTGAATAGATTGATCCATAAGTTGGAACCCTATGGTATTAGCCATTCCGATTTACTTTGAGGTATGTATGGACGACACCTTAAACCAGAAAATACATGAGCTTGCTGTTATGTATGAGATTCCCGAGAATATGCTTCGGGAAGCGATAGCCATTGAGCAAGAAAAGGTAGTACTTAAGAATCGTCCTGGAATAAAAACGCAGCTACTAAACATGGTTGAACGTTATGCAGCTCTTTATCCTGGAATTACCTCACAGGAGGATGAGTAATGGTTTTTGAGTTGAGAAGTATTCGGTTGCAAAACTGGCGTTGTTATCAAGACGAGCATATCGAGTTCCCTCGTAACCCAGACCAAAAAAAAATTTGGATTCTATTTGGAAATAACGGTTTTGGTAAAACATCCCTCCTAGAGGGTATTCAATGGTGTCTATATGGAAGCTCTGGAGTTCCAACTGCTAACTTGCGAGACTACTTCAATCGTGTTGCAGTTAGAACAAAGCCAGATCTGGAATTATCTGCTCAATTGACCTTTGAGCGAGATGCCAAGATTCATGAAATTAGCCGCCATGCAAAGCGAGTTGTTAAAGGTACATCAATCACTGCCCGAGTGAGTGAAGCAAGCTACCGCATTGATGGGGTCGAGCAAGGGGATTCCAGAGAGCGAATTGAAAACCTTTTACCTGAAGCGTGTAGTCAGTTCTTCTTCTTTGATGGGTTAGAAATTAAGCGTTATGCGCAATCTTTTTATAACCAACAGACCAAAGAGTCAATTGAACGCACATTAGGGCTGCCAGAACTAATGAATTTACGTGATGATGCGTCAAAAGCGTTGAGTTTATTGGATGATAAGCTGAGCGATCTTGATTCTGATGATCAAGAACTTAAAGCTCTCAACACTCAGATCATTGATAAGCAAGAGGAGATTACGACTGTCGAAGAACAACTGCAGTTTTACCAAGAACAGCACCAGGCCGCTATAAAAACTCTGGAATCACTGCAGTCAGAGGCAAGTCAGATCGATGCCTTACAAACCAAGATGAATGAGATTCTGCGGCTACAACGCGAAGAGTCTCGTTTCCGCGAAGACATCAGCATTCGAGAGGAAAAAATAGAAGAGGCATTAAGGCAGTCCCCTATCCCACTTCTGACAGATCTTATCCGAGAAGTTGCGGATGAGATGCAACGCAATACCGTAACAGTCGCTCGAAGAGCAGGGTCAGCTTCACAACTTAAGGCTCTACTCAATGCTGATATGTGTTTGTGTGGGCGTCCTATGGATGACCATACTCGAACTCATATTCAACAAGAGATAGATAAAAGTAACCTATCCGGCAGTATCGGTATGGATGCACTTCGGCAAGATAGCTTACGCATGGAACTCGAAAACCTTGCCAGCTTCGAGTTGCCTGATTTAGAGAAACTTTGTCTCGAACGAGATGGATTACGGGACAATTTACAAGAAATTCGACAAACTATCACTCGTCTCAAGGAAGAAACAGGTGATTTAGATTTTGAAAAATCCAAGGAGATTTGGCGACAAGTTATTGAAACAGAATATACTATCAAGGAAAAAAAAGAAGCAACTGAGCGAAATAGCAAAACCCTAGAGCGCCTTTTGCAAGAGGAAGAGCAGCTACGACGTAAGCGTGAAAAGTACGTCAGCCGCCGCAGCGAAAGTGATACCCTGGTGCGACAATCCCAGCTAGCAAGGGGTTTGCAACATGCAGCAAAAGAACTTATCGAGTGGCGTATCGAGGAAAGGAAGGCAACTATTGAGCAGATTACTTCTGAAATTCACCAGCGCGTTACCAATAAGCCTGATGAATATGTTGGGGTTGTCATCAAACCAGACTATTCCTTAGGACTGAAAAACGCAGCAGGAGATGTGCTAAAACCTGAAACATTAAGTGCGGGTGAAAAAGAAGCACTCGCTTTTTCGTTTATCACTGGCTTGAACTTAGCTTCAGGAACTGCTGCCCCTTTTGTAATGGATACACCATTTGGTCATTTGGACGTTGCACATCAAGAAAATTTGGTTGCCTCACTACCAGATTTACCTTCTCAGGTTATTGTCTTAGCAACGGATCGAGATTTCCCACGTGATTTACTCAGTACCATTCGTAGTGAGGTTGCTGAAATTCTTATAATAAAACGTTTAGGGGCTACTGAGGATTCTTCGACTGTGAGAGCTGCCGCATGATGAGATTTAATCCGAGACAAAAGTTTCGACCGAGTTCTGAAGCTAAGTCTTTTTTGCAGTATTTGAAAGAGCGTGCTGTTTTTGGCAGACAAATTGATGCTTATGCCTTTGCAGCAGCTTATGCTATGAAAAACAATCTTGATATCTCAGATATAAAAATGATAGATCGCAGTGACTTGGAGGAAGTTAGCACTTTGGATGATGAAGTGCGCTTAGCGTTGGAGGCTAGTCTTCATTCACTTCAGAAGCGAAATGGTCAACCCGAACCTGGCGATTCTCAGCAATTAATGGACTTGATATCAAGATATGCTGAAGTTGGCTTGGCCAGTTTACAAACCCAATGGACTGGCAAGACATCTATACAAATACAGGACAAAATTCGTTCAGAAATCAGTTAGGTTTAAGCAGGCAACTTAATAATTAACTTCAGGAACCAGATAATTTGAGCATATTCAATTCTCTACTATTGAAATACTTAGTCAACAGAATAAAACTCTTTTTAAGAAGGGCGAGTTCGATCTAGAAATGTTTTAAGCTCTATCACTGTTAGACTTTCTCCCGCCTGATATATACCTGGAAAGTAAAGAATGTGAGTTGAACCAAAATAATAAACTGATTCCTCTGGCACTAGTTCAACATCTATATTATTCTTTTCAAATTTACTCTTATTTAACTTCCAGCAAACAAGAAGATTTATATCTTGATATGTCTTCTTATTATCTAGTATATCTCTTAAAATATCTTCAGCTTTATGCTTAAATTCAATGATTATTTGATCTTCTAATAATTCTTCTCTTATACTATTTGCTTGAAACTTACCAATATGCTTTTTCGGTATTGAGTAATAAATAAAAGCATCATACTGATCAATAGTGTTATTTCTGAGAGTTTGATAGCCTTTTAAGATATTAGCTCCAACCAACTCATAAAACAATGCCACGACCATTTGCTCTCGCTGTGGCTCCTTTTTATATTGAATCGCGCCGAAGTTTAGGTCTTTCCACTCATGAGCTTTCTGAAACAATAATTGTAGTTTGCCTTGCTTCCTTCTAGTAACTGCTTCAGGATCTGCTGGTGTGAGAGATTGAAGATAACCAAGAATGTCCTTCCATATGGTTTTGGAAATATCTTGCATCATCGGCTTAGCTCTTCCTCTTAGTGTTTTTCTACCTACGTCAAAATTCATTTCATCGTCTTGAAGTAGCATAAAAACACGACGCCAATAGAAAGCAGAGCCAGTTATAGGGGGTTCAATAAATATTCCAGTTGGCATTCCACGAGTTGCAATATGAATTCCTACCCAGCTGGGTGGTGACCAGCCTTCTTCAGAACTCATGTCACTCGTGAGATCGTCAAAGGCTTTAGGAGCCATCGAAAATGAATAGCAATGAATAGAACGCCCACTTGCTGTAGTTAACGTATTTCTGTAGACTAGGGCTTTCCCTCTTGCTAGATGTAGCTTTCTCTTCTCTACATAATCTTGAAACTTTTCAAAAGAGATTTTGCTTTGTTCTGAGATTAATTCCTCAGGAGATTCATAGCAGTATGGGACTTGTTTTATTGTTTCTTCTCCTTCCACAGAAATATACTGAAGCGTAATTTCGATTTCAGGCTCAGGAGTTCTATTAGAAACGACTGGATCTGTATTACCCACTGCGGTTCTCGTTCTTAATGTCCACATTAACTCTGGTAGTGATATATCAAAAATATCTCGATCACAGTAGTCAACTGTGGAAACATCAGTCATCTCAAGTACTGTATATTTTGTAGAGCCAAGTTCGCGGCTAACTCCATCTGGCGTAGAATTCATAGGTTTGAGCATTGGGCGTTCCCCAGTTATACCCTTTACATAGTCATGTGCTCCTTCTACAACAACTTCAATTGTTTCAGTACCATTGCAAGTTTTTACTCTTATACGATTTGAAGTAAATGTTAAAAAAGAAAAACCAACTCCCTTTTCGCCTCTAGAACGACGCTGCTTTCCTGAAGATTTAGAGACTCTCTTGTATGTTACGTTTGGCTTTAATGCATTTTTAAGTACTGACCAAGGCATTCCTGTACCCGTATCAGTGACAGTAATAGTCCGCTTAGGAATATCAAATTTTAGTGATATTTTTGCGACTGCCGTTGTAGGTTCTTGATGGTATCTATCATCTACTGAATCGACAGCGTTTTGAAGACTTTCGGCTAAAACATCGTGGAATTGACTGTAGCTAGAGAGTAAATTCTCTGCTTCCAGTCGGATTTCTTCCTCAACTTCTTGTTTAAGAAAATCCACTTCTTCTAAGAAAGCAACCACAGCTTAGCCTCGCCAAACTTTATGAGTACATGCTCAAGCTTAGCGGAACACATATCAACACGCCAAAGCATCAGTAAGACACTGGCTCTTTAGATAGGCTGTTCGTAGACAGTACGTATGTAAAAAATAGCATAATGTTTGCTATTTTTTACATACGTGCCTTAAGATTGCTTGTAATCTAATCAGAATATTACGTAAAAAGTGATATTCCTGTGTTTAATTGTCCTGCGCAATTTTCTTTATTCCATTTTCAGGCTTCTAAAGCTATGACCCTACCATTCGAGTATGTTTTTCCAGCTATAAGAGGTATTCAGGCTGGGCATGAGTACTACGTCTCGATGTGTCCGGTAAGGCTGATTCCCAAACTTTTCTCGTTTGATGACGAGGAAATTCCAGCTGAGATGAGATCGCAGCGAATCCTTAATAAACACAGAGTTCCAGACATTGCTCGCTATATCCTCGACAACCCTAAGGACTATGTATTTTCAGCAATCACTGTCTCTGTGAACTCCAGCATCAACTTTGAAGCCCTTGCTGGAGAGGACATTGGACAACTAAAGATTCCAATGGATGCTCGGTTTGTAATCAATGACGGTCAACACCGCCGCGCAGCCTTTGAACAAGCTTTAAAGGATAACCCTGAGCTAGGGGATGAGACCATTGCGGTCGTCTTTTTCCGCGATCTAGGGCTTAAACGTTCGCAGCAGATGTTCACAGATCTAAACCGTTATGCTTCACGGCCTGACGCTTCCTTGAATATCCTTTACGATTATCGGGATCAGAAGGCAATCCTTTCTAAAGAGGTCGTCAAACGAGTTCCGGTTTTTAGCAAACTTACTAGCACTGAACGGAGCAATCTTCCTGTTCGCTCTAGCAAGCTTTTCACCCTGAGTTCTATCTACAGCGCCACTCAACATTTACTTGTGAACCACAAAGAGGTTGAGCTTGAGGCAAAAATCAATCTTGCAACCCGCTTCTGGGCTGCTGTGAGCCAAAATATTTTGGATTGGCATCAGGTAATGCTCAAAGAAGTCAGTGCAGGGGAAATTCGCCGAGAATATGTGCATAGCCATGCCGTTACCTTGGCAGGACTGGGGGGCGCAGGTGCAGCATTAACTACGATTTATCCTGATGGAGACTGGGCAGAGCTGCTTAGAGGATTACGAAAAATTGATTGGCGTCGCTCTAATCCAGATTGGGAAGGGCGCATTATGTCTGCGGGTCGGCTCTCAAAATCTAGAGCCAGTATAAATTTCTTAACAGCCTATGTGAAGAAGGCGTTAGGATTGCCTCTAACTACGGAGGAGGAAAACTTAGAGCGAGTCCATGCTTTAGCAGGAAGATAATCTTGATGTATTACTGACTGTACGTAATTAAAAACGTACTCGCACTCTAGGGATATTTATGATTGAAGCGAACTCGTCCAACATTACTAATAGCACTCAAAGAAATGTCTCCAACCTGATCGAAGATATTCAGGCATTAACTGCTGAAATTCAGCAACTCTATACCCAGGACGCTCTACCCTGGATTATCGGCTATTCAGGCGGGAAAGATTCAACAGTGATCTTGCAGCTGGTTTGGAATGCCATCGCCGCACTCCCCCTAGAAAAGCGCACAAAAACCGTTCACGTTATCACCACAGACACTCTGGTTGAGAACCCTGTCGTTGCTGCTTGGGTCAGCAAATCTCTCGATCAAATGCTAAAAGCAGCCCAAGCTCAGAATATGCCTGTCAAACCGGTACTCCTCAAACCAGCGGTTAAAGACACCTTTTGGGTCAATCTCATTGGCAAAGGTTATCCTGCTCCGCGCCAAGGCTTTCGCTGGTGCACAGAACGCCTCAAAATCCGCCCCTCCGACAACTACATTCGTGAGAAGATTCGAGAAAGTGGCGAAGTCATTCTAGTGCTGGGTACTCGCAAAGCCGAAAGTGCTAGTCGTTCAGCTTTAATGGCAGAACACCGTAAATGGCGTGTGTTTTCTCACCTCAACTACAACCCCAGTCGCCCTAATTCTCTTATTTACACTCCTATTGAAGATTGGCGCACGGATGAGGTTTGGATGTATCTTATGCAGTGGCCCAATCCTTGGGGTAATAGCAATAAAGAACTATTCACCATGTATCGAGGGGCAACTGCAGACAATGAATGCCCCCTTGTCATTGACACATCAACCCCAAGTTGCGGCAGTTCTCGATTTGGCTGTTGGGTCTGCACCCTGGTTTCCAAAGATAAATCAATGGAAGCCATGATTCAGAATGATGCTGAAAAGGAGTGGATGCAACCCTTGCTCAATCTTCGCAATGAGCTAGACGTAGAGAACGACCATGATAGGCGAGACTTTAGACGCAGGCAGGGGCATGTTCAATTGTATGAGCGGGCAGCTCAAGATTCAGGTACAACTGAAGTTGTCAATATACCAGGACCTTACACGAAGCATTGGCGTGAAGAATGGCTCCGGCGAGTTCTTTCCACTCAGGCTGCGGCTCGACGCAACGCTCCTGAAGCCATGCAAGATATTGAACTCATAACGGATGATGAACTCAGCGAAATACGCCGCATCTGGCTAGAAGAGTTCCATGAATTTGATGATTCACTGCCGCTAATATATGAAACTATTACCGGAGAACCCTTCCAGGATTCACGCCCGAACAGCGGTAATTCTCTTCTGGGCGAAGACGAATGGAGCACTTTAGAAGAAATTTGCGACAACTCGATGCAGTTTGAATTGATTGCTCGATTGCTGGACATCGAGCGGCAGTATCAAACTATGTCCCGTCGTAAAGGCATCATTGACGCTCTAGAAAAGCCCTTTACTACCAGCTCTCGCGAAAGGGATGAGGCGATGGCATATGCTCATAACCGTCGTCGTATTCAGCAGGCAGCAAGCGCTGGTGAAGCAGAAACCCTTAAAAAACTTTTTTCCCAAGGAGAAGTGGGCAACTCTAACTCAAATTCTTTAGAAGAGAGTACCCATGCACACAATGTAGACCCTAGCGCCGACAATCAATCTGAGTCTTGGGCTAATCTGAAATTTGGTGAGAGGAAGTAGCTCCTGTGATTTTTCAAGAACTGGTGCTCCAAAATTTTGGTCCTTATCGTGGACGACAGGTCATTCACTTAGCCCCTCTGGACAGTGCTCAACCCATTATTTTGTTTGGAGGTATGAACGGTGGAGGCAAAACCACGCTTATGGATGCTATCCGCCTAGCACTTTATGGGCATCGGGCTCCTTGTTCCACTCGGGGGAATCTGGCCTATAAAGATTTTCTGGTTCAAACTATCAATCAGCAAACCAATGGGGAACCCACGGCAGTTGAGCTATCACTTCAGCTGACTCTGAATAATGCAGTTCAGCCCACTACTTTTCAGATCTGTCGGAGCTGGACAAAAGACACTAAAAGTAGTCGAGATAAACTGGACATCCTTGTAGATGGAGAGCTAGATCCAGCATTAACGAAAACTTGGGACCAACGCATTGAGGACTTGTTGCCCTTAGGTATTGCCAATTTATTTCTATTTGACGGAGAGCAGGTAAAAGAACTAGCCGAACAGGATGAGTTACCTTCGGTAGTTGTAGGGGCCATGCGTTCGCTCCTAGGCTTAGAACTCCCTGACCGCCTATCGGCAGATTTAGGAATCTTGGCATCCCGAAAGAGTAAAGCCATCTCCAGTAATCAAGAAAGTCAAACGCTGGAAACAATCGAACAAAAGCTGGCGGAACTAGAAGCCCAACGCCTGTCAGCCAAGAAGCACAACACTTCCGTCTACTCTGAGCTGGATGAAGAGAAAAAAAATCTGAATGAAGCTCAAGAACGTTTTCTAGCTAAGGGTGGCAAGATTGCTGCCGAAAGGAGTCAATTGGAACGTCAACTTCAACAGGCAAAAGACGAGGCACAGGCGCAGCGGCGAGCGCTACGGGAATTTGCTGCTGGTGTTTTACCCTTAGCGCTGATTCAACCACTCCTCCAAGATGTGCAGGAACAACTTCAAACTGAAGTGCGATACGAGCAATTTCAAGGGGCAAAGGATTTGTTGCAAGAGCGCAATCAGCATCTGCTGAGCTTTGTTGAAACCCTACAGATTGATCAGACCAAAGTTCAGAAAATTCGTAACTTCCTTGATCAAGAAGATGAAGACTGGACACATCCCCAAACTCAGCCATGGCTTAATGCCACAGCAGATCATCTCCATCAGCTTACTCAAATCCTGAATCATTCATTACCCGCTCAACAGCAACTCGTCCAGGAACGTCTCAATGCTCTACAGGCCATTGAAGAGACCGCCGAAACCGCTGAACGCTATATGGCTACTGCAGCCTCTCCCGAAACCTATGAGAAGCTATCGCAGCAGGTAACCGAAGCCCAGAATAAGGTAGCAAAGCTCACAGTAAAACATGAGCAAACTCAGCGTGAATACGACAAAATTACTCAGAAAATCGCTCAAATCAAGAAAGAGTTACTGTCCTACAGCCAAACGACTCTTGAGCAGCTCGATGATGAGCATATTCTTAAGTCCATTTCAACGGTGCAGGAAAAGCTGCAGATCTTTAAGCAACGGTTGAAGCTACAAAAGCTGAACCAGCTCGAAACCCTTGTTACTCAATGCTTTTTACATCTATTGCACAAGTCGAATCTAGTGCATCGAGTCGAAATCGATACTGAGGCATTCACTTTGTCTCTTTTTGACCAAACGGGACAGTCCGTGCCTAAACATCGGCTCTCTGCTGGGGAAAAACAGCTTTTAGCCATTGCGCTTTTATGGGGATTGGCTCAGGCATCGGGGCGACAACTGCCTATAGCCATCGACACCCCTCTAGGCCGACTCGATTCCTCCCATCGCAAAAACATCGTGAAACGATATTTCCCGCAAGCCAGTCATCAAGTTTTACTACTCTCTACAGACACTGAAATTGGCAAACCCGAAATCAAGGAACTGAGGAAAAACAAGGCGATCAGCCGTGAATATTTGCTCCATTACGACGCAAAAATGAAGCAAACTCAAGTCCAAACAGGTTACTTTTGGAAATAAATCTATGTTGCCATCTCCTGTTGAACGGATAAGAATCTCTCAAGCTGGCAAAGACCAGCTAATCAAGTTAAAACGGGTAACAAAGATTGAACAATGGAATATTCTATGTCGTTGGGCATTGTGCCGATCCCTAGCAGAACCAACACCACCCTCCCCCGTTCCCATCCCCGCAGACAGCAATGTCGAGATGACCTGGCCAGTATTTGGGGGCGAGCTTGCAGATTTTCTCATTCTTGCTCTCAAACAGCGTTGTCACAACGATGGATTCCCCACGGACCCAGAAACATTAGCAGCTCAGTTTCGCTTGCATTTGCATCGGGGTATTGGCTATCTGGCGAGCGACCCTAAGGTCAAAGCCATTGATGGTTGTATCGCAATGGCCTTAAAACAATAGTGGCTGAATACTCCCATCCGGCAGAACCTCATTGAACCGTTCATCCCCATGTGGTTCGGTGCCATCCCATTTATCAGGGTATGTCTTTAATTCAATCAGCTCATGGATGCGAGCCAACTCTTCTGAATTGATCAGGCTAATAGGGGGTCTGCCCAGACGCTGGGCATCCTGATTCACTTGTTTTTGGATCACTAGAACCTGTTCAAGCATCCAGCATCGGGCATCCAGATATATTGGCCCTAGACGATTTCTACCAATATACTTTGTTGCTGATTTTCTGATTTCTCCAGGTTTTCGCAATCGATACTGAGGCTTTTTCATCTCCCAGTATAAGGATCTTAGCTGCTGTAAAGGAGCTAAATATTCCCAATCTGATTGAGCTACGACACGATCCAGGGCTGCATCTTTTTGCACTAATGGTCAACCGATACAACCCGTACGGGCATTGATCGGCTCTTCTCCCTCAGCAGTGTCTTGCCCATAGACTTTTAAGATCGCATCGGTTGAGAATCCACTCATTGGTGCTTCAAACATCAGCCAGTCCCAGACATGACAAACTCTCCAGTGAACAATGGGGGCAAGAGTATCAGCGATGGTTTTGGAAAAGCTTTGCTGAAACCAGCCTTGACCACATTCACCGCCATCCTTCGTACAACTCATCGCAATCCGTTGATCCCGTGCAGCGCTTTCACCAATACGCACCCCGGTCAACATCAAAAACTTCTCTCCCGCCTCTGCTCGGAGTTTCTCCAATTCCCGTTCCATACTCATGACTTTAAGCTTGGGCGTGCACCAGCGAAATGTGTTAGAGGGTGGAGGGACTCCTCGACCGAGCATGTATACAAAATACCGATGATCTAACTTGGGCAGAACCACTCGACAATCCATGCCATGGGTTTGGAGTTCTGCCATGATGTCCATTGCAGCGTTGTGAAGTGGAGGAAATTCTTGGCGAGTGTCAGCATATAAAACAGTGAGGGTTTCTGGTTTTGGGATGCGCCCAGTTTCAATCAGATGATCTACAAGCGTTACTGTGGCCGTACTGTCTTTCCCACCTGAAAAGGCAATGGCCAATGTCGATAGAGATAGCCATACTGCTGAAGTGACTCAACCGATAGCTCTATGCTTTTCAGGAGCGTTAATCGTTCTTCCTCAAATAAACTGAGAGTTTTCAATAGCGATAGCCCAAACTTTTATTTGTCCATCTTGGCATGATGGAAATTTTGATGACTCATTTCAATACCTTTTCAAGAATAGTAGCAACGTTAGTTTATTGATAGGGTGGTATTTCCTGAAGTCTTATCCAAATTAGGCTTGTCTTTGAATGATTGATGAGATTGGCGAAGGGCTTCAATGGTCTGACACACCGTTGACGCACAGCGGTCAATTTCATGCTCTGTATTGAACCGACCAATACAAAATCGTAAGGAAGCCGAGGCCAAATCACGCTCACGACCTAAAGCTAACAATACATGGGAAGGTTCAGTACGTCCTGAAGCACAGGCTGATCCAGAAGAGACAGCTATATCAGACCGTAGACCTAACAATAGTGCAGCCCCATCCACTCCCTCAACGCTCACATTCAGTGAACCGGGGAGCCGTTCTGTTTCATGTCCATTTAGGATAATTCCGTCTAGTTGTTTTAGGGACGACCAGAGGCGATTCCGAAGCCGTTTCTGGCGACCTGCTTCCCGATTTAGTTCGGTGAGAGCCAGTTCCACAGCAGTACTAAAACCGACAATTTGATGGGTGGGCATTGTCCCAGAGCGTAGTCCATGTTCCTGTCCCCCTCCATGTATTTGTGGTGCTAAATTTAGAGGAGGCCGCCGCCGAATATAGAGCGCACCAATACCTTTAGGGCCATAGAGCTTGTGTGCTGTCAAAGACATCAAGTCAATATTCATGGCTTTGACATCAAGCGGGATTTTACCAATAGCTTGAGCAGCATCAGTATGGAACAGTACTTTGTGATCATGGCAAATCCGACCAATGGCTGCTAAGGGCTGTAGTACTCCAATTTCATTATTGGCAGCCATCACTGATACCAGAATAGTATCGGGTCGAAGGGCGTCCTCTAGATCTTTCAACTGCAAGAGGCCATCTGACTGAATGGGTAGATAGGTGACCTCAAAACCTAAGCTCTCAAGATACCGACAAGGTTCAAGAACGGCTCGGTGCTCCGTTTTGACGGTAATGATATGCTTGCCCCGTTGGAAATACGCTTCGGCAACTCCTTTTAATGCGAGGTTATTCGCCTCGGACGCACCGCTAGTGAATATAATTTCTTCCGGTTGGGCACCAATAGCTTCTGCCAATGTTTCTCGCGATAGCTTCACAGCTGCTTCAGCTTCCCATCCATAAAGATGAGATTGACTAGAAGGGTTACCAAACTGTTCTTGAAGGTAAGGCATCATTGCTTTGACCACTCGTGAATCAGTGGGTGTTGTTCCATGACCATCAAGAAAGATTGGACGCTGCATTGTTTTCTTTGCTTAAATCACGACCTACTTTTAACACAAATTGCCTATCCGGCCCGTCAATTACTTTTCTAGAGGCATTGAAAAATATTAAACCTTGTTCATTACAATGCCCTCCTAGGCTTCAGATTTTCATTTTTCCTGACGAGTAGACTGTGTTGCACTTTTTAAGCGCTCAAACAGTTCTGGATCATCCTTTATAAGGTAATTGTCATGAGGTGGCCTACGAATAATATAAGATTCTGGCAACTTACCACCTCGAATAGAGCGATACAGCCAACTTCGGCTAACTCCTAGTTTGCGGGATAGGCCAAGAACAGTCCACATACCATCTACCTTCTCCGCCAAACAACATTTATGATAGGGACTAGTGAGCTGGTGTTGGTGACGAATTTTGAAGACAGTACCACTCGAAACTTTCAAGTTTCGAGCAGACCGAAATCCTTCGTTAGTTAGTATTTTGGCAATTTGATCATCGGTTTTGTTCTCCTGCCATAATTGCCTGGTTCGTTCCACCATGTCTTGATAGCCTGTGATGTCTGCTTGACGATGGATAGGAGGACGCACAATCCCTTCAGAGAAATGACCACTTACCCAAACAATTCTGACTTGAACTTGGTCTGCTTGAATGCGTTGGAGAATCACTTGAGAAATTAGACTCCGTAATAATTTTTTTCGATGTTCATTAGTGAGTTGCTCAGTAGACCATAGGTGAGGAAGATGCTGATTTATCTCACTTAATTGTTGGCGTAATGGGTTGCTAAGCTTAGGCTCTATAGGTTTTTGCTCAAAGCGTTCAACTATTTCTTGAGTCTCTTTAAGAGTAAGAAGTTTATCTTCCCATTGTTTTTCTAGTTCAGCTGCAACTAATCTATTCTCTGGGTCAACCTGCTCGTATCGGCGACGAGCTAGGGCGGCTTCATATTGTGCTTTTTGCATCTGCTGATGATGGTACTTTTTTAATTGCTGATACTCTTTTTTTTGCTGGGATAAGACTTCTTCCAGAGCACTGAGTTGGGCAGGTTGAATAGCTTCAAAAAAAGCGTTTACTACAAACTTTTCAACAGACGAACCCTCTAATTTTGCACATGTCGGAACCGCGAATTCTGTGGCCAATGCTGAACAGACATAGCGAACTTTTGGCTTATAGATTACTTGCATGCGCCGACCACAACACCCACAGATTGCTAGACCCTGCAATAATGCTGCGCCTTTGCGGGGAGTTCCTTTACTCTGTCCATGTGTTTGCCTAAAATGATTGATGTTGTCTGTCAATTGAGCCCGGTTGACTAAATATTGCTCCCAACTGATGTATGCCGGATAAGCATCATGGATAAGGCATTGCCAATTTTCCATGGACTGGCGAACCAAACCTGTAGTAGGACGCCCTGGTATTTGACGCTTTGGATCCTTTGCTTTGCGTCCATAGGCAAAAGCTCCAGCATAGGCCGGGTTAGTAAGAATTTGGAGAATAGCTGGATGGGAGGGTTGTTTCCAAGTAAGTTCTCGATTTCCGGGGCCACTGCGTCGCTGGCGTGGGATGAGAATTTGGTGCTGCTTGCAGTAGTGCAAAACTTTTTGACAGGTTCTTAATTCACTAAATTTTGCAAATACCAAATCGATTACATGACGAACCTGGGCGTCTGGGTCTTTGATTACCGTTTTGTCTGCTAAGCGAACTAATCCTGTTGGTAATCGTTGAACATATTCACCTCGTTGGACTTTACTCAAACGTCCGGCGTTTAAGCGTTGATGGATCATGTGAAGTTCAGCTTCACTCATGGTTCCTTTTAAACCCAATAACAAGCGATCGTTAAATTCTCTTGGGTCATAAATACCTTCGTTGTCCCCAATTAGTGTTCCAAATAGAGTGGCTAGGTCCAATAGCTGATACCAGTCAGCATTATTGCGAGCTAATCGAGATGCATCCCACCCAAACACAATACCAACATGACCTAATGCTACTTCTGCTGTTAGCGATTTGAAATCGTCACGACTTTTTGCGTGGCCGGCAGATTGGCCCAGATCGCCATCTAATACCTCTATACGCTCAGAGTGCCAGCCTAATATTTCAGCACGTTTCACCAATGCGCGTTGATTGAGTTGGCTATCCAAATGTTCTCGTACTTGTTTTGAACTCGACTGCCGAATATAGATGATGGCTTTGCGCTCCAGATGCGCAGATGTCAACTTACTTGATGTTGGGTTGATAGTCACAGTCATGCTCTTGTTCCTCAGGTAAAGTGGGGTCAGATGCCATCTTGAGCCAATGTTGGGAAACGGCAATAAGGGTGTGGTGTAGGTGTTGTTGTTGTCCTGTGGTGAGCTTGCTCCAAAGTTGATGGGGAGCAATTTCTCCTTCGTTTTCAACCAGCGGGGGCACTCGACTCCGTTGAATCTTCATCGCTGCGATTTCCTTGGTATGTGCGCTGTATGTTCTCCACTACACGTACCAATTCTTCAATCCCTTCAATGGATAGAGGAGAGGGACTGATTTTGTTCATCTGAAATTCAGAGGCAGTCACACTAAGCGGAACAAGACTCTCGAAGCCAGGTTGTAACCAAACCACGTAGCAGCGACCTAAGACAGGGTGATTGGTGCTCTTGATTAGCTGTAGAGTTCTGCCGTAGAAAGGATGCCGTGGATCTGTGACAGTGATAGTTTGGGTTGGCGACAAGCCTTTACTAATAGGGGTAGTCTGCTGGTCGAGATAAAGATATTTTTCAATGCCCCATTCTACAGCCTTAAACTCTTTCTAGAAAAAGATTAGAGTTGACTCACTCGCGGATTCAAACTCTCAAATCTCATCTTAATAACACAACTGGTCATCAAAGCAACAGGTCTACCGTAAGCTTGCTATAGATGTCCTAAGTCAATGGTCCTCACCAAGGATGCAAGCAGCACACTCAAAAACAAGTGGACCCATTTCCCTCTCTGAAGTAGTCACACTTTGCCAAAACAGCTTGTTGGGCAAGAAACTCCCTACTGCTCTCTATGTGCATAAATCAACAATAAACGAGTTAGATTCAACTCTACAGTTGTACGAACAACAAGCACACCGATTTCTAGGGGGACAAGTTCCTTTTACACTAATAAAGTTTCAATTCGATAAACCCAGTATTTCTTACCTTTACTATCCCGAGTTTGAACGCGACCCTCATCCAAAGCTGCACGCCAGTACCCAAGTAGATACAAGAACTGGCAAGCTGGACTATCAGGACTTTAGCCAAAGGTCAAATCCGCCTGTTCTACACCGTAAAGAAACCTTTCTAAGTCCTAATCACCCGTTATTCCAACAATTCGCTCTGTTAACCCGTCAACAGGAACTACTGGGGTTATTAGAGGATTCTCGCAAAATTGGTACTTTAATGAGTTGGCAACAACGGCTATCTCAATCTGGCATCGAAGTGCATGACCATGTTCTTGCCTGCCCTCTCAAAACATCTCATTCTACGACAGTAAAGAGGATGAAGAAAGAGTCATCTCAGCCTACTCCAACAATGGATCAGCGGCAAAATTCCTCGACACTATCTACCCGACAAATTGATCGACATAGAGCTGCTATAGTCCGTCATACGCTTTCTAAGCCCGTTCGACTAGCGCTTGAAGCAGGGTTATTCCAGGTTGAAACTACATTCTTTGATTATGGGTGCGGACATGGAGGCGATATACAGCAACTTGCTAACCAAGGTTATGCCACTGATGGATGGGATCCATACTACCGACCGAACCAGGATAAACATCAAGCTGACATCGTCAATCTAGGATATATCATCAATGTCATTGAGGATCAGCGAGAGCGCCGAGCAGCGCTGGTTGAAGCTTGGAATTTGACAAACAAGATCCTGATCGTATCTGCACAAGTGTTAGTGAATGATCGCAATCAGGATATGGTTGCCTATGAAGATGGCATCATTACTTCACGAAATACCTTTCAGAAATATTACGAACAAGAAGAACTCAAAGTCTATATCGATCAGATTCTCAATAGCGAAGGTCAGTCAGTAGATGCGATCCCTGTCGCACTAGGCATCTACTTCGTATTTCGAGATGAGGCTCAAGCCCAGATATTTCGGGCTTCTCGCTTTCGTTCCCGTACTAGCACTCCCCATGTTCGGCTTAGTATTCGCCGATTTGAAGAATGCAAAGAACTGTTAGCCCCCTTGATGGATTTTTTCACCGAGCGGGGACGACTTCCCATCAAAGAAGAAGTTGAAGAATTTGCAGCATTACAAGAACAGTTTGGCACTATAAAAAGGGCCTTTAAACTTGTCTATCAAGCTACTGATATTAATGAGTGGGATGCGATAACTGACACTCGACGAAATGATTTACTCGTATATCTCGCTCTTAGGCACTTTGATAAACGCCCAAAGTTTAAGGACCTTTCACCCGTTCTTCAACATGATATTAAAGGTCTCTTTGGTAGTTACCAGCAAGCTTGTGCTGCAGCTGATTTAATGTTGATGAGTATTGGTAATTTAGAACTCTTAAGCCAACGAGCCCAAATTAGTGGAATAGGTATTAAGCACCCTACTTCATTTTGGGTTCATGTTTCAGTTTTAGATCAACTCGATCCACTTCTACGCCTTTATGAGGGTTGCGCCTCCAGGACTTTAGGCCGTCCAGACCGAGCCAACATCATTAAATTCAGCTTGAATCGTCCCCGTATTTCTTATCTAGAGTTTCCAACCTTTGATACAGATCCTCATCCGCCTCTACTAACTAGTATGCAAATTGATCTTCAAGATCTTCATGTCCGATATCGTGACTTTGATGTATCTGACAATCCCTTCGTACTTAGTCAGAAAGATCAGCTACTCTCTACTGACTACCCTCATTACAAAAAATTTGCAAAGTTGACTAAACAGGAATCAGATTGGGGGCTGCTTGATAATCCCAGAAAGATTAGCGATCTTCGGAGCCTACATCAGTCTTTATATGAACATTGTGCGGAGCTAAAGGGGCATCGCTTAGTTTGGAGAAAGGATGCAGATCCATTAAAACTGAAGTATCGTAAATCACAAGCCCGCAAACGGCAAAAAGTCTTGCTCCCTTTGGATGGCTCAAATTCAACTTAATTTGAGCATATTTTTGTTTGCTTAGTATGGTCCTTGTCCAGCTTTATAAAACAAATGTGAACAACTAGGTTGTAACGCTAGTAGATATCAATAGTAAAATCCAATCGCTTTTTAACTAGCACAATTTAAGGGGTGCGATGTCGCAAGTATAGCCACGACAACGAACTTAGGGTTTCCTAAACAGCAACAACTTTTTACCAGCGATGCTGCGGGCAAATTCGGCTTGACGCTGGGCTGGAATAGCTAAAACTACGACCCGTTCTGGCGCTGAACTGGCTGTCGTAGTCGTTAGTGAACTGGATTTAATATCGAAGACAAAGGTATTGTCAAATTGAATTAATTTAGGATTCAGTTGCTTCTCCGTGGCTTCTTGTGCGATCGCAATATCTACCAAATTTCCCGCTTGCAGATTACCACCCAAAATCATTGCGGGTGTGGTTTTGATCCCAATCAAGACACTGTTTTGGAGCAACTTTTTCCGATCCGATGTGAGTTCTGGCCCCAGTTGATTTTTGCGTATGGGTTTATCTTCAGGAAGGGTTGTTATTGTGTAGCGATCGCGAATTTTATCAATTTCCTTCACGGTTTCTGCGGCAATCCTTCTAGTGGGAAAAGTTCTCTCAGTCAAATCGGTGGGCTGGATTAGTGCGTAGGCTGGTAACTCCCGGCTAGGCACCCAAATTTTGACTTGGCTTTGCCCCTCTGCCCATTGCAGGTAACTATAGCCTAAACTGCCTAATATAAGATAGCTCAGGAGAAAGAGGTGTCCCAGTGACAACGATACTCTGCGGTTCTTACGATTAACCATTCTGAGCACCCTCTGGTTTTGATTCTAAGTCTGTGTATTGCCAAGTAGTAGTGATCTTTCCTTCATAGAATAGCTCTCGGATTTCCTGCCATTGTTGATTCTCCAAATCAGGTGTTGTCGCTGGTTTAAGTCGAAGTTGCTTGACCAATTCATGGCGATAGAGATCGAAGCAGACTTTTACCTGTTCAGAATAGGCTACCGCATTCCCGAGAGCACTCTGATAGGCCAACCAGGCTGCCAGTGCTCCTCCCCAAAAACACAGCAGGAATAACCAGCCGGGAGCTTTCACCGCCAATAGCCAAAGGCCAGTCATGATGCTAAATAGTCCGCTGAGAGTGGCGATTGCTAAGCTAAAGTCAAGACTACTGCGAACTTCGGTGATCACTTGAATGTAGCGATCGGGCAGGGAATGGTATAAGCGTGGCCAAATCAAAACAGCATCAATGGTATAGCGTTCGAGAGGGTATAATTCAGAATTTTTCAGGATATTGCCTAGGCGGGTTGGCATGACTTGATCCGAGCGCTGGGGGTGAGGGTAATTGCGATAATTCAATTCTTTCAGGGAGAACTGCCGTTGATTTAATTCTCTTTCCTGAGAAATTAGACTCTTCATTTCACCTTGTAGAGATCGCTTCTGATCCAATGCTTGAGTCGTACTCAATTGAGCGTCTACTTGTTTCATTTGTTGTGCGAGTTCTTTCATTTGACCTGGCACATCTAGTTTTGCTAACTGTGCCTGATGCCAAGTTTTACCCAGTTGGGTGAATCGCTGAATCACTGGAAACTTCCAGTACCCTTCATAGAAGCGCAGAATGCTGGCCGAGTGGCTAGAAAGGACGCTAGCAGAGGACACTACAAGCGTAATTAACCCAATGATTTCCAGAGTTTGCAGGATGCCATCCTGCTGGTTCCAGTTTTGTAGGAGTTTTAAGGGTTCCCAGCCACTGCCCACGACACCCACAATACCTAGTAGTCCCCAGAAGATCAGGCAAGGGAAAAATGCATTCAGGAGAAAGCGGCGATCAAGGATTCCTGTAGCTTCTTTCAAAACCTCATTAAACATAAGTACCTCTGAGTCAACTCAACTTGATTAAATGTTGGGGGACATTAGGATCGGGATTTTGACAAGTTATGGGTGGTAGTGGATTAGCTTGAAGAGATTTCCACTGTTCAGCGGATAGTTCATTTACATACCAGCATTCATAGCAAATACAGTATGCTGTCAGTGGAGACAACGCTCCTTTTAATCCAGTTCCAGGAACATAGGGAAGAGCATCACTTCCTAACACTGCGCCCTTCTGTTGACTTGTACTACTCTGAATAAACTGGCGGACGGATTCGGCTGAAAGAACGCCAACGATTTGATTGGCATCATCCGTAACTATTGCTGCTTTTGAAATTTTGATTAGTGTTGCCAGTTGTACCGAGGTCTCGATAGTTAGCATTTCCACATCACAGCCTACTTTTAGCAGGGGTACTTTATATAAAAGTTGCTGCACAGGATTTGATTCATTGGTGGCGGTCGCCCCTTCCAAATCCGCCTTGGTTACCGCCCCGATTGCTTGCTGACTAGTATTCTCAATCACACCATAAGAACTATTTTCAAGTAAAGCGATTGATTCGAGTGGATTGATAGTGCCCTGGATCATCTTAAAATCATTGTTCATCCAGTCTTTGACAAATTTTATTGTCTTATCTTCAATTGCCATAGCCTTATCTCCAATCGCCAATTAAAACAAACGGTGCCCAGAAATATGGATGGGTATACGGGTATTTCTGTATTGGTTTGCTGCCCTCCTGTATCTCACACAGCAGGACCAAATTGTTGATTTTTTCGATTTCTGGACTATTGGGCCTAGTAGTCGGAAGAAGAGTCTGGTAAAGTTCCTTGGCACGACTGAAATCTTGAACGTTGTAATATAGGTTAGCCATATCCCATCGCAGTTGACGTTGGTCAATCAGATCCGGGGAGCGTTGTTGGATTTTGGTGTAATGGGCGATGGCAGTTTCAATATTCATCGTTCGCAATTCTATTTGGGCTTGTTGGAGGGCTTCAACTTTGGTTGCCCCATCAAGCAGTTCTTTGTAAAACTGTGTCATTAAGATGCTGGTAGAAATGGCATCAACTTCCCAAAGGCTGACGACGACGGAAGGAGTTCCGGCGTAGATCAGAGCACGGGTGAGACCAATCAATTCATCACCAGGTTTGTTTTCGTTAATCCCCGTCTCACAGGCACTCAGGATCACGAGATCGACATTCATTTTTAAGTTAAAGATATCCTCGGCAGTGAGCCTGCCATCTGGCAAAGTAATTCCAGACTGAAGAGCTTGCTCTGAATCAAAATCACCGTGGCAGGCAATGTGGAGAATATCGATGTCATCTTTGGCCTCGCTCAGCTTGCGTTTGAGTAAGTCTGTGGCGGCATCTTCGATGTGAAGTTCAGCCGCCCCAGGCGGAAAAAGCGATTGGATCTCGAGGGCTTGAGCTTTCGTATAAATCAACGGATCGCCCAAGATCAATGCTTTCTCCCGTTTACCTTTACGCTTTTGGTGGCAGTATTTCATCACCGAGGCACTGGGAGTATAGCAGACGGGATTGAGATCACTAAGATAGTCCTCCCCAAGCTTCACGGCGTGCAGCGGCAAGTAGTGCAAAAAGTCGTGGGGCACAAACCAGACAATATCACCCGGCTGGGTGATGGGATTCCCCGCTGGATCAGGTTCGAGCAAAGGGCTGACAAAATCATGCAGAAAGGCGTGAAATTCGGCTTCCGGGAGATTGTAAACTTTATCACTGGTGGATTTTCTAAGTTGGTGATCCGTCGCTGAATCCGCCTGAAAATATTGAGCTACAAAAGCCCGGATTTGTGCAGTGGACTTGGGAATTTCTTTGACGATCGGTTCTACAAAATCTTTTCGCACTAAAAAGAGTAGGGTACGGTCTTCGGCAGTGAAGTATTCGGCCAGGATGACGCGGCGTTGGAGCATAGGGCAAACATAGAGGCATTGGCACTATTTTGCAGGCTTTGTCTAGGGATAAAGGCAAGACAGTAATGCTTTTAAACAAATTGGTTCGGCCCGTCGCAGTGTCACGTACTCAGCTGCTGCAAGGTTTGTAGCCATCCGATCCCAAAGGAGGTTGAGCTGTTGCGAAAGGGTGATCACATCGGCTTGAGTGGTCGCCTGTTGTAGGGAAGTCAATATTGTCTGTTCCTGAGCTAGTAGATCTCCCTCCGCAATCGCGGGTGATCGCAGAGAGGTCAGCGCCAACCCATCCAGAAAGACTCGCCCCTTCAGGCGTTCCAGCCAATTGAAGGCTGCGGTATTGTCTTGCAGGTAGGTCTGGTGCAGTTTGATGGCAAAGGTATAGACTTTTTCCTTGTTGGACACTAATCCTAACCGTGCGGTTTCTTGGGAGATGGCATCGGCTGACATAAACTTCCCCCTGACAAGATCGATTTCAATGGCAGCGGTTTCCAGCCATTGAGCTGCAGATTGCCAGAGCGATCGCTGCTCTGCCTCCGTTGCTGCTTGAAACCCTCTCAGGTAATCAATATCAGCCAGATAGAAACAGACTTTCCAGGTCATGTCACGCATTTCGGTGGATTGGAAATACGCCAAGGCGCGTTTATAACATTGGCTGGCTTCAGCATAAAGTTCGGGGTAGCCTCGCCCACCCAGATTATGGCAGGTGAGACCCAGCAGACTATCAGTAATAGCGGTTTGCATACCCAGTTCCAGGGCAGCGTAGGTCTCGCGAGCTTGCTCTAGGTAGGGGAGGGCATTGAGGGAACGACCACTGGCAACGGCGGTTTGACCTTGGAGCTGGTAAGTGCCTGCTATCGCAGCGGTGGCTTGGCGATCACCAATGGATTCTAAACATACAATCGCTTCAGAATAATGTAGCATAGCGGTTTCATACGCCACGTCGGGGACTTTGGAGCCTCCCGGTTTGTGGTGCTGCATGACCATGGCTTGGGCGATGCATTTGAGTTTTTCGGCTTGGTCGAAGTGGTTCTTGAGTTCGACATCAACAGTGAGACCGGTCTGCCATCGGGAGATTGCCTCGGCCCACTGGCCTTGGGCACTCAAGACGTTGCCCAGGATGAAGTAGGCCAAGGAGAGCGATGGAGAGTTCCCAATTGGCAGGAGTAGGGTGATAGTCTGGTGGCAAATGGATTCAGCGCGATCGAGGAGGTTCATATGGATGTAAGCATTCACAAGAGCCAGCCCGTGCATAGTGCGAATACCGGGGAGATCGGTGAGAGCTTCGACTTGTTCGTAAGCAGCTAGGGCGTTAGCATAGTCGGAGGTGCGGAAGTAGTAGTCGCCGATGCCGAGGTAGGTGGTAGCTTGAGCGAGGAGAAAGCCCATTCGTTGGGCAATTTCTAGAGCTTCCTGGCGCAGATTAAAGCTTTCGTTGATTTGCCCTTGCTGGAGATACCAACTGCTCAGGTCAGTCAGTGCATTGTAGATGCCGAGCAGATTGTCTTGTTGACGATAGATTTTCAGGGCTTGATGAACGGAGTCGGTGCCGTCGAAGCCTGCCTTTATTAGACGGCTGCCCAAGCTAACAAGGACATCAGCTGGGCCAAGGGCATGATCGATGGTTTCGAAAAGGGCTAGGGCTTGCTGGTAGAGGGCTGAGTCAAGGGGAAAATTCTGTTCTGTGCCACGACAGACGAAGCAGGTATCCAGGTCGAGTTCGGCAAGACGGGGTAATTGAAGGGTTGCTGACACCAGACGCAACCAAACTAGATCACCCTTCAAAACAGGGCAAATTTACCCCTGAACAATAAGTTTTGCTTAAGTATTTTTTTGCTGTACTACTCGATATTCGAGCAAAGGTTGCCTTGCTGAGATGGGCCCTAACTCAACAACCTCATTACAGCTACTCCCTACGCAGCCAAGTTTTCAATCACCAGACGCTCATTCATGTTGAGGCGGAAACGTCCATAAGGATTGATATGGAGGTAAAACAACGGCGTTAACGCCCTCAAATCTTCTTCCTGCATACGATTCATCCACGTGGGTTCAGAAAGTACTTTTTGAATCATTAGAGTATTGATGTAAACCAGGCTGATTTGCAGTAGGTGCAGGCAAAGCATGGACAGTTCTTGCATCGCCGTTTGATTACTGGCAAAGTCACCATTCTTTCCATAGAAGATGAAGTCATTGGCACTATTCCAATTCTCAACGACATTCAAGCCTTCATTGATCTCTTGCCGTAAGGCTTCATCATGCAAATACTGGCACAGGAAGATGGTCTTAATGGCTCGCCCTAATTCAGCCAAAGCCAAGTAGGTGGGGTGCTTGATGTTGTTGCGAGTGAATCGACTCAGAATGGCTTCAGGTTCGGCAGTGCCTTGCTTCATCGCGGTTGTGAACTGGATCATGGGCTCATATTGCTCCCGAACCAGATCCCAACGAATGGGTCGCTTTAAAATCGCCTTAAGATGGAGATACTTCTTCTTCTGCCCGGACATCGGCAGGTAGAGCTTCTGCTTGTTGATGCCCTTAAAGCGAGGCATCAGCTGGAAATTCAATAAATAGCAAAAGGCAAACCCCACCTCGCTTTGGCCATGGGTATCCACATAGCTTTTATTCACGGACATCTCCGTGCAGTGGCGAAGCACACCCTTAACCATAAAGGCTACCTCCGAGGAAGAACACTTCTTCAGTTGCGAGTAGATACACACAGATTTTTCTCGACATGCCAGTAGATCATCACCCCCCGGCCGCCATAGCGAACATGCCATTCCGTCATCAAATTCTGGTCCCAAGATTCAAAGTGCCGAGAATCAGACGCACAAGCCGTGGTGGCTTCCCCCCAAATATGAGAAAGGCGAATCCGGAAAATCGCATTGGCCACATCCGTAATGGCACAGCTGAGGGCAGTCTTGTTTAAAAACTTGCGTCGGACATAATGCAATTCAAAGTATCCTGCATCGGCTTCTGAATGAGCGATGCGCTTAATTCCTAAATTGGTGCCCAGTCCGTAAATACACAACAGTAGGCGCTTTCGCAGGGACTGGGGGCTCAATATTTCACGACTAGCCGCACTCTTGAAATGCTGGGTGAAATCAATCCGAAAGTCCGCTTCTTTGAGGACGTCCAATAAATGCGTTAGGGACCACCGGTGGTTGATCTCTTCCTTGAGTTTTGAATGTTCATGGGTTCCGGTTGTGCCTCAAGCGGGGACACCTTAATTCGTCCTCCTCGCTTACTCAAGATCTCAACTTTGGAATTGTGGGGCATTCCCTGATTCAGTAGGGTCAAAGCGTTTTCCATATCAGCCTGGATTTGAGTGATGAAGGTCTCCACCTCTAGGGGCTGTTGCAGATCCTGGTAGTATTCTTCTCGTCGCTCGTCAAAGTCTTGGGGTAAATCCAGGTCGGGATTGCGATAGCGATTGGCACCGGCGACCCAAATTTCCTTACACCGTAGTTTCTCTCGCAAGGCCCTGAGGACGCACATCTCATAGGCGATGCGATCTACTTTGTCTGGCTGGTCTTCATCCTGATCCAATACCGTCTCTTGCCAGTCTGCACTGACGACCCCTTCGATGGGAACGTCGTCTGCTGAGGCATAAGGTTTTCGGGGGTGTCCACATAGGCTTTGAGTAAATCCACAGCCTGCAGGATGGGCTGGTATTGCTTGTTATTGCAGCGAAAATCAATCACTTCCAGTACCGCAGGAAGCATTTGCCGATAATGATGACCGTAGGAAGAACGGATCCTCGAGTGTAGAAGTTGTCGGTAAGTCTGACCGCCATCATTGTAGGAGTCAACAAATGCCTCCAGAGTTTGCTCACTGGCAACGGGGTAGATAACATCTCTGACCAAGCCATCTGGTGTGGCTAGGGCTGCGGTGGCCACCTGATAAAACAGCTGGGTATGAGAGTCGGTTTTTTGACTTTAGCGATCACCTCTGACGTCACTTTATTCTTGCTGCGTGTATCAATGCGATGAACGATCTGAATCAATAAATCCATGATGTTGTCGATGATCTCTTGGCACCGCTGCCAGCAGAAACTCGCGAGTAAGGTGAGTCGGATGGTTTTGGGGTGATGCCTCAACTCTGATAAGGTTTCTGTCTCCACTCGGAGCCGATAACACTCCAGAACTCGTGGGCTTAGATGAGAAAACAGGGTATCTGGCAAAGCCACTTGGCGGAGTCGTTGGAGTTTGATGACTTCTGAAAGCAGGCTATTGAGACCGACTGGTCCTGGGTCTTTTTCAATGCACTCAGGGGAGGATCTGGTATCTCTTTACCCGGCGTCACCTTGGGTTCTTGGATCAATTTATCGAGCTCAGTCTGAGTTTGCTTGGACAACTGCTTAAGGGTTAAGGAAAAAGCTGCCTCTCAAATAGGTGTTGAGCAGACCGAATTAAGCGCTTAATTCTAGCGGGGGTTGGTGGTTCAATCCGAAGAGAACGCAGTTGAGCATAGACTTTCAATTTCAGATGATGATAGTCCTGCTCTTGACTCAGAGCTGAATCGACTAACCAAGTGCGTAACTGATTTTGGTCTGTTACCGTGGCTTGTCGAAATCCAGTAAATTGGCGAATCTGGGCCCGGTGATTCTGAATGCTCCTACCTCGCCAGTTATAGTCTTGAAACTGCTCTGGCAATAAGTTTAGCTGGCTTGCTACAAAGGTTATGGCCATACGAGGAATCTCATACTTCTGTTCAGGGAAGCGTCCTTCGTATTGGAAAAATTTAAGCAGCAGGACAAATCCTAAGCGGTTTGCGCCTTGACGTCTGGACAACAGATGTTCCTCATCAGGCTGGATAGACCAATGCTCAAGTAGCTCTTCTGGATGCCATTTCCGTTTCATGCAATTACGCTCCTATGAAAGTGAATTCACTAGAGCGTAAGGCAAGTTTTTGTACTATAAGTACAGATTATAAATTGAGGGTGAGGTCAGTTAATGCAATTTACAGTTCTTAATGCCTATAGCCATTGATAGGAAAGGGTTTCAGTCTTGGTTGCGTCTGGTGTCAGCGACCCTTCAATTACCCCTTGTTGGAAGCGCGCCGCAGGCACTTTTGGAGCAAGCCCCCGAGGGGCTTAAATTGCGAGGGGGTAACGAGAATATCAAAGCGCCACTTGTGAAGCGCAACACCTGCTAACGCCTGTGGCTGGGAAGTGAGGACAGTCGTGTTTTCTCTTGGTCCCCAAGTAATTTGTGCAACAACCTGCTGCACAAATTGCACTATCTAGGCTTGATCCTGAGATTCCCCTTCATCCGATAAACGTACCGCTTCCAGTTCGGCTTCAAGTTGCTCAATAGTTGGAAGTTTTTCCGACAAATCATCTGGTAGCTTGTGAGTTGAAACCCCTATAGGAGTTTGAATATTTCGTAGAGCATATTCAGCCAAAGTGCGACTCTTAGATTTACATAAGATGAGTCCGATAGTCGGGTTATCCATTTCATGTCTGAGGGTGTCATCTACCACCGCAACGTAAAAATTCATTTTGCCGCTATCCTCAGGCTTGAAAGCCCCCATTTTGAGGTCGATCACTACAAAACATCTAAGCTGGAGATGGTAAAAAAGGAGATCCAAGCGGAACTCTGTACCATCAACTACCAGGGGATACTGACTGCCAACAAAGGCAAAGCCCAATCCGAGCTCAATCAAAAAATCTCTAATGTGGGTAACCAGACCCCTTTCTAGCTCAAGCTCATGAGCATCTTGACTGATTGTCAGAAATTCAAAATTATAGGGATCCTTTAAGAGCTGCTGAGCTAAGTCTGACTGAGTTTTTGGCAAGGCTTGTTCGAAATTTGTGATCGCACTCCCTTGGCGCTTATAGAGGCCACTCTCGATCTGAAGAACTAACACATTACGGCTCCAGCCGTTCTTTACGGTTTCTTGGGCATACCAAAGCCGCTGCTCCTTGGACTTCAGCTTCTCTAGCAAAGCGATGTTGTGGTACCAAGGAATTTGTCCAAGTACCTCTTGGACAATTGTCTCGTCTGGCCAGGTCTCAGCAAAAGCTCGCATATACATGAGGTTAGACCGGGAAAATCCTCTCATATCTGAGAACTCTTTCTTTAGGTCTTTGGCCAGCTGATCCACCACTTTTGAGCCCCAACCCTGGGCTACTTGCCGATTTATAATCTCCCGACCTATCTCCCAGTAAAGCAAGACCAGTTCGCGATTGACTGCCAGCGCTGCTTTCACCTGGGCAGTACGAATACGCTCCTTTAAGCCTCGAAGAAACTCATCATATCCATCATCAGCAAACGTAAGATTTTTTGCCACCCAAACTCCTGTACAACGCCTCTATTGTTAGCCATTATCCTGTACTACCAGCCGTTAGACTTCAACAACACAAGTGCCTTTCATTAGGAGTTGAGACACGACTAGAACACAGAATAGACAAACAACCAGCTTCATCTCAGTAGTTTTCCCACAATTTTCAATGTTGGTTATTGATAAATAGAAACCGGCCATTCCACGAAACCAATACACTTGAACTATAATAGACAGCGAACTGTTTTTCTTTATACCAATGCACTTTTGATAACGTTGCTAGTGCTCAACAGTGATGGGGGGAGAGAGATTTGACTAAAAAACGAAGGATTCTATCGATTGATGGAGGTGGAATCTTAGGTACGTTTCCAGCTGCATTCCTAGCTGGTATCGAAGAGCAGCTAGATAAGCCGATAGGCGAATATTTTGATCTAATCAGCGGCACTTCTACAGGAGGAATAATAGCGCTTGGTCTAGGTATGGGGCTACGTGCAGCTGAAATACTACAAATGTATGAGGAAAATGGACCCGAAATATTTGGTCAACAAGGAAGTGCGCTCCAGAGTTTTGTGACTAATAAACTAAGGTCAATACGCTGGCTTTATCGACGTAAATACAGCTCTGACAAGTTGCGTTCTACTCTCAATGGCCTTTTTGGTAATAAAAGAATTGGAGATGCAAAACACCGGATTGTAATTCCAGCTTGGAACCCTACAGCACAGTCTGTCTACATCTATAAGACTCCTCACCATTCACGCTTCAGAACCGATTACAAGTCTCTTATAGTTGATGCAGCACTGGCCACATCTGCCGCACCAACTTACTTTCAGCAGCATATGACTGAGGAAAGCGTTGGGCTTATTGATGGTGGTATTTGGGCAAATAATCCGATTGCAGTTGCCGTAACAGAAGCAATTGGAACTATGAAGTGGCCTGCTGAGGAAATCTATGTGCTGAGCTTGGGTTGTTTAGATGAAGCATATACATTACCAAAAGCAGCTGGAGTGGGACCGTTAGCAACCAAGTTAGTCTCGTTATTCATGAATGGTCAATCTCATGGAGCTATGGGTATTGCCAAGCTTCTCACCGGACACGAGCATGAACGAGACGCTATATTTAGAGTAAATCATACCGTTCCAGCGGGAGAATACACTATGGATGGCGTTTCAGAGATAAAGAATCTGAAAGGCCTAGGCTTCTCTTATTCACGGGAACGGTTTCCTAGCTTACAGCCAATCTTCTTCGACATAGCTGCTGAGCCATTTGTGCCTCTCTACAAAATCACTGAAAACGTACCATGAAGTTATCAGAGCATTTTGATTCGTTTATAGACGATATTGTCAATCTGAATCAGACTCGTATTGATAGACTCGAAGGCCATGTCAACGCAATACAAGACTTTTTGATAAATAGTGGTTACGACGCGAAGATTATCAGGTTTTCTGCACAAGGTTCATGGGCGCATGGAACTATTATTAAACCTCTTTCTGGAAGAGAGTTCGACGCAGATCTCGTCATGTTTATTGATCGTTTTGAAGCATGGTCGCCCAGGGACTATGTGAATAATCTCTACTACATATTCAAGAGCTCTGATCGATACAAGGATAAAATTTCTCGTGGTACGCGATGTGTTGCACTAGATTATGCAGGTGATTTTCATCTCGATATCGTACCGTGTATTACTGATAATAATGCCGTAGCAACATTTCAGGTATGCAATCGAACAGTTGATAAGTTTGAGCCAACAGCACCTGAAGCATATTCAAGTTGGCTATTGGAGAGGAATACTTGGACTGGGAATAATATGCTTCAGCACTCCATCCGCCTGCTCAAGTATCTAAGAGACATCAAGACAACTTTCTCGGTAAAGTCGATTCTTCTAACTACTCTTGTGGGAAATTGCGTTAATCAATTTGATCAGAGTTTCCAAAAGCAAATTTTTCCTGACCTACCTACTTCGTTGAAGGTTCTAGTAGGACGCCTTGATGACTATCTTCAGGTTAGATCTAGCATGCCTATAGTTACGAATCCTGTCCTGCCATCAGAAACATTTAATCGTCACTGGAACCAAGAGAAGTATGAGAATTTTAGGGAATGTATTCATAGGTATCGAGAGTGGATTGATGATGCCTATGAAGAAGATGATAGAGCCGAAAGTATACGAAAGTGGAGGAAAATATTCGGTAATGAGTTTGCTAAAAGGGAAGTTAATGACATAGCAGCTTTTTCAGAATCAACATCGCTAGTTAGAGATACAGGTTGTACAGATATTGTGCATGCGGTTTTAGTAAGAGGAGCTAATTTTCTAGAAAAACTTATATCACCAAGTTTGCCGCATGTGGAAAAGCTTTCCTGGCCTTTTCAGCAACGCCTTACAGTAGCTATTTCGGCAACTGAATACTTAGATCAATACGGTAATCAAAGAGTTAGAATTTTACAGTCTGGAGAAGTTGTTGAGAAGGATCGATGGATCCGATTTGAGGCAAGAAATTCCAATGGTATTTTGCATGCATCCTCAGACTTTGTTGTGAAATGGCAAGTCGTCAATACTGATAATGAGGCAGTACAAGCAAACCAATTGAGAGGTGGTTTTGAAAAATCCAACAAACCTGGAGTGCGTTGGGAGTCTACAAGCTATCATGGGGCACATTGGGTTGAGGCTTTCGTCATTTCCCGACGGACACGAAGTTGTTGGGGAAGGAGCGGTAGATTTTTTGTAGTAGTTAAGTAGCAATTTAGTATGAAACCCAGGTAATTCAGGATCCACACTCACTCCGAACTTACAACTCCATTTGATAGATTTCAGCGATCTCTGGAGCCTGAATACACAGGTAAGCAAGAGTCTGCTGTTGAGTCTGATGGCCATATGCCTCCATAAGAAGCGGAATTGGCGTCCGGTTCTGATACTGCCAATACCCCCAAGTCTTTCTAAGGGTATGGCTCCCATAGTTACCTTTGAGGCCTCCCCACCTACACCACTGTTTCACCATGGCGTTGACCGCTGGGACTTTGAGCACCGGATTCCTTTGACTGTAGAATAGCGGATCTTGGTCTTTATAAGCTCGTGAGTTCAGAAGCACTTGAATAGCTTTATGTGCTGAAGCATTCAAAGTCACTCGACGATACTGCTTGGTCTTAGACTGCTTAAGGTCAAAGCTGTCACCAATTGCAATGTGTCGCACCTGGCCAGCCCGTAAGCTCAATAGTTCATTCGCTCGAAAGGCAGTGTTGATACCAAGGATGAAGAGACAGAGATCGCGGGGCTTGTCATCGAGGAGTCGTTTGATGCGATCAATTCCAGCCTTCGTTCGAATTGGCTCAACCTTAGTGCTAGATCCTAGAGCTGGATGATGTGGATTTTCACCCTTTTCGAACGCCATACGAACTCACTAAGTTTCTATCTAAATCACAAAAACTTAGTGAAGTCTAAAGCCTTAATGACAATGGTGCAAGCCCCTAAGGGGGGTCAAAGCATTGAAAATATTAGCTTATAAGCTGGATCCCCACTGACTAATTTTTGTATAAAAGTTAGTCAGTGATGGTGCGGGTGAAAGGAGCGAATATTCCAAAATCTTCTCAGCTCCTAGCGTTATGCTTCTCCCAGTTTTCTATAACTACGCCGCATCCTTGTCATAGTAATTCATCGAGAATATCGTCTCCGTCAGCCACTTACGGAACGAATCATTATCACTGAACTGCTTAAACAGCTCCGTGTCATCCTTCATCGCATCAATGATGACCTTCCTCAAAACCTTTTCATGCTCAATACGAGCATTCTGCTCATCTGAGTTTTTCTTCGCATTTTGGAAGGAAGGATCAGCGGCAACCTTTGCGGGAATATCCTCGGTAATAAGCTTGTGAACTCGGTCTCTATCTGTCCACGTTATGTTGCCAAATTGGTCATTAAATACTTGGATAATTGAAGACAGGCGATCAAGCTCTGGTTCAGCACGATAACCTCCGCCAGAAACAGGAATAGGCTCAATCTCTGCATCAGTATCAGGGAGTTGAATACGGACAGTTGCTTGCTTTTCGCTACGGTAGCTATCGAGATCTATTGCTTCTAGGATCCCTCGTGAGAGATCCTCTTCTCGTGGTGCTGGAAGCTTAGGAACAAGGAAATTCAAAAATATTGAAAGTCGCTCCCAATCTGCATTTGTATACGGGAGTATTGAGGCAAGAAAGCCATAGGTTCTGCAAAATGCCTTGGCTTTTCCTTTGAAATCGACCTGACCATCCTCATCTAAACTTTCGTTATAAACTGCCACACCTGCATCAAGCAGCGGGTCTAACCTATCTCTTTCAGCTCCACCAAGATAGAGATTAGCTACCTCTGCGACCTCTTGTGGATCATAGACCTGATAGCCATCAAGCGTAGCTTTTAAGTCATGGAGTTTATTCGGATCAGTTTCATCGCTCAGAATAGTCGTGCGGTAAAAGTCAGCAAATGACCTTTGAATCGTGTCTACATCGTTCATAAAGTCGAGCACAAATACGTCATGCTTCTTCGGATGAGCTCTGTTCAAACGTGAAAGCGTTTGTACCGCTTTAATCCCTGAGAGTTGCTTATCGACATACATGGTGTGGAGCAGTGGCTGATCGTAGCCAGTCTGAAACTTATCTGCGCAGACGAGAAAGCGATACGGGTCCTCCTCGATTTTGTCTGCAATCTGACTGCTCGGAAAGCCATTCAAAGAGGCTTCAGTAACTTTTGATCCTCCATAATCGTGCTCTCCAGAGAAGGCAACAATAGCTTTGTAAGGGCTTTTGCGTTCTGCTAAATAATGCTGGAAAGCGTTATAGTAATGTATTGCACGTTCAATTCCATTGGTAACGATCATTGCACGAGCTTGTCCTCCAATCTTATTAAGCGCGATGACTTGCTCATGGAAGTGATCGATCATAATTTCAGCTTTGAGCCGAATGGCGTGATCATTACTTTCAACGTACTTTCTAAGTTTCTTCTTAGCCCGCTTCGTATCGAATTCAGGGTCATTTTCAATAGTTTTAATAAGGCGGTAATAGCTCTGAACAGGAGTGTAGTGTTTGAGAACATCTAAGATGAACCCCTCCTGGATAGCCTGCTTCATTGTGTAGCTATGGAAAGGTCTGTGCTTGGTATGACCTCCATCAGAATAGGGTTCACCAAAAATCTCTAGAGTTCGGTTCTTCGGAGTCGCCGTAAAGGCAAAATAGCTTGCATTTGGAAGCATCTTCCGTGCTTCCATTATCCGATTAATACGGTCTTCTGTTGTTTCATCCTCCTCAGAAGCACCTGACTCCGATAACGCCATAGAAAGAGCCGCAGAAGTCTTACCACCCTGACTAGAGTGCGCCTCATCAATCACAATGGCAAAGTTACTTCCTCGATGAGCAGCGCCTATTTCATCAAGAATAAATGGGAACTTCTGAACCGTCGAAATGATTATCTTCTTACCACTTTCAATAAATTCTCTGAGCTGCTTTGAACCTTCCGTAACAGCGCCAACAGTCGCACCAACCTGAGCAAACTGCTTGATAGTATCTCGAATCTGTTTATCAAGAATTCGGCGATCGGTAATAACCAGGATCGAGCTAAAAAGTGGTTCTTCATGCTCCTCTATTCCCATCAGTTGGTGGGCAAGCCATGCAATAGAATTTGACTTGCCACTACCCGCAGAATGTTGAATCAGATAGCGTGTTCCAGCACCCCGTTCAGCTACATCCGCAAGAAGCTTCCGCACAACATCGAGCTGATGATACCGGGGAAATATCTGTTTCTTTTCCTTTTTACCGGTCTTCTCGTTCTTCTCGTAAACAATCTGGGCATAGTTCTCAAGTATATTAGTGAAGCTCTGAGGAGCCAACACCTGCGTCCAAAGGTAGTCAGTCTTTATGCCTTGTGGATTGGGAGGATTTCCTGCACCGTCATTAAACCCTTTATTGAAGGGTAGAAACCACGAACTTTTACCTTTCAGATGTGTGCAAAATCGTACCTCTTGGTCATCAAGCGCAAAATGAGCAATACATCGTCCAAATTGAAAAAGAAGCTCCCGAGGATCACGGTCTCGCCTATATTGCTCAACAGCATCCTCTACTGTCTGTTTTGTCAGATTATTTTTCAGCTCAAACGTTGCAATAGGGAGTCCATTTATGAAGAGACAGAGATCAAGCGAAAGCTTTGTCTCATCTCGACTATAGTGAAGCTGTCGTGTCACACTAAATCGATTCTGAGCAAACCGTTCAGCAGCTTTCAGATTGCCGGGTGAAGGCGTCCCATAAAAAAGGTCTAAATCATGTGGACCGTGCTTTAAACCATTACGTAAAACATCGATCACACCTCGTCGCGTTATCTCACCTTGAAGACGGGAGAGAAACTTATGCCTGGTAGAACTTGTGATATCGAGGTCTGCGCTTGTTGAAAACTCAGGCTGCGTCTCGCAAAGAAATGCTCTAAGCTTTACCAGGTCAAGTGCATAGTCCCGGTCATAATCCTGAGATGAGCCTTGAATCCATCGTTTACTACCGTAAGGAACCGACTCTTCAGCTACCGTGCTACCTTCTACCAGGTCAGCACCTAACTGCCCCGTCATCGTTGCCACAATGAGGCTTTCTAAACCTTTTTCACTGGTATCGGTACTCACCAAACCACTCCCCTTCGCAGGCTAGAAGTATCATGGATTCCTCACGCCACGATAATGACGAAGGACGTAGAGGAGCCACCGGTTCCTTTCACCTTTACAAGGAAGTTAGCCCCTCCTCAGTAAAAAGCCCTACTCTTAGGCTACCCAGTTCACCTGATGCAGTCTATCCCAAGCTCACCGGATATGCCGAGGTTCAAACATCTGCATCACCTTAGAAGTATCAGCTTCATTAGACCATCATACCGGGCTGGTGAGAACCAACTAAGGTCTCCTCCTTACCTTTTCAGCGATTTTGCTGCTTATTGTCCCGATTTTCTAGATCAGCATCCAGGGGAAACTCTCAAACGCAAGGAATTCAGTGGCTATACGCTCCGCATCTGAAAACAGCTCCCCGCTTAATGCAATGACTGCAAGGTTATTCACATGGTTAATCTGTTAGACCATGGGACATTGAGACACCGGTGTCATGCCGCTTCATCCTCTATGGATTCGGAATCAAGGTCAGCTCCTAGTTCGATATCATCTTCGATTTCGTCTATTTCGAGTAGATCCACATAGTTAATTTCTTGGGGACGTTTTGCTGCTTCTTCACGAACGTCGAGCTTACCAGTGACGATATCGGAGATCAGGCGGGTGCGATATTCGCGAAAAAGAGCAATCTCATCTTTTATCTGCTCAATCACATCATTGATTTTCTTCGTAACGTGAGCTAGTTCCCCAGCTATTTGTTTTTGTTCATCTAAGTCTGGAAGTACTAACCGCCATGACTTAATATGCTTCTGCGCTATTTTTGGCATGGTTCCACTTGAACCACGCGCGTCCTGCTCTATTTGCCTACGACCAAAAGGAGATAAGAGTTGATACATCAGGAACAATGGCTCAACCAATGAACGATCAATTTTAAGCCTATAAATTAAGTCACAAAGAACAGTTTTTGATCGTACGTTTTCAACTACACATACATCCCCTACTAAACTCCTTGTGTTAGAACGAGTTAGCAGGAAGTCTCCTTCCTTAACTTCTATGCCCTCCGGTATTTTGGCTGACTTTGATATAGGTTTGATTGCCTCTGCATTAAAGAGACCCTGCTTAACGGAAGACAATGTCAACACCGCCCATTGATCATCAGCAAGTTCGCCTTCCGCTGCTACGGGGCTCCACCCTTGTTCAATATTCTTAAGACACCTTCCAAGAAGCACATTTTCCCAATGCTCTGGAATATCCCCCAACCATTCAAACCCTGAAGGCTTCATCGGAACATCGGGATTGATACCTCGGGTTACGGCCTCATTAATCACCACTTGCTTTTGTTCATCTAGAAGCTTGATGAGTTTTTGCTTGCTCCGAATATAGCGGCGAATTCGTCGATCGGTATAGTCGAGAAAGCTTGCGATTGCTGTTTGTTCTTTAATAGGAGGAACGAAAAACGGGATCTCTTTCATGCGATCTTGTGACAGATCCCACTGACCTATCCGTACACCATCAGATGCCTGTGTAAAAAATGAAACGTAGACTTGAGAACGAATTGCGTTGTGCAAGTACTTACCAAGTAATCCATTAATATCAAAGACAAAATATGCGGGACTAACAATCCCATTGTATGAGGAGACACCGTAGGATCCCTGCCATGCTTTCATTTTATTCATGGCAAATTGTCCCTTTTTAACAACTTTGTAATTAGTTAGATCGTCAGGGATAAAATTATGATTCTCTTCCTTACTTTCTAAGTTGCGCAGTATCACTCCTTTCTCACGCGTAATTGATAGCAGTGGAAGATTGGGGCGATTTCTCTTGGCGACTACGCGCAAAATATTTCGGAGTTTCTCCACCTCCCAATGATCTGGCACCTTACCCAACCATGGCACCCCAGACTCCTTGTAGGCTGAATAGGGCTTCAACTCACCAATCATTCTGTTCCCTCCCCATTGTCCATCTGCCTCTCAAATGCCTGCCGTATAAGGCCCATCACATAGGGCAACTCTTCCAACGTCTCTAGCCCGACCTCGACATCACCATTGCCCCACCTGCCAAGGTTGGTCACATCCTTACACAACCCCTTTGGATCATAGATTTCGGGATAACGCATATTGAGCGAAAGCCTCAGCCGCTTGGATTGCGGAACCACATCGACGAAATTTGTCTCCGCTTTGTAAGCGACGTATAGCTTCAGAAACTCCTCCGAGACGCATGGATCAAGCGCCAGCACCTGAGCACGGAAGTCCTCAAACACCTCCCGGATCGCCCCACCTTGCAAAAACGGATGGTCATCAATGGTATACCCATCATTTTTTTGAGGTTTAAAGCGATAAGCATCCAACACAGCTGCCTCAATCGTTGGACCATGCCAGACTTTTACAGCCTGATCTGAAAGACGCTCAGCTCGCTGCTTAATAGCCTCCTCATTCCAAACCTCTAACAAGCCCAAGCCATCATTGAGTTTCAACGGACTCTGCTTAAACCCACCTTGCATATCGCGTTTCTCAGGAAAGGGGCGATCGCTATACTCGGGGTTGTAACCAGTCAGCGTCAGATTCCCCAACGTGTGAAGCCACGTTTGCTGAACTGTCTGCCAGTCTGACCCAAGGGCTTCCTGCCAGTCTACTGAGAGGTTTTCGTTTTGTGGCAGGATATGTTCGATGGTGTACTCGTCTACCGGCACACGCTCCTTTCGACCATGATTCTCAATGCGGCGCAGCCAATAGGAACGACTGCGGAAATTATAGAGATCACGGCTCTTGATTTCACGCTTGAATTCCTCATCCTTCGGAAACCGACGATAGGACGGAAGCAGCATGAAATGAGCATGAATACTCTCTAAATACCGATCCTTCTTGAGCGCACGCCCAAAGGTGGCAAACGTCTTGTTAAGCGAATTGGTTGGAATCGCGCTGACTGCACGACGAAAGACATAGCTCTCAATCAGCCGAACCGCTTCAAGCAGTTGATCATGTATGAGTGTGCCGGTCTGATAGTCGTGGTACAGCTCAAGGAGGAAAGGATAGGCAACCTCGACTTTGAGTTCTCGTAGATCCTGAAACGCCTCTGCTAAAAACTTATCGGACTCCTTTCCAAGCGCCATTGCGCAATAGTATTTGGAAAAAGTATGGAGGTCAGCCACAAGACGATCAATATCAGACGGTTCAATCCCCTCGGACCGAAAAAGTGCCTTGAATGCCTGGTAGACCTCTTTCACATTAGGAATATCACCTGTCTTAACTGTAAGGTAGTGACGCATAAAGCTATCGAAGTAACTACTATAGGCTTCCTGACCAAATTCCATCTCCATTGGCCGCCAGTAATCCTGATAGAGTCTGGTTTGATGATCCGGCTCAAGCCCCATCAAAATAAAGTTACGAATCAGGTCTGCTTGGCTCAGCTCCTGACCTGTCGAATTCATGCTCTCAAAGATAAGCTGCGGGTTATCCTGATCACGGCTCAGTGCAATATCGACAATGACCAGCTTTGCAAGCCCCTTGCAGAGTGGCACAAGGTCATCTTTATAGCTTGCTATCTGCTGCTCAAAGAATCGAAAATTCTCCCGCACGCGAATAGAGTGCTCTTTAGGCATATCCTTCTGCTGTACCAGAGCGAGCAGGGTATCTTTATCAGTCTGGGTCAAGATCAGCTTGAAGCCGCGATCACCCTCCTCCAAGGTATTCAAGAGGTAGTAGCTGCGGATTTTTTTCGCAGAGAACCCCTCTAAGGGCTCCGTCCAATCTAGCTGTCTGGAAAGTGCTTCTAGGAGCAGAAATATAGTAGTCAACCGCTGCTGACCGTCAATGACGAGGAGAGGTGATTGGCTTGAAACCTGATAGAGCCCCTTCTCGATATAGACCACTGACCCGATAAAGTGAGCGGATATATCATCATTGAGACCAGCTCGCAGGATGTCATCCCACAACTGACGACATTGCTTTTCGGTCCAGGAATAGGTCCGCTGGTAAATCGGGATAATGAATTGGGGTGATCGCTGGAGAAATGCAAGGAGCTTTGCTTCGGTGGCCTTCATACTGCGCCTATCCCTCCGATAATCTCTTCAAGGAGTCCCTTATTGGCGTTTTCTAGCGCCACAATATCAGCACGAATTTCTGAGAGCTCTCGCAGTGGTTGAGGCTTATAAAAATAACGGGTAAAGCTGATTTCATAGCCAATTTTGATGCTGTTTTCGTCAACCCATGCATCTGCTGCATGAGGTAGTACTTCTCGCTGGATAAAGGCTTCAATTCCTCCCTCTTCTAAAAGAGGAATCTGTTCGGTATCACGCAGACCTGTATCTGTCTCATATTCAACTACACAGGCTTTTCCATCGACACTCGCCTCAAAGAGGCCATTAAGCGGATTAGCTTCTGCTTTCCCTGGCTTATACACCTTCTTAATGACAGGTTCAGCAGATTCATCTTGCTGGGCAAGCACAGACCGAATGAACTTTTCCCGCTTCGCCGTAAACTTCACACCCACCTTTACTGCAATTTTCTTGAGTTCAGTTAGAAATGTGTTGTAGTCCCTGTATGTTCCCTCCTCCAAAGCGACTCGTGCTTTATCGATGACATCTGCAAGCTGCTCATCTCCCGCTCCCTCACACGCTTTTCGAAAGGCAGCACACACCTCATCACTCAAGTTAACCTGAAGCCTGAGTGGCCGCTCAACCGTGACCTTCCAGTAGCCGAATGCTTGATTGGGGAATATCTTTGACTCTTCGCTTTCAGAAAACGCGAGGAAGGTATCACATACCTTCTGGATATCTTCCTCTGAAAGCTCGCAGTTCTTCTTACCTAAGTTCTTTCGCAACGGCTTAAACCACTTCGTCGCATCAATGAGCTGAACTTTGCCTTTTCGATGCTCAGGCTTGCGGTTACTCAAAACCCAAATGTAGGTAGCGATGCCGGTGTTATAGAACATGTTGAGTGGCAACGCCACTATCGCTTCAAGCCAGTCACTCTCGATAATCCATCGCCGAATATTGCTTTCTCCCTGACCGGCATCCCCAGTAAATAGAGATGAGCCGTTATGAACTTCAGCAATACGGCTTCCAAGTGGCGTGTTGTGCTTCATTTTCGAAAGCATATTCGCCAAAAACATCATCTGCCCGTCATTTGACCGGGTAATAAGCGAATACTCCGCATCACTTTTATGTTCTGTAATGAAGCGAGGATCTTTGATATCGCTTTTTCCGCCCATCCGTTCGAGGTCACTCTTCCAACTCTTCCCGTAGGGAGGATTGGAAAGCATGAAGTCAAACTCCCTGGAGGGAAAAGCATCATTAGACAAAGTCGAGTGTTCAGGTCCACCGACGATATTGTCAGCAGCCTCCCCTTCCCCTTTGAGAAGCAGATCTGCTTTGGCGATAGCGTAGGTCTCAGCGTTAATCTCCTGACCATAGAGGTAGGTTGATACCTGCTTATCATGTGCTTCTGCGAGCTCCTTGAGCGTTTCTTCCGCAACAGTCAGCATCCCACCCGTGCCACAAGCTCCGTCATAGAGAAGGTAGGTACCTGACTCAATATCATCAGCCATGGGGAGGAAGATGAGCTTTGCCATGAGCTTTACTGCATCACGGGGTGTCCAGTGCTCCCCCGCTTCCTCATTATTCTCCTCGTTGAAGCGGCGAACTAACTCCTCGAAAATCGTGCCCATTGCATGGTTATCAAGTCCAGGGTGTTTAACTGAGCCATCACCGTTAAGCACCGGATTATGGCTCAAGTTAATCACAGGGTCGAGAAACTTCTCGATAAGGGTGCCTAAAGCATCAGCTTTTGAGAGTCGAGGAATCTGATTTCGGAACTCAAAGTTTTCAAGAATATCCTGCACATTTGTTGAAAAGCCATCGAGGTAGTCCTCAAAGTCAGCCCGAAGCTGCTGCTGGCTTGCCCGGTTACGAAGGTCTCGCAACGTGTATTTCGAGGTATTGTAGAAAGCCTGTCTAGCTGACTGCCTAAGAGCGACCTCCTGATTGACAATACCAGCAGCATCCAAACTGGACTTCATCTCAAGCACTTCCCTCTTCGTAGCCTCTAACTCAGCGTCCAAACGACGAAGCACCGTCATTGGTAGAATAACGTCACGATATTTGCCTCGCACATAAAGGTCACGGAGAACATCGTCAGCTATCCCCCAAATGAAGTTGGTAATCCAATTCAGTTGGCCCTGTTCCATAAAATCACGCCCGTTTTTACGCTGTAATAGACTCAGAACCCTAGCCGCTCTGACGCCTCTATGTTTCTATACTGTTGCTAGTAGCCTCAACCATAAAAAATCCACTATCGTACCAGATCAGCGCCGATCCATCATCCTCAAATCGGATCGTAAAATACTCATCATTCCTTATTCCTGCTCCGCAGACTACGAGCAATGACAGGCTCAAAAAAGTGGCACTCACCCCTTCCCAGCTCAAGCGTGGATAACGTCATCTTTATAGCTTAAATGGTGAAGTGCTTCGATTCCCCGTAGAACTCTGCCTTTGCCACACAAGGGCCATAGACAACGGATAGGTATAGGCGTTATCTCCTAAAACCCTTGATTATCGATACTTCAATCTATCAATGGCTACCAGCCTAACAATCATCCGCATGTAACCAAACCCAGCGGCTAACATCACGCCTAAATCGAAACGTCTCCCACCTTGCTCGATTCCACTGTTTTTGGGCATCACGACGCGCTTGTCGCCTCTTATTGGCCAACCTTCTTAACGCATGTTGAGCAGTAGCAAGATCGCTGACAGCTTTCCGAATAGCCAAATTATAGGAATGCCTCATATTGTAAGCATCATGCAACGGAGAATCGTTCAAATAGGGAGATTGTTGTTCACGTTCCACCTCATCGTGAAGCTTTTTGTAGGCCTCACCCCAGGCTAGAGTTAGGTTCACTATTGCAAATAGTCCACAGCTACTGACTACAGTAAATTGCCAAGCCGGATTCGTTTGAAGACTCACTGGAAGCCTTTGAACAAGGCCAACTGAGGCATAGGCAACCTCAGTAATTACAAGGATTATACTGAGGGTAACTGGTGCATCTCCATGTTTAAGACGAAGCCAAAAAGGAATTGGCTTATAGTTACCGTTCACCAACCATCTGATTTCGTCCCGACGAAACATCATCACAAGCCTCTCGATCCCCTGTTGCTCAGCAGCAGTCAAAAAAAGTGATGCAATAAGGGCACAAACAACTAAAAGACTCTCCTCGCCGCGAATGTCGAGAATCTCAATCTGAAGCAGCTCCATAGTAGATAGAAACACAAGAAAGGCGAGGCCAATGGTTGTAACGTTCCATCGCCCCTTTTGCTGAGAAAGCCAAAGTAGGACAATCTCAATGAAGCCTTTAGGGCTCATACGCTCTGCTCTGATTGCTTGCAGAGTTGCTCGTGCTTCTACGACCCTCTGAGACATCACCATGTATGCCATATCAAGAGCCTGTAGTGTCTCCTGTGCTCGCTTTGCATCAAATGTGCTGTTTAGAACCCCATGGTAAAGTTCATGAAATCTAAGAGGGCTCCTATTTTTGAGAAGTGATGCTAGCTCCTTAGCATGAGGATCATCCATCAACGAGTTGGCCTCATTAAAGGTATGAAATCCCCACGGGGCTGATGGAAGTCCAAATCCAAGTGCTGTAAGGGGCTTTGTTAAAAGATCTTCTACAAACCAGATTCCTCGACGTAGGATCTTCATATCCTTAGAGTCTCCGCATGAGGGTTTTTAGGTCGGAATCAAGAGTTCCGATAACTGCTGCATTGGCAGGCATAGTGCTAAACACAGGGGTAAGAGCAGTGACGTTACTCGCTTGGACACCAGCAACATAGATAGTGACATTGCCACTAGCCGGTATAGTTGAAACAATCCTGGTTAGAGTTGAGATCGTGGCCGGGTTACGGGTGCCGTTTGTGAGAATTACCGCGACCAGGCGCTGGCCCTCTTTAAGGCCATTTGCATGATCCAAGACTCGACGGGCAGCCGCAATTAGAGCCTCATCAGTAGAGGGGGTAAGGTCGTTTAAGCGATGAAGCATAACATCTTCGACTACTTCCCTCGATGAAGCACCTGAATAATCAACCACTGTTGTCTCGCCTAGCAATCTGTCCAAGGACATTGTTTTGAAACGACGAGCCTTTCTAGCAAAACCGTCATAGAAAGCCGTGGCATAATCTTGCTCGTCCTGAGTACTTAGATCGGTGATTACCAAAACGTGAGTATCGGGGAGACTACCTCCAAAGTTTCCACATCCTGCAATGAGCACTGAACCTGCTACTAAAAGCCAAATATGGCGCATGAGAAATCTGTCCTTAATGTGAGAAGGATTGGTAAGAATTTGAGTTGGGTAAATCTCAGGGTAGTGCGTGGGGTAATTGCCCTCCCCTACCCTGAAATGCTTAAGGTTGGGACTCTGGAGGGGTATCTTCGTCTACTTCGATGGATTGAGGCATCTGATCGATAGTTTCTCCGGTCTGATCAATAGATGGAGCTTCCAAGGCCTCAACCTCACCATCTGACGGTTTTAGAATCAGTGATTCAGGAGTGCTGCTAACAATAGCCGGATCAGCCGGTGTATGCCTTACTTTGTAGTAGTCACGCAGCTTTGAAGAAAATGCTGCTCGTATTTGCCCACTCTCAGCAGCATTCGCTAATGCTCGGGCTGCGATGCCAGGTAGATTTTCAATAAAATCCATGACCCTCGCCTCAACAATCCCCGTCATGGCATCTTCAACACCCTGCCCTATCGCACTATCAACGACTGAAAAATCAGTAACAGGGGATGTCTGAGGCATCGGATCACCGTGCTCAAAATGGCCATTATTCTCTACAGAATTGGCCGTCTTCATATTGAGTTGCTGCTCAATCTCAGCCTTATCCATCCCGCTTTCAAACATAAGTCGCACAGGCACAAACCTATCGATCAGCTCCTGGCCTCGATACATCCTCTGACTTGTAGACAGCCCCGCAATCTTAAGGGCTTCATAAACAGTATTCTTCGAAAGGCCGGTATGGTTGACTAGATCAACCTTTGAGTAGTCGCACGTTGGGTCCAAATTATAGTTGTAGTTACTCATCTTTCTCTTGGTCCTTGTTGTGAGTTGATAAAAACTGTGAGAGATGTTGGATAACGTCGGCAGCTCCTAACTGCGCCAAGTCATCAAGACATCGCAAAACCTCTGCTTCAAATAGCCGTAAATTGTCGGCTATTGTGCTCGGTGAAGTCACATCCTGATTCACACGGCTTGGTTTACCTTTCAGCAACCTTTGCAAGTCCTTGGCATTCCATATCTCTGGGCGCTGAAACTGTTTCGGGAGTTCTGTTAGAATTGCTTTTTTCTTAGGGGCAGTTCGCTGCATCACCTGGTGCCACGGTATATGCTTGGCAAACTCCTGGCCCCATTGAGGCGTCTTCATATAGAACGTAAAACCGCTGTCCGGGGAAGGTGGCTTCAAGTTAAGGATGTCAGCACTTTTGATCAGACTCTCTACTGTTCGCCGCTTATCCTCTCGGCATTGCACCTGGCCACCACCGAAACTCCGACTAAAGACATCTTCATACCTTGCGGCATCGCCAAACGCTCCAGCACTCCACTTAGCAGTTCCAAGAGTATTAGCCCCTAGAAATATCTGGATAGGAAAATTCGTTAGTAAAGCCTCAGCTTCCTTCTCTCCATAGTCAGATTTTAGGCCTTCAAACGACTGCGATAGCGCTATGATTAATCCACCCGATCCCCTGACCATCTCACTTGTGGTAACCAACTGAGGGATTTTCTCCAGGAAACTCATGTCGTCAATAAGGGGTAATTGAAGGGTTGCTGACACCAGACGCAACCAAACTAGATCACCCTTCAAAACAGGGCAAATTTACCCCTGAACAATAAGTTTTGCTTAAGTATTTTTTTGCTGTACTACTCGATATTCGAGCAAAGGTTGCCTTGCTGAGATGGGCCCCAACTCAACAACCTCATTACAGCTACTCCCTACGCAGCCAAGTTTTCAATCACCAGACGCTCATTCATGTTGAGGCGGAAACGTCCATAAGGATTGATATGGAGGTAAAACAACGGCGTTAACGCCCTCAAATCTTCTTCCTGCATACGATTCATCCACGTGGGTTCAGAAAGTACTTTTTGAATCATTAGAGTATTGATGTAAACCAGGCTGATTTGCAGTAGGTGCAGGCAAAGCATGGACAGTTCTTGCATCGCCGTTTGATTACTGGCAAAGTCACCATTCTTTCCATAGAAGATGAAGTCATTGGCACTATTCCAATTCTCAACGACATTCAAGCCTTCATTGATCTCTTGCCGTAAGGCTTCATCATGCAAATACTGGCACAGGAAGATGGTCTTAATGGCTCGCCCTAATTCAGCCAAAGCCAAGTAGGTGGGGTGCTTGATGTTGTTGCGAGTGAATCGACTCAGAATGGCTTCAGGTTCGGCAGTGCCTTGCTTCATCGCGGTTGTGAACTGGATCATGGGCTCATATTGCTCCCGAACCAGATCCCAACGAATGGGTCGCTTTAAAATCGCCTTAAGATGGAGATACTTCTTCTTCTGCCCGGACATCGGCAGGTAGAGCTTCTGCTTGTTGATGCCCTTAAAGCGAGGCATCAGCTGGAAATTCAATAAATAGCAAAAGGCAAACCCCACCTCGCTTTGGCCATGGGTATCCACATAGCTTTTATTCACGGACATCTCCGTGCAGTGGCGAAGCACACCCTTAACCATAAAGGCTACCTCCGAGGAAGAACACTTCTTCAGTTGCGAGTAGATACACACAGATTTTTTCTCGACATGCCAGTAGATCATCACCCCCCGGCCGCCATAGCGAACATGCCATTCCGTCATCAAATTCTGGTCCCAAGATTCAAAGTGCCGAGAATCAGACGCACAAGCCGTGGTGGCTTCCCCCCAAATATGAGAAAGGCGAATCCGGAAAATCGCATTGGCCACATCCGTAATGGCACAGCTGAGGGCAGTCTTGTTTAAAAACTTGCGTCGGACATAATGCAATTCAAAGTATCCTGCATCGGCTTCTGAATGAGCGATGCGCTTAATTCCTAAATTGGTGCCCAGTCCGTAAATACACAACAGTAGGCGCTTTCGCAGGGACTGGGGGCTCAATATTTCACGACTAGCCGCACTCTTGAAATGCTGGGTGAAATCAATCCGAAAGTCCGCTTCTTTGAGGACGTCCAATAAATGCGTTAGGGACCACCGGTGGTTGATCTCTTCCTTGAGTTTTTGAATGTTCATGGGTTCCGGTTGTGCCTCAAGCGGGGACACCTTAATTCGTCCTCCTCGCTTACTCAAGATCTCAACTTTGGAATTGTGGGGCATTCCCTGATTCAGTAGGGTCAAAGCGTTTTCCATATCAGCCTGGATTTGAGTGATGAAGGTCTCCACCTCTAGGGGCTGTTGCAGATCCTGGTAGTATTCTTCTCGTCGCTCGTCAAAGTCTTGGGGTAAATCCAGGTCGGGATTGCGATAGCGATTGGCACCGGCGACCCAAATTTCCTTACACCGTAGTTTCTCTCGCAAGGCCCTGAGGACGCACATCTCATAGGCGATGCGATCTACTTTGTCTGGCTGGTCTTCATCCTGATCCAATACCGTCTCTTGCCAGTCTGCACTGACGACCCCTTCGATGGGAACGTCGTCTGCTGAGGCATAAGGTTTTCGGGGGTGTCCACATAGGCTTTGAGTAAATCCACAGCCTGCAGGATGGGCTGGTATTGCTTGTTATTGCAGCGAAAATCAATCACTTCCAGTACCGCAGGAAGCATTTGCCGATAATGATGACCGTAGGAAGAACGGATCCTCGAGTGTAGAAGTTGTCGGTAAGTCTGACCGCCATCATTGTAGGAGTCAACAAATGCCTCCAGAGTTTGCTCACTGGCAACGGGGTAGATAACATCTCTGACCAAGCCATCTGGTGTGGCTAGGGCTGCGGTGGCCACCTGATAAAACAGCTGGGTATGAGAGTCGGTTTTTTTGACTTTAGCGATCACCTCTGACGTCACTTTATTCTTGCTGCGTGTATCAATGCGATGAACGATCTGAATCAATAAATCCATGATGTTGTCGATGATCTCTTGGCACCGCTGCCAGCAGAAACTCGCGAGTAAGGTGAGTCGGATGGTTTTGGGGTGATGCCTCAACTCTGATAAGGTTTCTGTCTCCACTCGGAGCCGATAACACTCCAGAACTCGTGGGCTTAGATGAGAAAACAGGGTATCTGGCAAAGCCACTTGGCGGAGTCGTTGGAGTTTGATGACTTCTGAAAGCAGGCTATTGAGACCGACTGGTCCTGGGTCTTTTTCAATGCACTCAGGGGAGGATCTGGTATCTCTTTACCCGGCGTCACCTTGGGTTCTTGGATCAATTTATCGAGCTCAGTCTGAGTTTGCTTGGACAACTGCTTAAGGGTTAAGGAAAAAGCTGCCTCTCAAATAGGTGTTGAGCAGACCGAATTAAGCGCTTAATTCTAGCGGGGGTTGGTGGTTCAATCCGAAGAGAACGCAGTTGAGCATAGACTTTCAATTTCAGATGATGATAGTCCTGCTCTTGACTCAGAGCTGAATCGACTAACCAAGTGCGTAACTGATTTTGGTCTGTTACCGTGGCTTGTCGAAATCCAGTAAATTGGCGAATCTGGGCCCGGTGATTCTGAATGCTCCTACCTCGCCAGTTATAGTCTTGAAACTGCTCTGGCAATAAGTTTAGCTGGCTTGCTACAAAGGTTATGGCCATACGAGGAATCTCATACTTCTGTTCAGGGAAGCGTCCTTCGTATTGGAAAATTTAAGCAGCAGGACAAATCCTAAGCGGTTTGCGCCTTGACGTCTGGACAACAGATGTTCCTCATCAGGCTGGATAGACCAATGCTCAAGTAGCTCTTCTGGATGCCATTTCCGTTTCATGCAATTACGCTCCTATGAAAGTGAATTCACTAGAGCGTAAGGCAAGTTTTTGTACTATAAGTACAGATTATAAATTGAGGGTGAGGTCAGTTAATGCAATTTACAGTTCTTAATGCCTATAGCCATTGATAGGAAAGGGTTTCAGTCTTGGTTGCGTCTGGTGTCAGCGACCCTTCAATTACCCCATCTTATATATTGATCTCCAAGTGCTGATACAGTGGTGCAATTTATGTCACGTTTTGCTCAAACTCCCGACATCCAGTCTGTCCGTCTTATTGAGTTTGGCAAGGAGAAATCAGAGCCGAGTTCAATCCCATTGAAACCAGCTGTAGTTAATCTGCGATCGCAAAGAATCGAACAGTTCCTCACCCTGAAGAACCTGGCGGCCAATACCCGACGCAATTATGAACGACATCTACGACAGTTCAGCTTGTGGGTGAACAAGGACTGGCACCAGATCACCTTAAATGACTTGAAGCGCTATAAGACTTACCTAGAATCGGGTCGGCAGTTGAAGCAAGGTTCCGTGGGGGCTGTCCTGATTGCAATCAAGAGTTTCTTTTCCTGGTTGATCAAGGCTGGGTATATCGAGGATAACCCCAGTGCCGCCATCAGTATTCCGGTAACTCCGGAAACGGAAGGAAAGAACCTGGAATTGTTTCAGGTGGAGGCCCTGTTTGAAGCGCTGGAAGGTCGGAGTACTGAGATCCGGGACCGAGCGATTCTCTGTTTGATGATCTATGCCGGGTTAAGAGCTGAGGAAATCTCTCTGCTTAATGCCGGGGATTATAACGGTGTGGAGATCGCGATTCGGCAGGCTAAGCATGGGTCCGTTGGTAAGGTGCCTGTAGATGATCAAACTGATGCAGCACTGCGGGCCAATCTCCGAGTTCGGATGACAGACTGTGAGGGAGAGATGACGGCAGACGATCCAATGTTTGCCTCTACGAGTCATCGAAATAAAGGTCAACGGTTGGGGTATGAGGGCATCTATAAGATGGTCAAAGCCCTGGCCCAGGATGCAGGCTGGCCTGATATTCACCCCCATAAAGGACGGCATACCTATGCCAGTCAGTTGATTGAGAATGGCATGGATGCCTACCTGGCGATGACATTGATGCGCCAGAGATCCGTGAAGGCATTTGAGGTATATTCCCAGAAAGTCAGGTATCGGACGGCCAAAGGGGTGTTTCTGGAGAATAAAGGGGAAGTGGAGCGACAGCCTATGTCGTTGGAAGAGCTGGTGACTGCCGGTGAGGAATCCAATGTTGAAATGGTTCCGTTAAAGGCATTTGTTGTGGAGCCTGATTTAGTTACCTCGATCCGAGCGGTGGATATGCCTTTGAATACTATTCAGGTGGGGTTAGTCCTGAAGGTATCAGGGAAGAAAAAGGGCAAGGTCAGAAAAGAGATAGAGGATCGGGTGTTGAGTCCGCATCAGATGGTCAAGCTGAAACCACGAGGAAATGAGTACCAGCTGATTGTTGGGGTTGAGGAAGACGATGACTTGTCAGCGATCCTCTCTCAGATGAAGTGGGAGATGGAGGTTCTGGGAGAGTTGGATGAATGCTTGGTGAAAGTCGCGTGGGTTAGGGATGGTTTGATAGTTAAAAGAGCCTAATTTGTTATTGGAGAAACAGTGGCAAATCCTGAGCATCTAGCAGAGTTAATGAAGGGGGTTGAATCTTGGAATGAATGGAAATCGATCCACTTGATTAACCCGTCAACTTTTTCCGGAACTGAACTGCGTGAGGCGCTTCAGAATGGGATTGATGTTTATTCTTTGCCCTTTCGGGCTGACCTTCGTGGGGCTGATTTGGAGGGAATTGATCTAAATCATATTGACTTATGTTGGGCTGATTTGAGGGGCACTAATTTAGCAGGGGCCAATCTTCAAGCAGCCAATCTTATGAAGACTGATTTTTGCCAAGCCAATCTCAGTGGAGCCATATTGAGCGGAGCCTCCCTACAGGACGCAGTGATGACACAAGCAGACCTAAATGGAGCCATCCTAATCAAAACCAGCATGATTCAAACTCGATTGAGGGGGGCCATTTTGAGGGGAGCTAACTTGAAACAAGCCCGTATATTGGGGTCTTTTCTCGAAGACGTCAATCTGAAAAAGGGTGTTCTTGAAAAGGCTGATCTCAAGGGGTCGAAATTTAAAAATGCGAATCTAAATGGGGCAACCCTGGAAGGCGCTGATCTTAGAGCTTCCAACTTTTGTGGGGCTGACTTAGAGGAGGCTAGCTTAAGAGGAGCCAATGTGCGATCAGTGAAGCTTTGTGATGCCAACCTCAATAGGACTGACTTTAGAGACGCCCATCATCTCACCTGGTGGACTGTCAGAGACGCCAAAAACTGGAAAAAAGGGATTTATGACACAGCCTTCGGCAAAATGTTAGCGCAGATCATTCAATCGAACGAAGATGAAGATTAGAGCACAAACCGCTAACGTCGATAGTGCATAAAGTTGGATTATGCAGGGACAAGCGTAAACTACTCAGATCGATTGCCTCGCAACCACTGCACTAAGTCAGCAGGTTCTGAGAAGTCGAGTAGGGCTTCACCGAGGGATTCGATTTGGTCGAGGGAGAGGGCTTGGATCTGCGATCGCAACTCTGGAGCAACGTCACCGATTCGGCGGGTGAGCTGGCGAAGGACTAGTCTGGCTTCACCAGTCTGCTCTCCTTCATTCAAAGCCTCCTGATAGACTTTTGTCTGTTTGAGTTCGCTTAAGCCCAACATACTCTCTATCTCTTCCCGACTCAGTTGTGGAAATTTATAGACCACAATCGTTTCAATCAACTCCATTATCGCTGCAAACCTGGGATTTGTCTGTTCTTGCGATTGAGCCCTAGAGAGCAAAGCTTGGGCCTGGGTGACGGTTTTTGCTGAGTCAGCCACAATCAACTGCATCAGTCCCACACCAAGAGAATCAACGGCTTCTTCCAAGTCTTCCAAGTAAACGCGATGCACCTGATCGCTATTCAAATTGGCCCGGAATACATGGGGATAGTCCGGCTCAATGCTTCGTTTGGGATAGATAACAACGGCTTGCCAATCGATGGTATCGGGATGCAGATTGAGATACAGATAAATCTCCGAAAAGAAACGCTGATAGAAAACCGGGTCACGTTGAAACTGAACTTCGACAAACCAGACGGTCTGGTCTACAGCCTCCGGGGTGGGCAAGAACACCCCATCAAGGCGAAAGGCAACTTGTTTGATTTCAACTGACTTAAATTCATAGCCTTGGGCGGCTTCGGGGGATTGTCCTAGCAGCTCAAATAAGATGCCGGGGTCAGTCTTGAAGATGCGGTAGAAAATGGAGTCTGTTTTCAATGGGTGCGATCGCGCGGTTTCGTTCCAGATATTTTACTGGATGAAAGTGGCTCAAGAAGATTGGCAGCTTTTGGTGTAAGAAATAGTCAAATGCAGATAAGAGGGATTATTTGGAGTAGGTACAGCCACAAAAATACCCCTTCAGTCAGGAGAAGGGGTTTGAAACGTGGTTTTGAGATTATGGGGGAGCAACTGGGCCTAAAACAACGAAAGCTGCGATATGGGGTAATTTAGTATAAATGCACTATAGCACTTAACTAATTTCTGCCGTTACAGCGTTTGCGAGCTGACTAGATTTTCAATAAACAATATTTAATGAGAGTGCCCACAACCGTTGCTATTCATAGCTTTTAGGCTTAAGCTGCCCCAAAACGCAGCTTCGGTCGTTTGAGGTCAATTTGTATCTTCCGATTGTTTAGCAAAGAGATATGTGGCCATGTATTCACAAGATAACCATGATTCTCCCTGGAATCCCCCATTTGGACTTTAACAACAACGTGAAATTGTTGTTAAAGTTAAGGACGAATTTGGTAGGGAAGGAACCATGACTCTCCCCAGCAGTGGGTGGTTTCCTCAATCGGGTGATGCTTTTAATAATGGAATCATCAGAGGAAAAATAACAGACTACTGGATGAATTAACTCATTTTACTTAGTTTGAGTCTTTAAGTACAGACTATTTTTTAGAAATAACAACCTAGAAATTTGAGGGTATGAATAGTAAGAGTATTTATCATATTGCAGGAAGAAAAGCCTCGATAAACATGTAGATGTTTTTCGTGAGCTTCATGTCAATATAATAGAGGAATTAAGGCCAATGCATCGGTCCAGGGTGAATCTTCGTTGAGGATTCACCCTGGACCAACTCAATATTGTCTGTTTTGAGTTCGTACTCAATTTTAAGGAACTGAGGAAAGAGTAAGTTGAGAGACTATGATAGACCTTATCTATTTTGACTCCTTTAAATATACATTTCGTTGAATAATTTATGAAAGCTTTACCAGGTTTATTGGTCGAATATTTAGTAACAGGTACTGTATTTATTTTGTCCATCTTGATTCTAGAAAATCTATGCTTAAATGATAAACATCTAATAACTTTTTTCAAAGGTTTACCAGATTTTGGATCAGGAATAGTAATTGCTCTTCCAGTTATATATTGTTTGGGAATGATTATTGACATTTTAGCAAAGTACCTAACAGAAATGATTTCTGATTGCCTAGGAAGTTTTGGAATTTTGATCTATAGGAAAAGTAAAAATAAAATCAGGGAAATAAAAGGAAGACAGAGAAAAGAGTATCCTCTTTATTATCTAGACGAATTATTTATTTTTATATTTAATTGCATTATAAAAACAAAAAAAAGTACTAATAATTATCGAAACTCTAAAAAAAATTTATCGACAGCTGAGATAATGTTTAGATCAGATATTCTTGGCAGTGAATATGAGAAGCAGTAGAGATAGAATTGCACGTGGCTTATGTTTCTCCGCGATGCTATCTTCAGTTGTTTTGCTTTACTTTAAAGGGATTGGTTTCTATTTTTGGATCGCACTAAGTATTTCGATATTCACATTCTTAGTTTGGTGGCGATTTAACTATTTAACACTGCGCTGGAAACGTAAGTCTTCTATAGCTCTTCTTAAAGATTCAAAAAAAAATAGCTAGGTTTAGGAAGGTAGGGCTTAATTCTCTAACTCTATCGGGAGCAGCTTCACCAGCCGTCTTTACTGCTAAGCCAACCAGCCCATTAACAACTGCATTTAGTGCGACTTCACCTAGTGGCATTTACAGTGGCTCATTAGTAAAGGACTAAATCGAGCATATCCCAAGGAATTTGAATCTTCTTAGTGCTTTATACAAACTCCAGACTTCCAGCACCCATACAATTATTTGGAATAGAATTCTCATAGCTAATCTCCCCACACATCACCCCATCGCAACCTCAGCAATCTTCTCCAATGGCTATCCCCGAAGTAAAACTCATCGTACTGGCAGACCAGGCCGCCACCCCCATCGATACCGCCCGGTCCTGAACCCAACCCGCAACAACCCCACTGGCTGATCTCCGGTGGATGCGAGTCGAAGAATTCTTGAGATCCCGTGAAATCCGACCCAACACCCACAAAGCCTATGAGCGAGACTTGAAGCAGATCATGGACTGGACCCCAAAGGGATGGCATGAGATTACCTCCAGGGACTTGGATCGCTACAAGAACTATCTCAAGACTGAACCCAACCACCGGGGCAAACTCCGCAAGTCAGCGACCATTAACCGCAGCTTGGCGGCATTGCAGAGCTTCTTCAAATGGCTGACGCTTCGGGACCACATCACCAAAAACCCAGCGTTGCTCCTAGAAAAGCTGAAGGCTGATCCAGTGCTACCCCAGGAGTTCAGCCAGGATGAGGTGGATAATCTCTATCAGGCGATTTGCGATCGCGGCTTCCATGCCTTCCGGGATCGGGCCTTGCTGCACTTGATTGATCATGGGTTAAGGGCATCAGAGATTCACAGGCTGAACGTTGGGAATTATGACGGGCAGCGCATCACCATTCGAGTCGCTAAAGCAGATAGTGTGGGCACCGTGCCACTGCTGAAGAAAGCCCGAAAAGCGATTGACCAGTACAAGCAATGGCGAGAGCAGCAGGGGGATGTTCTGGAAAATGATTCACCGTTGTTCGTCTCCCACTCCAACAACAGTAAGGGTCAGCGATTACAGTACTGGGGCATCTACAAGATCTTTAAGGCGATAGCAGAGATTGCTGAGGTAGAGAATGCCCACCCGCACCGGGGACGGCATACCCTGGCCACTCGGTTGGTGATGAAGGATATGGATTCAGCTTTGGCTCGACGGATTACCCGTCATGCTTCGGAACAGTCGTTTGTCCGGTATTCAGATCGAGGAATTGAGTTGAAGGCAGAGCAGGAATTCTATGAAGTGCATGGAGAAGCACCAGGGGATGGAGTGGCTGAAGACCAACCGGAGAGTATCCAACTTGAGGCTATTGTTGATGAACCTTCGAACTGGCCCAAGATTACTTCGGTAGGGATGCCCTTGAATGAGGTATCCAGTGTTTATCAGTTGAAAATCACGTTGTTGGGAGTAAGACCTCAAGTCTGGCGGCGAATTCAAGTCCCAGAGACCACGACGCTGGCTCAACTCCATACGGTGTTGCAAGTTGTGATGGGGTGGGAAGATTACCACCTTCACAAGTTCACGATCAGTGAGGATGAAACCATCACGTTGGCAGAGTTGCTTGGAGATGACTTATTCCCATTTGGCTACCTTTACGATTTCGGAGATATGTGGCAACACGAAATCAAGGTTGAGAAAAAGTTAGCAAGTAAATTAGGGAAAACTTACCCCGTTTGCCTGACCGGGAAACGGGCCTGCCCACCGGAAGACTGTGGTGGAGACTGGGGGTATGTTCATCTACTGGGGGTTTTGAAGAATCCCTTACATCCAGAGTACGAGGAACGGATGGAATGGGTCAGCAGTGATTTTGACCCGAAAGTGTTTGACTTAGAGGAGGTGAATCAAGCCTTGAAGGAGATGGAGGTTAGAGAAGGTTACAGTCATTAAAACGGAAGCATAAAAGGGAACAATAAAGAAAAGGTAATTCCAGTTATGCTTTGGACTTTCGCAGTGGATGACTCCATCAATCAGTACTTTGTGAGACAGGGGATTGTCGTTTGTTTCTCAGCAGGTAATTGAGTCTATGCCAACCGTAAGAAGTCGGAGGCATCTCTATCGAATCCCCGAAATTCTGGTAACCAAGGTCCGCGATAGCCAGAAAGTTAGAGAACCAATCATCGTCAAGATGAAGAAAGCTCATGCCGACTTTTTGGGACTATCCCCTATTCCAAGCAATGACCCCATTTTTATAGGAACATTTACTAGTGGCCCAAATGCTGGGAAGAATTATCTGCGTAACATTGGTGGGTTTCGAGCTTTATCCTACACCTTAGTAGCGAAGAGAAAATTTAAACTCATTACAGATACAGATGATCCAAAGGTAAAAGAAGAAACTGAATGGAAGAGCATTAGTATTGGCTTTCCAGTAGGTGCAACTGTCCATCAGGTCTTCAAATGGATTAACACATTACCTATGAGAGACCAAGTGGAAAAGATTATTACACCTAAAGGCAGAGGGATACCTTATACGCCAAGCAGCAATAACTCGACAATCCGCGATTCTCAACAAGTTTCAGATATCTGAAAACTATAGGGCATATAGGGCAAGCGAGATACGCGAGAAGTGCCGATGCACACACAGCTACATGACTACTTAGTAGCTTATGCCCCTGACCTGACTCGCTCCTATCTTTTTCGGTCGGCATGGCCGTTCATATATCCGGGTGAGTTCAGCAGACCGAATCTTGAGGCAAGCTTTTGCTCGGGTGGGACTGGAAGGGTTTAGCACCCACAGCTTCAGACGCACGGCTTTGACTCGGATGCACAGCGCTGGTGTACCAACGAAGCATATTCAGCGGATTTCGGGGCATAGGACGTTGGCCGCATTGCCAGGGTACTTGGAAGTCACCGATGAGCAGGTTGAGGGGGCAATATCGACGTTGGAGTTTTAGGCAGGAGTGCAAAGGGCTTGACTGTACAAGATTTCTAAAAACCCTCCAGTCTTTAAACCAAGTCAGGGAATGAATCCCAGCTTTTCGCAGCCAAATCCTAGACTTACACCAGTGTGATGTGGGTATTGACATCAAACCCTGATGGATTCGTCAGAACCGCCAGGGTATTGTTGTACGTCCCTGCCACCGTCAGCTCACCCGTTGTGCTATTGAAGGTAATCTCACTCCCAAAAGCGGCTTGAGCAATCTCTAGGCGGTCTCCCTCGGCTGCATTAAAGTCCGTAATCTGATTCGTCCCACTCACTGCAGCATTGGCATCAAATACAAACGTATCTGCATCCGCCCCCCCTGTGAGTAGGTCACTGCCAGCACCACCGACTAAACGGTCATTGCCAGCATCGCCTGTGAGCACATCATCCACAATTAAGGAAGCAGCAACCCCAACCCCCGTGCTGCCAAAGCCCACAATATCCCCGCGGCCATTACCATCGATATCGGCAATCAGACGCAGTTGCTGGGCTTGACTGGTAAAGCCTTGCTGTGGCGAAAATTGCTGGGTAGCTAGGGTGACCGGACCAAAGGTGCCATCGGTTTGGCCGAGGGCAACATAGGTGCCATCACCGGCAAAGCCAACGATATCAGCTCGGTTATCGCCATTGACATCCGCGACTAAACGCAGCAGGGTATCGTTACTATTCCAGCCCGTGGCAGGGGTAAAGTTGGCGTTGGCTAAAGTGGCGGTGCTGAAGGTACCATCGGTTTGACCGAGGGCAACGAAGACACCGTTGTTGGAGAAGCCGACAATATCAGCGCGACCATCCCCATTGACATCAGCCACTTGGCGAGGCAGTCTATCGTTACTGTTCCAACCGGTGGCACGGGTAAAGTTGGCGTTGGCTGCAATAGCGGGGCCAAAGGTGCCATCCGTTTGACCAAGGGCAACAAACACACCGTTGTTGGAGAAGCCAATAATATCGGCGCGATTATCCCCATTCACATCCGCGACTTGACGAGGCAGACTGTCGTTACTATTCCAGCCGGTGGCAGGGGTAAAGTTGGCGTTGGCTGCAATAAGGGAACCAAAGGTGCCATCCGTTTGACCAAGGGCAACAAACACACCGTTATTGGAGAAGCCAATAATATCAGCGCGATTATCGCCGTTGACATCAGCCACGCGGCGAGGCAGGCTATCGTTACTGTTCCAGCCGGTGGCGCGGGTAAAGTTGGCGTTGGCTGCAATAAGGGAACCAAAGGTGCCATCCGTTTGACCGAGGGCAACAAACACACCGTTGTTGGAGAAGCCAATAATATCAGCGCGATTATCCCCATTCACATCCGCGACTTGGCGAGGCAGACTATCGTTACTGTTCCAGCCCGTTGAGGGGTTGAAGCTGGGATGGGCTGTTTGACTGGGGCCGAAGACGGCATTGGGAGTGGGGGTGCCGTTACTGGCTCCATCGGTGAGCACATCATTACCAGCTCCCCCGTTGAGGATATCGGCTCCGAGTCCCCCATTGAGGCTGTCGTTGCCGTTATTGCCGCTGAGGCTGGGGTTTAGGGTACATCGGAACAGAAAACAACGCTAAGGCTGTAATCCTTTGACAGTATGAGTTTCAGACGCTAATTTTCGCGCTTCTTAAAGCATCAAAATCGACGTATTCATTTCCAGGTATAGGTTTCAAAGAAATAACTTTTTTAATCTTTAACTAATCAGCAGCTAAAAGCCTTTCTGACAGGTGCTTTTGGGTATTTAACGTGCATCTGAGTTGCGTTTAGTCATAGTCAGCTGGTCCAGAGTAGGTCTACTACTCCAGGTCATATCGTAAGAATGCTAATTAATAATCCGTTTATGTCGTTACTACGAACAGAATACCTACCCACTCGTCAACTTCTTTAGTGCTTGCATTGCTACCTCCTCTGCCCGAGCTGATGTCACTTTCTGATAGCGCAAAGTGGTTTGAATATGCTGATGTCCCAGCAACGCCCGCAGCTCTTCAATCCCCATCAGACCCACGCGCTCAGTGGCGAAAGTATGACGCAAATCGTGAATTCGTACTCCTTTGAGCAGTGGTTCATCTCGCGTCATTTTTTTCCAAGCCTTGTACACAGTGGTATAGCTAAGGCGACTGATAGTCCTTGTCATGGGTTGCCGAGCAGTAAACAAGGCCCCATTACCAGAGTGCCGATAGTGATGAATGTACTTCTCTAAAATCTGTTCAGCATCCTGACTGTAAAAGCACCAGCGCTTTTTATTACCCTTGCCCAGTACTTGATACTTTCGACCTTTAAGATCGATCACTTCTAGATCTAACGACAGGATCTCAGAGATTCTGGCCCCACTGCGATGTAGAAGAGCGACAAGGGCATGGAGCCGAACATCTGGCCTCACCAACTGATATAACCGCTCCAACTGCTGAGGACTGAGATACCGAACCAACTCATCAGTGAGTGACTCTCCCTGTTGAGCATCTGGCCTGCGTTGTCGCAAATGAGCAATAGGATTACTTCTGAGATACCCCCGCTCAACGGCAAAATTCAGCAGAGATTGAAGAATTGACTGGTGCCGCCGATGGGTGGTGTAGGACAAGTGTTCCAGGCTGTTGAGGTAATCCTCCAAGACCCCACGAGAGAGCAATTCTATTGGTAAATGTCCCTGTTGCTCTAGCAAAGGTAAGAGGGTCAGTTCATAGGACTTGAGGGTACTCGTCGCATAGCCCGGACGGCTGAGAAACTCCGTCGCAACTGTTGCTAAAACTAACTCCGACATCCTGTCGAAAACATACTCTACAAAAAGATAATAATGTACTTTATCAATGTTGTTTTCTTGCCCACAAATTATGGCATCAGAATTGGTGACCTGTGCCCCCCATCCCCAAGAATCCCTCTGCGATTATGTCCGCCGTCTTCGCCAGCAGCGGAACTGGACTCAAGTGCAACTGAGTGAAGCGGCAGGGGTTCATCGTCAAACGATTGGCAAGATTGAAAGTGGTGATAGTCATCGACTGAATCGACGAGTCAGAAAAGGATTAGCCCTAGCCCTTTGCATTCCCCTGGAGTATTTGGAAGCTGTTTGTGACGGCACAGATGTCCCTTCAGTGATCCGTCTGAAGTTTTGTCCAAAATGCTGGGTACCCGGAACAGTACCCGAGTCAATGTGGACAGATCCACGCAGTCACTATTGCTTTGGCTGTGGGACTGAGCTGACCAGCCGCTGCCGGCAGTGTAAAGAGCCAATCTTGTCTTTGCAGTTTCGTTTTTGCCCTTACTGCGGCACGTCCTACAAACCTGCTGCAGTTGAATAAATGCCCGTCAACATACTGAGTGCCGCTGAGCGGAGTCGCCGAAGTCAATTTCCGGAAGATATCTCTGAATCAGATCTGATTCAATACTTCACCCTCACCCCAGAAGATCTTGCCCAGGTCAACCGTAAACGTCAGCCTGATAACCGATTGGGCTTTTCTCTACAACTGTGCGGACTTCGATATATGGGCTTTTGCCCTGAAGACCTACAGCAAACCCCCAAAGCAATTGCGACCTTTGTGAGTGGGCAGTTGGAGGTAGAAGCAGACGTCCTCTCAACCTATGGTCAGCGACATCAAACCCGCAGCCAACATTTTCAACAAGTTCAAGCTTACTTAGGATTTCGGACCCCTAAACCCATTGACCTAAAGCGGTTATCAAAATGGCTGGTCAATCGGGCCTTAGAGCATGATAAGCCTTCACTTCTCTTCCAGGTTGCTGCAGAGAAGCTCTTCAGGGACAAGCTCGTTCGTCCGGGTGTCACGGTCCTAGAGCGCATGGTCAGCACCGTGCGTAACCGAGCGATGCAAGAGACTCATAAACGGTTGAGGCCGTTACTGACTCTGCCTGTTCGCCGATTTCTCAATCAATTACTCGAACATGAACCTCAAATCCATGGCATTCGTTTTTCCTGGCTGAGACGGCCTGCGACAAGCAACTCACCCAAAGCCATTACCAGAACGATAAATAAGATTCGTTTCTTGCGGGACAACCAAGTCCATCTGTGGGATGTCTCAATGCTCAACCCCAATCGCCTCAAGTTCCTGGCCCGATTAGCGAAGAAAAGTAGCGTTCCGGGTCTCAAGCGGATGCCTATTGGCAAGCGCTATCCGTTGCTCATCGCCTTTGCCCATCAGTTATTGATTGAGGCAACTGATGAGGCGGTTGATCTGTTTATTCGCTGCTTGTCAGATACCCATGCCAGGGCTAGGAACGATCTCAAGGCATTCCGTCAGCGTGAAGCAGTGGCGATCAATGAAAAGGTCAGGCTACTGGAGCAGGTGGGCAGCGTGATCCTAGATCCACAAGTTGATGATCCACAGGTCAGGGCAGATATCTTTGAGCAAGTCACTCCAGAAGAATTAGCAGCCGCTATCACCGACTGTAATCGCTTAGCCAGACCCGCTCAAGATGAATCCTATGATTACTTCGCAGCCCGCTACAGCTATATCCGTCAATTTGCCCCAGCGTTCTTGGACACGTTTTCATTCCAATCCAACCGAGACAAGGATCCGCTGCTGGAGGCGATCACTATTTTGCATCAGCTCAATATGACGGGTAAACGCCAGGTGCCCGATTCTGCACCAATGGCGTTTGTGGGTGCGCCTTGGAAATCTTACATCCGGGATGAGAAGGGGAAGATACAGCGGCGTTACTATGAGATGTGTGTGCTTTGGGAACTCCGTCATGCCTTGCGTTCGGGCAATCTATGGGTGGAAGGGGCGCGGCGCTATGCCGATCCTGAAAGTTATTTGATTCCCAAAGAGCAATGGCCCTCCATGCGAGCTGAGTTTTGCCAAATGATGTCTCTACCAGAGCAGGGAGAACAACGGCTAGAAGATTTGAATCGACAGCTGGACACTGAGATAACTCGGTTCATGGGAACGCTTCAGCATAATCCTGATGTTCGTGTGGTCGATGAGCGCATTGTCCTATCTCCCCTAGAAGCCCAAGCGCAATCCAAGCAGCATAAGCATCTGAAGTCGTTAGTCAATCAATCTTTACCCGAGGTGGACCTCACGGATCTATTGATTGAGGTGGATATATTGACAGGCTTCAGTGACCATCTGGTTCATACGGGAGGTCATCAAACGCGTTCACAAGAAACCAAGCGCTACCTGTATGCAGCCCTACTATCCCAGGCGTGTAATCTAGGTCTAAAGGCCATGGCCAAGAGTGCCGATTTGTCCTATGAGCGCTTGCTGTGGCATAACAACTGGTTTATTGAAGAGAGCACACTGACCAAGGCCAATACAACCTTGGTGAACTATCATCACCAGTTACCCCTCACCCGATTCTGGGGAGGTGGAACCCTGTCATCATCTGATGGTCAGCGTTTTCCAGTTGCAGTGAAAAACACTCAAGCGGTCGCATTGCCAAAGTATTTTGGCTATGGCAAGGGGGTAACGTTCTACACCTGGCTCTCAGATCAGTTTTCGCAGTATGGCAGCAAGGTGATCCCTTCTACTCGTCGTGACTCAACCTATGTGTTCGATGGCATTAAAGATAACGAAACGGAGTTGAAAATTCTAGAGCACACCACCGATACGACTGGCTTTACGGAGGTGATCTTTTCCTTCTTCGATGTATGTGGTCTGCAGTTCTCCCCCCGAATTCGCGATCTGGGAAAACAGGTCCTTTATCGTTTTAAGACTCAACTGGATCTGTTGCTCAAGCCTCTGTTCAAAGGACGCATCAAGCCAAAGCGAATTGTAGATGACTGGGATGAGATGCTACGGGTAGCGGCATCTCTTCAGTACGGCTATGTGACTGCATCGCTATTGATGAGTAAGCTGAGTTCTTTCCCAGAACCTAATCGCTTGCTACAGGCATTTCAGGAGTATGGGCGGTTAGTGAAGACGATCTATATCCTCCGCTATTACAACAGTCTTGATCACCGTAGGCGGATCAATCGTCAATTAAATAAGGGAGAAGCGGTCCAGTCCCTGCGCGGTTTTTTGGTTGTGGCTCGGCAGGGAGAGCTGCGGCAGCGCTACCAAGAAGGGCTAGAAAATCAGGCTGGATGCTTGACGCTGGTGACCAATGCCATAGTGGTTTGGAATACGGTGTATCTGCAGGCAGTACTGGATTACATTGAGCGCCAAGGGTATGAGGTAACTGAGGAAAACCGGGCCCGGTTATCTCCAGCACGGTATGAACATATCAATCCCCATGGCAAGATCATCTTTGACATTGAGAAAACTCAGGCTCTCAAAGGACTGCGGCCTTTACGGAGTATTAAGAGAGCAAGTGACCAATAGATTTAAATTTTCTGAATACATCTACTTTGGTACTGCCTGACTTTTCCTGGTAAGTCTTCAAAAGCTTATTTGGAAAGGGCTGTAGAGCAACAAGCGAGGCTAAAAATGTTCTGAAATCGAGTCCTCAGCTAGCCAATGCTTTCTGAAACCCTCATTATTCCGTAGAGTATTTGCATTTGCCCTCTTCTATTGCGAACAAACGCTAAAAAACAGTCTTGGTTCATTCGCTAGAAGTATTGATACTGAAGAGTTATAGGAGATAACGGGAAAAGTCAGGGTACTGCCTGTCATGGAAACATAGGAAAGCGTCTCCAAGTAGTACTTATAGCAATCAATTAGGCAAAAACTAAAAAGCTATTGCCTTGAAACCTATATTTATAAAGGAATACAAGAATTCTGATGCTCTTAGAAAGGCAGAAAAAAGCTTGAGAACTATCTTGTCAGGGTACTTTAGCCTTAGCATTGTTTTCTGGTCTAATCTACCCTAAACCTCTGATGTCGCTATTTTGAAAGTTAGCTGTGTTTAGTCTTTTAAGAGAATATTTTTTGGGGTAAGTTGCAAATAAAGCCCTGGCACCACTAGCAATGCAATCAAAGTCGCTGCAACAAGGCCAAAAATAATTGCCATACACAGCGGGAACCATTTCGCCTCACTTAAAGCCAACGGGAATAGCCCAATCACAGTAGTGAGCGAAGTTGTCAAGATCGGACGAAGGCGATCGCTCGCCCCATATGCAGCCGCATGACGCACATCCATCCCTGCTTTACGCCGTTCATTCATGGTGTCCACCATGACAATGGCATTGTTGACCACAATTCCGGTCAGGGAAATCACCCCGATGGCTGCGGGGAACGAGAACGGTATGTTCAAACAGAAAAAGCCAATAAAGGTGCCCGTCAATGCAAAAGGAATGGTGAGAATGATGATCAAAGGTTGAGTATAGGATCCAAACTGGAGGACTAAAACTGCAAAGACCAAAAAGATCGCCACCACCAACATTTGACCTGCAGAACCAAAGGTTTCACCGCTGGTTTCAGCATCGCCCCCGAAACTATATTGATAGCCTTGAGGCCAAGTAGCCTGCATCTGATTGAGCCTTGGCGTCAACTCTGCCAAGATATCGGCATCATATACGCCAATCCCTGGTATGTTTTTGGCTAAGACCGTCACTGTTCGCTGGCTCTTGCGATGGGTAATTGAGAGTGGGACCGCGCCGGGTGAGGGTTCAAGGACTGCATCGGCGGGGACTGTTTTACCCTCAGGGGTGACAAACCGAATTGTTTGAAACTCGTCCTGGCGAGAGGGGCCACCCACCTCCCCCTGTCGCGACGGCCAGAGGGTACTGAGGCGAATTTCTAGATCTTCTTCACCGCTGCCAACGGGGAAATCACCGATGTCATCGTCGATCATCAGGATGCGACCTTGAGAAGCCGTATCCTGTGGACTGAGGCCATAAAAATCTAGAGCTTCCCGTTTGGGAATCAGCTTGTAATCTTCCCGGAGGTTACCGAGATTATCGCGGACATCCATCGTGCCCGGAATTTCGCGCAGGACTTCCTGCACCTGCACCGAAATCTCTCGGAGCGTTTGCATGTCATCACCACTAATCGCAACCTGAATGGGGTCTTCGCCGCCCCCAGGTCGCTCATACTGAACTGCTAGGGTCGATCCTGGATAATTGCGGAGAACCTTATCGTCCAGTTCCTGGCGCAGGTCACGAGCGTATGCAAAAGAGTCATGCTGACGTTGCTCGCGATCGACAAATATCCCGGAGAAGCCGACAAAATAATCTGCATCGCTAGGCTTCAGCTCACCAGAAGCCACCAGACCGCTGCGTCTTCCCACCAATTTGACGATGCTTTTAAACACCCGTTGCCCATCAAGATCACTGTAATGTTGCAGAATCTCTCCCAGCTGATCGGCGACTTCCTTAGACCGCGCCAGGGTAGCACTAGGGGCTAACTCGACATTGATACTGAGTTTCGTCCCATCATTTTGCGGGAATAAGTTAGAGGGGAGTGCTGTAAACAACACACAGGAAAAGACGAATAATCCAATAGCGCCTAGAGACCAGAGACGGGCCATAGACTTATTGGGCACCGTCATCCCTAAACTCCATTTAGCGAATCGGGCAGAAGCAGTCTCTGTAAGGCGATCTATAAAGGTTTTCTTGCCAATGCCTTTAGCATTGCCGAGCAAAAATTTTGCGAGGGGGACCACTACCAGTAAAGCGAGGACATAGCTCAAAACTAGACAGGTAATCGCACTCACGGGAATCAAGCGAACAAATTTTCCCATCGTCCCTGAAATCGCCATTAGGGGGGCGAGGGCTAAGATAGTGGTCAATTGCCCCGCGAAAGCTGGCCCAGCATATGTTTTTACCGTCTGCAAGGCTGCTTCAGAGAAACCTAAGCCCTGAACAAAGATCCCTTCATGTAACCCTTCTAGCATCAGGATAAAGACATCCACCAAGAGTCCTAACGCCAAGATCATCCCGATCAGGACCATAGAGTTTAGGGTTTGACCGCCGAGCCACAAGAAAAAAGTCGCCCCAATGAAAGTGAGTGGAATCGCCAAACCCGCAATTAAAGCTTCGCGCCAGGTTAAGGCAAAGAGCAGGATAATAAAAACAAAGAAAGACGCTTGACCCACGTTGGAGAATAAGTTGGACAGCTCATTATTAATAGCGTCAGCATCATTACTGAGCACACGATACTCCATACCACTGGGCCAAAGCTTAGGATCTTGACGAGCTTCCTCTAGCGCTTGGAGAGCGCCGTTGACGACTTGAATAGAATCACTGCCTGCCACCTTGACGATTTCCATCAAGATCGTCGGTTGAAAAGAGTCGCCTTCCCAACTCAGGGCAGCCCGGTTGCTCTCTCGCTCTAAATCCCGGCGAACATCTGCCACTTCGTCTAATCGGACAATGCGATTATCGGTTAAGCGGGCAACAGGCAGGGCTTTGAGATCGGCCAGTGTGCGGAATCGCCCAAACATGCGGACCTGGGCACCAATGGCATCATCTCGAACTCGGTCCCAAGAAGCATCCCTATTGCTCCCTTGAATGGCATCTCTAACCTGGGTGGAAGAAATGCCTAGGGTGGTCAGGCGGTTAGGAATGAGCTGGATATGAATAACTTCGTCACGACTACCAGAGAGATTTACTTCCCTCAGATTTTTGACGGATTCTAGAACGTCTTTTAAGTCTTCTGCGGTTCGACTTAAGGTGGCGGTATCGAGGTTAGGACCAAATAGTCCTACGGTCAGGATAGGTGCATCTTGTTGCGAGACCTGCTCAAAATCGGGTTGCTCTCGACCTTCTGACTCTGAGGGGAGTTCGGGGATGGCATCATCAACTTTTCCGCGTAGCTCCTGAATCGATCCGGCAACTGGAGCTTCGGCCCGAAATTCGACATCAATGATGGAATAGGAGTTGAAGGTGGCACTATCAACATCTTTAATGCCCTGTAAGGTCTTAATCTCTTTTTCAATTTTGTCAGTCACCCGATTTTCAATCGTTTCTGCATCTGTGCCAGGCCAAGGGGTGGTAATCATGGCGCGGGCAATTTTGATATCAGGATCTGATTCTTTGACCATGGAAACATAGCCCATTAACCCTCCCATAATTAGGAGAAAACAAAGGAGGATGCCAAAGATCTGTCGGGTAAAAAAGAAGCGGGCGAGGGGAGAAGCTTGCTCCAGCTCAGATGATGGATGGCCGTTCACAGTACTATCAAAATCTTGCTGGGAATTTTGGCTTCGGCGCTCATGCGTTTGCATCAAATCTGTCCTTGAGCTAGTGACGTGGCTACACAGAATTAAGATCTTGCAGGTGTGGACTAAAGCGGGGTATTCGCACTCACAACTTCAACGGGGGAATTGTGAACAAGACGGTTACTGCCTTCAGTGACCACTAGCTCTCCAGGTTTCAGCCCACTGGCAATGGAAATGCTATCTAAACCTTCAATATCGAGGACGACCGGGCGTTGTTCGACTCGCCCAGTTTCTTCATTGACGACAAAGACATAGGATTTGCGATCGCGAGTCGTCACCGCGCCAAAAGGAAGCGTGATTGCCTGGGACTTGGTTTGGGTCGCGATCCACGTTTGCACTCGCGCTCCAATCCGTAAATTTTTTCGGCCATCGTTGATTCTGATGCGTACCTGAACCGCTCTCCCTCCCGGCGTTACAGCAGGGGTAACAGAGAAAACGGTGCCTCTGGCCTTGGCAATCTTAACTAAGTTGCTCTCGCTGTTGCCTTTGACAAAAGCCTGACTGATATCTTCATCTAGAGCAATATAGGCAGGCTGTCCGGGACGAATGAGATTGCCTTCTGTAGCGGGCATTTCCATCGCAACTTCAAAGCTACTGGGGTCTACAACCACAATGGGGACAGACTCCACAGTACCTTGGTAGGTTGTGGCTGACTGCACTCGCGCAGAATTCCAATATTCACCTTCTCGAATATTCAAGTAGGCGACAATCCCGTTGATGGGTGACACGAGTTGAGTATCTTCTCTGGCAATGTTGGTGTTGAGCAGCTTTGCCTGATTGGCCTCAAAACTAGCTCGGGACACAACGATTTGATCCTTCGCCGATTTGACGTTTTCTTGGGCGACTTTGACCCCCACTTCAGCCTGGACAACTTTGTTGTTGAATGTGTCGCGCTCGGTGGCTGGAATCACGCCTTGAGTAAAGAGCTGTTGACGACGTTTGGCTTCAAGTTTGGCTAGGTCTAGATCGGCTTTGGCCTGCTGTAGATTCGCCTCTGCCTGGCGGAGACTTGCGATCGCTTGTCTTTCAGTCCGTTGCGCGACTTCTAGATCGGCTTTGGCAGCCCGAATGTTGGAGCGATACTCCCGATCATCAATGGTGGCCAGGAGTTGCCCTTTTCGAACAAAATCGCCTTCACGTAGATAACGACCGTCCATCTGGGCGAGGTAAGTTACCTCACCATTTGCTTCAAAGATAAGCTGTTTATAGCGCTCGACGCGCACATCTCCATCAGGGCTAGTGACCCAGCGTTTAATGGGAGCGACTTTGGTATGGACTGCCCGTACTGGTAAAGTGGCTTCAGATTTTTTGTCCTGCTCAATAGGGCTAGGTGAATTGCGTGTTGAGCTGTAGGTTTGCCACCCGAATAGCCCAGCCACTACGAGCATCACCAAAGTGACTATAGGCCACAGCGACTTCTTGCTAGATTTTTCTGGTTGCGGTGGTGGGAAATATTCAGTATCAGAGGACTGGATATCGAGTTCTAATTGGGTGGAGGACTCTGATGTCATTGGTGCAACTCCCTGTTATTGGCAATGGGATTATTTTGCTAATTCTTAAATAGAAATCTGTGTCTTTATGTTCGCCCTTAGTTTTATACCAATTACCTATCAAAATGACCTGTATTGAGCTGCTAAAGCATTGTAAATACGTCACTTCAGCATATTGATTAGCTCATCCCTACACGAAATTGGTATTAGGAGATTATTGCAAGAGCTTTAACGAAAAAAACGAAGAATGGGTTTGTTGATTCGCAGACTTCGGTTTTTCAATGGAAATCAACTTGATACTGTCACCTCTCTAGCAAATGCCCAGCGGAGCATGGGTGGAGCGACAAAGGTGGTGCCCATCACCATCAGCACGATGGCTACGTTGACTGAGGCTGATAGGGCACCTGTCGAGGCTCCTAGCCCGGCAAACACTAGACCCACCTCACCACGGGGAACCATGCCTGTCCCAATCGCTAAGCGGTTCACTTTATATGGGGTGAAGACAACGTAACCCGCCGCCATTTTGGTTGCGATCGCAACCAAAATCAGAAAGAGGGCAATACTTAATCCAACCTGACTGCTTGGGTTCGATAGATTGAGCACCGTCAAATCGGTCTTGGCACCAATAGTGACAAAAAAGATAGTGGCAAATAAGGCCACTAATGGATCGCAAGCCTTCTCTAATTCCTTAGTAGCAGAGGTATTCCCCAGGACAATGCCTGCTACGAAACACCCTAGAATGGACTCTAACCCAATGGCCTCAGCGACTGCAGCCATGAAGACTAAAAAGGTAATTGCCCCGATCAATATGCTGTAAGGATTACCAAACCGACTGAGGAAGTTAATATAGACGGGGCCAAAAGAACGGTTCAGGGTAATTGCAGTAGCAACGAACAGTACAGCACTTACCACCGTACCCAATACACCAGCTATATCTATAGTCCCGTGGTCCGCAATACCAACAGCCACCGCCAAAATAGCAATCCCTAAAATGTCATCTAGGACTGCCGCTCCCAAAATGATTTGCCCTTCCCGAGTATTGAGAACGCCCATGTCCTGCATGATCCGAGAAGTGATGCCAATGCTAGTGGCAGTCAGTGCTGCTGCCCCAAACATGGCGGGAATGGTCTCTAAGTGAAAGATTGCAGACAGGCCCCAAAATCCTAAAGCAAAGGGTAGAATCACCCCCGAAATGGCCACTGATGTCGCCTGGGAACCCACCCGAATCAGTTCTTTGAGATCAGCTTCTAGACCTATTTTGAAGAGCAATATTCCTACACCGTTCTGAGCATAATCATCAAATAAGATCTGCACAGGGCCATCAAAAATCTGCCGAGTACTGGCGGTGCTACTCCCCGCAATCCAGCTAACAGCAGCTACCATCCAGTCGGCAACCTGGGTTCCCTCATTCAACATCAGCACATGCAGTCCAGATATGCCAATGACTAGTCCGGCAATCAGCTCCCCTAAGACAGCTGGAAGACCAATGCGAATGGCTAATTCACCAAAGAGTTGTGCTGAAACGTACACAATGATCAGGGTTAGCGTTGCCGCTAAGGCTACTCCCTTGGCGTAGGTTTCACCCTCAGCGCCACTAGCAGAGGCAAGGAGCAGTGGTAGCTTATTCTCAAGCAGTGGGGATACTCCCCAGGGCAATGGTATTGACTGCAACAAACTGCTTGAGATATCTGCCCAAAAGGTTATGAGGGGAATTGTTGATGAATCAAACATTTCATCTAAGGGGGGCACGACAAATGGAGGGTCAACTAAGCCACAAAATCATCTAGAATTCACTCCTACCCTGAGCAAGCTCACAGTCAGGGAGATCTTAAAATGTGGCTGAAGAGAAAAATACGAGCATAATGTGAGTGGCTGCTAAGATTCGATGATTGTCATCATGCTTGCAACACTTTGCAAAATAGATACAGGATCGGTTTAGGAGCTAAGCCACTCTGCAAGAAGGGTGACGGAGCCTTTCTTGCGACTTAGAATTTGCTCAGACTCTAACTGACTGAAGGTGCGGGATAGCACTTCTGGGGACAGACCTAAGTTGGTTGCCAATACCTTGAGAGACGTCGTGAGCGGAATTGTAGATTGGCCAGGTTGGCATTGCTGAGTGAGATAGTGTAGAAGGCGATCGCGAGCAGAGCGAATACTTCTCAGTTCAAGTAGCTGCTTAACTGCTTCAAACCGTTGGGTTAAGTGACACACATATCGCTTACACAGATTGGATGATTGTTGCAATGCCTCTAAAAAATCATGCTTGGGAATAGCCAACACGCGAGATGGCTGTTCTGCCATGACGGTACAGCTATAAGTTTCAGTATTTAAAGCTGTTTCGGCAAAACTTTCGCCCGCTCCTACGGTGTAAAAGTTAATCATCTGTTGCTCAGTGAAGCTGACTAACTTCAATCGCCCCGATTCCACCCAGAACACATATTTGGCAGGGTCACCTTGCTGGAAAAGAATCTGCCCTGCCGTTAAGTCCCGCGCAATGACGCACTGCAGCAGCTCTGGTGATAGCTCTGTAATGGCAATCATAGCCAATGACCTCCTAAAATCAGATGTATTCGACCCTTCATGACAGCAAACCTCCATTTTTGACTGGGTTGTCAAACGTTCTTGTATGGACATCGTGAGCTACTCCAACAGCATGGAGAAGACATACGGTCGTAGCCCAAAGCTTTTGGAGCATGTCCTCTAATCGTTGGCAACAGCGCCTTTGAGAACAAAAATTTCTGTAGAAAATATGATTTCTTTTTTATGAGCAATACTCATATTCGTAATTTACGAGTATTGCTCATGTTTTGTCAAGTATAATGTGAGTAATATTCGTATTTCTATTGAGAGGGCTCAAAAACACGAATGGTCAAAAAGGTAGAACAAATACCAGGAATGCGTCGCCAGCCTAAGCAAGCCCGTAGTCGAGAGCGGGTGAATAGGATTTTGGATGTTGCGGAAGAAATGTTTATTGCTGAGGGCTGCAATACGGTTACGACGAATGCGATCGCAGCCAAAGCCGAAATTCCGATTGGCTCCCTTTACCAGTTTTTCCCTGATAAAGCCGCGATTCTTCAAGCTCTAGCGGCCCGTTATACAACCCTGCTCAACCAGCAATTTCTGGCGATAGACCCCAACGCCGAATCACTCTCTTTATCGGATGTTTTGGCGCTGGTGATTGATACCAACGATCAATTTTTTGCAGATTATCCTGGCTATCAGGCCATCTATATGGAGATGCAAGGAACTGTACCAGAACTAGTGGCGATTGAAGAGGCGGCTGATGTAGAGCTCATTGATGCAACGGCCAGCTTTCTGTCTCAACGTTCTCCTGGGTTGGATGCAGATCACTATCAGGTGATCGCTATGGTCATCGTTAAAAGTATTGGCACGTTTTTGTGGTTGTCTCGAAGCCAACCCCCAGACCGCCGACAGCAGTTGCTAGACGAGACGAAACGATTAGTGCAGGCTTATGCGCTCAGTTACTGGCCTGAATAAGGGACGTTTACATAACCCCCATATCTGTCGCGAACAGACAAAACTGGAATCGCCACCATACCATTTCCGCGCCTGACGCTACCGTACCAGTCATTCGGATCGAACACTTCTTCAACTTCCCCTAGGCTGGTCGCGACACAAGAACTCAAAAAGCCCCCTTCGCCCCACTGACATGATGGGTTGCATATTCAATCACAGCCTCAAGCATGGCTCGCACCGTTTGATGAATATCGGGTTCACTCGCTAAGGCAACTAGCAGCGCACAGGAGTCATTAGTGACATAGTGCTCAATCGCTTGTTTATAGAGATTGAGTTTATCGCCAAATATTGCTTATAGGCTTGGCGGCTTAATTCCCATGGCATCGGTCAGATCTTGAATGGACACTCCGTCATAGCCCTTGGCCCAAAAGAGGGATTGGCAACGTATCTATTGCAAACTAAAAGCCTGCCTCAGTTTTTGCTGTTGCTTGGAACTGGCCCTTTAAAGGCTTTTTCCATTCAATGAATATCGTCTTGACAAAAGTGAGTAATGCTCATAATCTAAATATATGAGCATTACTCACTTTTTGCTGTAGATCAAGTGTCTCCTCTAAAGTTCATTTGATTCGAGTCACTGATTTGTCGAATCACTTTTTGAGGTAGTTGAAAGGTAACTGCCAACAAATGCCGACAAGAAACACTATTTTCGATTACCGCTCAACGTTTCTGATTCGTTGATCTAAACTTAAAAACTCTGGAGAGCAATATGTATAACTACTCTGGTAACGCATTGACATCTGTTCAGCAAAAGACTGCTGCAGCAGCACTGGGGCAATCCTTTTCCCAAGACCCATTCATGACCTATTTACTGCCAAATGCTGCAACACGAGTGCAACAACTGACGAAATTATTTCTACCTTTAATTCGCTGTAGCCTTCGTTATGGGGGGGTTGAAATTGCTCCAGAAGGGGGCGGTGCGCTCCTGTGGATTTCTGGTGAATATTTCCCCTTCCGATTATCTCAAATTGCTCAAAGTTCTCTACGCTGGATCCCGTTTTTACTTGGCTTGTCTGCGTATAGACGTCTTCAGGTGCATGAGAAAGCCTTTGAACATGCACTTCAGGAAAAAGCCCCAGCTAGCTTTGCCTATCTATGGGTCGTTGGTGTTCATCCACACCATGCTGGACGTGGCCTCGGTAAGCAGATGATTCAATCAGCTCTAGACTCTATGCAGCATCATGGTCATTCAACTTGTGTACTGAGAACTGAGAATCCACAAAATGTTGGACTTTACGAACATCTTGGTTTTCAGCAAATTCATACCGATACTCCACCAGACAGTAAGCTCCAATATTGGTTGCTATCAAAAGAGCTAGTGTGAACTACTATCGGTACAAGTTTTACCAATCAGCTGAAACAAGATACGGATTTGATACAGCTTCTAGAAGCCGTTAGAACAAGAAATGGATTTTGCTACAACTAATCTGTTTTCACGGGTGTCTTCAAAAACGATGGAAAGACAATTCGCAAACGACACTGGTATTGATACATCATTACAAGCCTTGATTTTTGATATGGATGGTGTTCTCACGGATACATTGCCATATCACCTTAAAGCCTGGTTGCAATATAGTACGACGGTTCCTGAATTGGACGCTGCCAGACGAGAACAATTGGAGCAAAAAGATGGAGCGCTTAATAAACTGCTGGCGCAAATGAGCGGAAAGCGGAATGAGGAGCTGCTGCCAGAATTGCTGGGATATCCGGTAGCCGCTGCTGATATTCAACGCTGGAGTTCGGGAAAAGAAGCCGTCTATCGATCTTTGATTCAACATGAAATTCAGTGGATGCCGGGCCTGATTCCATTTTTACAACTGGCCAAAGCTGTTGGATTGAAGCTAGGATTGGGGACCTCTGCCTGTCGAGAGAATGTCAATTTATTGATGCAACAAGATGGCTTGGGAGACTTCTTTGCTGCTCAGGTAATTGAAACGGATGTCGAACGAGGTAAACCTGACCCGCAATGTTATCTCCTCGTGGCTGAGCGTTTGGGTGTTGAACCAGATCAGTGTTTAGTGTTTGAAGATGCGATCTCAGGTACCCAAGCTGCTCGTAATGCCGGAATGCGATGCTGGGGGCTCTTGACCAGTCACTCTGAAACTGAACTACAACAAGTAGGTGCTGAATACTGTATTCAAGACTTTACCGATCCAGCCCTCCAACAGTTAATAGGTCATTAGCCAGCATTTTTACTATCAGGATCGGAGTAGTAGACCTACTCTAGACCAGCAGACTACGACTAAACGCAGCTTAGATGCGTGTTAAATGCCTAAAAGTACCTATCAGAAAGGTTTTTAGCTGCTGATTGGATAAATATCAAAAAAATTATTTCTTTGAAACCTATACCTGGAAAGGAATACGTCGATTTTGATGCTTTTAAAAGTGTGAAAATTAGCGCTTGAAACCTATGCTGTCAGAGCATTACAGCCTTAGCGTTGTTTTCTGTTCCAATGTACCCTAAACCCCAAATCCCCATAGACCATAGCAAACAGCGCCGACCTTATAAAAAGGGATGCTAGCAATCCTTGCTTTGTCTGATTGAAACGCTGGATGGCTCATCATCAGTTCTCCGATTCGTTCAGCAAAAATGCAATTTCTTCGTTAACTTTATTGCAACGTTTTCTTTGATAAAGATGCTTAATTACGTTGCTGGTAAACCCATTACAAAAGCTGGATCAATCAGCCAGCAGTTTCTTAGACCAACCTCAGTTTCAGTCAGAATGCCAGAAGATCTCAGCTCAACTTGAGCAACGAATTCTCCCTCTGGGATACCTAAATCCGAAAGGTCAATAGCAATCACCCAAATTCGAAAATAATCGATCGCTGCTAATGGTTCAAAGTCTGCCTTCTCAAGTTCTTCGATACTAGCCACACGAATACCGTTCTGCGCCAGAGCCCTATTACCATGATTGGCGATTATACCTGCGGGGCCGAACTCACCAAAGGCAGTGTGTGGAATGGTCATGCTTCGCCCGTTGGGAATAGATACAGTGAGGCGATCTGCACCAGGTGCCTCAACTCCTGGACAACCGTTAGACTGTGCTCCTTTTGGTAAACCTAGCTCTGCCACTACAAAATCTGGACCAGGAGAATTCATTAGCAGTTCAGGAAAACTAAGAGCTAAACCGGGGATATCTTCTGCAATATTAAGCAAAGCAGAGTTTATATATTCATCTGTTAGCACCTTGATACGGTCTGCCCCTACTGGAGTTGAAGGTAACGCTGCACTAGTATCTTGAAAAAGCCCCGTCGATGTATTTGTGGGGGCGGGACTACCAAAGGCTACGGGAATTCGAGCCGGTGCTTGTGCATAAGCATCAACCGTGGGACGAATAAGTTGGTCAATTCGATACGATTGAATCTTACCTCCGCGTTCAAGAACGATTTGCTTAAAGGAACGTTCACCTGATAGGAGGTCAAGTTGAGTATCAAACGCCAGTGGTGGTCCCGTATTGGCAATCGCAGATGAAGACAAAGCTAGGAGGGAATAAAAGCATGTCGATAAGAATAGTCCCGCGAATTTCATACCCCTACTACCTCTAAAAGACGTTATTCAGAAGTTTAGACTGTTTCAATTTTGATGAGTAGTAGGTAAAAATGAGATACATCTTCTCAAATATGGAAAGATGTTATGGACTTTAACGCTGTAGCCTTATTTGTCAAAGTAGTTCAGTATGGCAGCTTTTCGGAGACATCTCGACGAACAAATACTCCAGTTGCAACCGTGAGTCGACGTATTCAAGCCCTAGAAAAAGATTTAGGTGTTCGCCTATTAGAACGATCAACCCGGCGTTTAAGGCTGACAGATGCAGGAACAAGTTTTTGGGAATACGCGAATCAAGGCGTTGAGGCATTTGAGACGGGACTATCCACGCTTGATCGCGATCAACTTGATCTTTCCGGTAAGCTGCGACTTTCGCTGCCACCAGGCTTTATCCCTTGGCGACAATTGCTACAAGATTTTCAAAGCTGCTATCCCAATGTCGAATTTGAAGTATTGGTGACTGATCGTCGTGTTGATTTGATTGGAGATGGAATCGATGTGGCGCTGAGAATTGGAGATCGTAAACATGAACATGCGATTGCCCACAGGTTAGGAGCATACCGTCACCTGCTTGTCGCAAGTCCCAGTTTGCTCGAAAGATTCGGTATTCCTCAAAGTCTTGAAGATCTTCTCAAAATACCGTGTGCCAACTGGCACACGCCAACCCATTCAAACACTTGGCAGCTAGGAGCCGAAACTATTGAAATTAACCCATTACTTCAGGTCAACGATTATCTTCATCTTCTTGATCTTGCTTTAGCTGGACTATACGTGACAGAACTTCCACCATTTCTAGCCCACACCCATGTTGAAAATGGCAATCTAATAGCTCTACTTAAAGATTATCCTTTCCCACTCTCCGAACTAAATTTATTGTATCCATCTCGTATGCATCTATCGCGTTTGGTTAAAACCTATATCAATTTTTGTTCTGACTGGGCTGTCAACTTGTTTCAAACCTAAATAGCGCGATGCTCAATACATTCTTTGTTATGATTTACGACGCTTATATATGCTGCCAATGCACAACTATCAGGAATTTCCTACAAATGGGTGTACCGGGACAATATCGAGTACTTAGGTGATTTCCTGAAAAGAAGCCCCGTACTAAATTGGATGAATTAGGATGTCCCACTTGGGTAACTGAGGATGTCTCTCCAATCGTTTCTCAATGCCTTTCATTGCTTGTTTAGTAAGCGAAATTCCTGTTTTATAAATCTTCTGTGTCAAGGTCACGACGGGGTGATTACCCTTCCAAGTCATGGTGCTAGCCCATCCCAACAGGGTATCAACATCGGTTAATAAGGTTCCGTTCCAGTGTTGCTCCAAAATCCCCCAACATCGCTCAATGGGGTTGTACTTGCTGTGATAAGGCGGATAGTACAGGAGTTGAATAGCGGTGCCGATGTGATCGCTAAATGCCACCAGTCGATTGAGGAACTGAGTGCGTACCCCACTATTCTCAGGACCGTTATCCAACTTGATCTGGATGAGCTGCAGGGTTTGCTGTTCGGTGGGGGCCAGGGTGTTCCACCAATCCTGGAGATTATCGACCATAAAATCGCTCGTTTGTGAGAATGGCCAAAATGATGTGTAATGTATCGGTGTCCTCCTCTAGGATGCCGCAGGGAATATATTTTGGCCCACTCCCCATATCGTGATCACAGGCTTTCGTTTGGGTTCGAGTCTTGCCCTGACGAGAGGACTCCCCTAGTTCAACGGTGGCTTTGCAATCGATGCTCAATCGTTTGACGGTACCGTCATGGTCTTTCAGGTCTTTGTGTTTGAGGTTGGCAAAGACGGCATCGGTTTCCGGCAGTTTTTTGGGGTTTAGCTTTGAGGACACGACGGAGTCGATAGCCTAACCGATTCAAGACGACGGCCATGGTACTCTTTGCCGGTACAGACTTGGGGGGAAATCCTTGCGCTCTCAAGTGGGTGATAGCGGCAGCCGCTGTTAAGCGGGTATAGGCAGTTGAGCTGGAAAAGGTGGGGTCTTGTTGGCAATGGGCTTCTGCAAGCTCCCGTAAGGCGGTTGCGACCTCTGGGTGAAGGTCTTCCCAACGTTTCCTGCCACAGAAACCCGACTGAGCACCCACACAAATCATGCCTGTTCGCTTCTCACCTAAACCTGTTGCCACCGTATTTCGACCCCAGCCAAAGATAATTTCTGTGAGATTGGGGTTCCCGTCACAGTATTTGAGGGCGATGTCTGCCTGGAAAGCCCGGCGGCGGGCTCCTGTCATTTTCGAGGAGGCAAATTTCAGATCTTCAAGTTGATTCCAGGTTAATTGGTCACGCATGCTCAGAGTTAGATTCAATGCATCACTATTACATTCTGTGGTCAGAAGTATGTGAGGTCTTTCCTAGAAATCGCCTTAGTTCAGAGCGAGAATGCGATGAATTTTACACCTGCTTAGCCACTGGCTTTATGTCTGGAGTCGGTAACCCTTCAATTAGGACGAAATCTATAGGATACAACTCTGCCTTTGCTATAAGTCAACAGCCTTAGATCTCGCATAGTTGTGTGATTGCAGCCAGTAATTGGCTAGGACTGTTAATCAAAATATCAGGGTTAGATGCTGATAAAACCTCTCGGTTGTTAAACCCCCAATCTACTGCGATGTTTGGTAGCCCTACAGATTTTGCTGCTCGTATATCACTCGTCTCATCTCCGACATACACCAATGATGGTGAGATAGGTTTATTTCGCTTAGATAATTTTTTTAGCACCTGAGCTTTACCAGATAAAACTTGTCCTCCGTAAATGAATTCAAATAAGTGTCGCATTTCGTGCAAATCAAGGAATAACTCAACATTTTGGCGAGAATTAGATGTGATTATGCCAAGTTGATAATGCTCCTGATAAATGCTGTACAGTGCTTGTTCCATGCCACTTACTAACTGAGCATCAACCATAAGACCACTCAATTCTTTCCGAAATCGGCGAATAAAAAAAGGAAATTTCCATTTAGGCATCCCAAGCTGACTAATCATTTCCCGTAAACTTAATTCCCTGAAAGAAGGTATTTGAGACAGAGAAAAGGGGGAATAACTAAAATCTTTTGCAAGGCGATTAGCCGCTTCTATAAAGATGTTTAAAGAGTCTACAACTGTACCATCAAAATCGAACATAATTAGTGCTGTCATTTTGACCTATTCGAGCCCTCATAGTTATTTGTCTGGGCAATGCCACAATAGGTAATGCTTTTTGTGCAACATCGTAGTGTTAAAGAATCAACCATGATAAACCTACTCGTAAGGAGTAGAAATCATACAATGCCAAATTAATGGAGATAAACAACCTATGATCAACTCATCATAGTTGTATGAACACGGACACCGTTTAACTATCAAGCAATTAACCTGGCATAATTTTATGTGGTTGGTACAGCATGATATAGCCAAATCTTGTTGCATTTGGTCAAATCTTGTGATCTCGATACTTCTTGGGAGTAACTCCAACTCGCTTTTTAAATGCACTCGTGAAACGGCTTTGGTCATGAAACCCGACTCGCTGAGCAATTTCAGCCAAAGGTACTTTTTCTTGACTCAATAACTGCTTCGCTTTCTCAATTCGACATCTGAGTAAATATTGATGAGGAGTTGTACCAGTAGACTGCTTAAACACCTTGACAAAGTGACAGGAACTCAAATCTACTAGTGCGGCTAGCTCCGCCAAGCTGGGGTTGCGCTCTAGATGAGCATGAATGTAGTCGATAACTTGATTCAATTTAACAGAAGCTAGTTTGTATTCAGCTAAGCAAATTAACTTCTGGTGAGTACTGTAGTACCGCAGCAGATGTGCAATAAGCATCGTCAGAGCAGATTCAATATAGAAGACGTTACAAATATCTTGCTCTACTTGCTCCTTTAGTGTCAGACCCAGATTGTAAATTAGGGCATCGTCTACAGCAAACTGTGGAATAAGTTCGTAGCGCTTGAAGGCCAGAGAAGGATCTACGTAATGAGCAATTCTTTCTGGTGTAAGGTACAAATCAATAAATTCAGCTCTCTCATTCCAACCGACGATCTGGGACTGTTCAGCAGGATAGATACCGAATGTGCCGCGAGTGCAGAACGCTTGCTGAAAGCCTTTTTCTGCTGTGATCTGATAAGTCTGAACCGACTGCCCAACACATAATGTGATGATATGCTGTTGGCAGTAGAAGCTTGGTGTTTCCCAGGCTGGTTGACAATAATAGTCAACTGGAACTAAAGCATCAGGACAGAAAACATTCGAAAAGCTGGGCGCAGCAGCAACCATTGCTTTCATTGTCTCTGGTTTAGTTACGTCAACTTGGTGGCAAGTTCCTTCTAACATAGTTAATCCACAAACCACAATCCAAAAGATGAAATTATCTTACTTGACACAAAGTTACTAATAACTGAAGCGTTGTAAGTTTTATCGCCTCAGCCAGAAGGCGAGCTATGACTATCTTGAGCCGCTGTTCAAAGCGGTCATTGATTGGAAGCTGATTGAAACCCATTGGCAAGATCTGATGCGGATGGTGCTCTCGATCAAGGCTGGGAAGCTGATGCCATCGACTCTTTTACGGAAGTTGAACAGCTACAGCAAGAAGAATCAGCTTCATCAGGCCCTACGGGAGTTGGGACGAGTGGGACGAACCATTTTTCTACTTCGGTTTATTTCTGAGCCAACTATTCGACGGCAGATCACGGCTTGCACCAATATTGTGGAAACCTATCACAATTTCATTGATTGGCTACATTTTGGTAAGCATGGGGTGATCGCTGAAAATGATCCTGATGAGCAAGAGAAACGACTCAAGTATTTAGACTTACAGGCTTAGGAAGACTCGGCCTGACCGTTATCATAGGCATCCCGTGCCGCTTCGACTTGGTTAAAGTTCTCCAAAGACCATTTGCATAAGGTGCGTAAAACGTCGTTTAAGGTACGACCCAGAGGCGTAATGGAGTACTCCACCTTCGGTGGCACCACTGGATACACTTCGCGATGAACCAAGCCGTTCCGTTCTAAATCTCGTAAGGTTCGGGTTAACATCCGTTGGGAAATATCACCAATGCCCCGCTGAAGTTCACCGTAGCGTTTGGTGCCGCTTGATAACACATACAGTGTCGCAACAACCCATTTATCGGCAATCAGATCGAGGGCCTGTCTTAGATAGGGTTGGGAATCAAGAATATTCGTTTTGGATTTCATTGCATGTTATACCTACATAAATGTGTGTATAGCACTTTTATGTCCCTACTTGTAATTCTGAATCTACCAACCCATGATGAGTAAACGTTGGCCCTCCTTGTATCTCAATCTTTAAGTTGAGGAGACTGAAATGATTACCCCCTTTACGTCTGAGAATTCTGCATTACTCTTGATTGATCATCAGGTGGGGACGATGAAGCTAATTCACAACCTGCCCTTAGCGGTTGTGCAGCGTAATACCTTAGCCCTGGCTAAAACCGCTAAAATTCTCAACTTGCCAGTGGTGTTGACCAGTAGTCAGGAAACCGATGTCCAAGGGCCGTTGATGCCGGAACTGGCAGATATCTTGCCTGACGCCTATCAACACCGGATTCAGCGGGCCGGGATTGTCAATACCTGGACAGATAAGAATTTCAAGGTCGCCGTTGAAGCCACGGGGCGTAATCATCTGATTATGGCGGGGGTGACGACAGATGTCTGTTTGGTCTTCCCGGCCATTAGTGCAGTGGAGGAAGGGTATCAAGTACAAGCGGTGATGGATGCTTCGGGCTCTCCCTATGAAGTATCGGAAGAGATGTCGCGGCAGCGCATGGAGAAGGCAGGGGTTGTCCTGACTGCCACCAATACAATGATGGCTGAATTGGCCCAGGACTGGAGCCGCATGGAAGGGGGACAGCTTCTGCAAGTCTTATTCGAAGATGTTTTACCCAGTATTGCTTAGGGGATAGGTGGGCAAAGGCTGTCTTAGAAATGGCGACAGGTCTATCGCATCAATATGGTTAATCCTGTATCAGCCTCCTGGCTTACGAATTCTGGGAGAACCCTCGATTTTTTCTATGAACTCAGTTCCATATCTAGAGGAGGATGGAATGACTGCGGCAAATTCTTCACGTCACTGGTTCTTTCGGATTTTGTGGAGTGACCTGAAAGTCACTGCCTGTAACCATTCATTGAGCCTGCAATCAGGAGATTCTGTAGCCAGTTGTCATGGTATTGAAAACCGTTGAGATCTTTAAATGGAGAACACCGCTCTGGATCTTTTGACACTGTTCTCTGGCCATAAGGGTGGAAATTCCAGATCAATGCCATAGACCTCAAGTACAATCGAGCCACATCCTTAGAACCGTGAAAGTATTGCATCGTCCGTAATAGACGGTCTTGATAATTCATCAATCTATCCACCATATTGCTGGTTCGAGCAGCGTCAGGATAATTGAAAGCAACCTGAAACTGCTTTGATTTTGCCCTCATACCCTCTAGCCGCTGGTGGATACTTTGCTGTTTGGTATGGTGTTTGGCCCATTCCCGTAATCGGCGTAAGCGTTGGGCGAAGTGGCGTTTACTCGGACTTTTGTAAGTGTGCCAAAGTCTTCCTGTGAGCTTCTTCCATAGCGTTTTCTTCTTTCTACAGCGTTTTTGAATATCCAAAACCGAGTGCAGGAAGCACAGGATGATCGCGACTCCCGAAAAGAGGATCCGCCAAGCACAATGGGATTGCTCCCAGCCATCCAAGGTGACTGTTTCAGTCTGATAGCCTGGATTAAGATTGAGGGCTTCATCTCTAAAAGTGCCGTATCCTTTCACCAAATCAGGGGTTTCCGCACTCTCGACAATATCCACTCCTAGAAAGCAGCCAGCGCCCACTGTCGTCGGAATGAAGACGCGATCACCTAACAGCCAGCTATGCTTTTCATCCGCAGTGAGGTTGACTGGAATTGCTTCTGGATCTTTGACAGTGGTCCCGACAATGGAGAGACGGCCAAGCCCTTGGTGGAGGCGATACCAGAAGTTCGGATCGTGTCCGAAGACATAGGCCAGTGCTTCAAAGGGGACGCCAAAGTGTCTGAGGTACATGGCTTTTTCAACCTCATCCGTCATGCCCACCATGTAGGGCAGCACAAAAGCGGGACGGATTTGATACACCGCTTGATTGGCAATCAATTTGATTCGACGAGTGGTGATGTCAAGCTTCTTGGAATGGATAGAATCATGAAGCCAGTAGCCTTCAGAAATCCCAGAGGGAAAGAGTTCAGGGTGCTTTGCAATGAGTTCGTCTAGTTTTTCCCGGAAAGTACTTCCCTTGGTGATCAGTTTCCGGTATTCCACTTCAGACTGAAAGGGAAGACAAATGGTTTTGTGTCCGGGACTGGTGATTTCCATGATGACCAAGGTTGAGGGCATCATGGACTCTATATCCTACAGAACGCAGTTGTGAAAAAGGGTTGAGCACTTCACTCCACAAAATCCGAAAGAACGAGTCACGTTTGAGTTCTCTGATGGCAACATTTACGTTCTCGATTATGAGGATTACCACTGATGCGGATGCATAACCCCCCTCATCCAGGAGAGGTGATTCAAGAAATCTACCTTGACCCCTTTGAAATGAGCGCCCGAAAAGTAGCAACTCATTTGGGTGTGCATCACTCAACGTTTGCTCGGGTTGTCTGCGGCGAGAGTGCCGTTACCCCTGATATGGCGATTCGCCTCTCAAGAGTATTAGGGGGTTCTCCAAAGAGTTGGCTAGATATGCAGGCTAATTATGATCTGTGGATGGCTGAGCAGGACGATCCTCACATGGAGTTAGTTGCTCTGGAGTTTGCCCGAACACCGATACCGTGATGCGTGTGCTGAGATTGCTGATCAGCATTTTGCCGCTGAGGAAGAGGCGTGATCTCAGAAACTCAATTTTTGGAGCCAGAGTGCTCCATTGATGCCGTGGGATTTTCGAAGGTCAAGGTAACTAATTTGGACAGAGCACCAGCATGATCTTAGATCGGATAAGCCAAATACAGTGAAGCACTATAGTGCTTTTCTGCTATTGCACTATAGTGTAATAGTTTATGGATTCAATGCATTGAGCTGATACCTCTATTGCACTATAGTGCTTTTTCACTACTGAACTATTCAGATAAACCAGAATAGTTAATCTCAGAATCAACAAAAAGGACTATTGCACTAAAGTACTTTAGTGCAATAAATTAAATGCCTGAAAGCGTTATAGGGAGTCCTTCTTAGCCAAAACAGCTTCTAACTTGCATCACTGAATCAATGGCACTATTCTTAATTAGCTGCAATATGGTATTGCACTTTTTTACTTTTGCACTATACTGCATTAGTTCACTATTGCTATTGAACTAAACAACTATCTTGCAACAGTACTATTCACCAAAAGCACAAAGATGACCTACAAAGCACCAACTCTTGTCCCACTTGCTTTGGCAGGAGGTCAAGGCAAAACGACAGTGGCACTTATGACTGGGAGAATTTTGGCAAGCTATGGTATTCCCGTTCTTTTTGTAGATGCCGATCCTCAAGCTAGTCTTACTGATTTCCTAGGAGTTGACCCGGAAGATCGTCCAACTCTTCTAGAAGTTCTGACGAGATCACCTGAGAAACTTCCATTGTTCAAAGCCATTCATGAAGTCCCAGATAACGAGAATCTTTTTCTCATTCCATCTACTGACGAACTAGAAAATGCGAACCACTCCCTAGCAGCCTCACCAGCAAGCATCAGCGTACTAAGAAATCGTATTCAACAAGCTGGTGAGACGGTTAAGGACAAAGACAAAATCACAGCTAATTTTGGAGTCATCATCATTGATCCACCTCCCGAACGCTCACACCTTACTCTCACGTCTCTTGGAAGTGGAGATCGCTGGGTTATCTGTGCCGAGGCAAATATTAAAGGCGTTAAATCCCTTAAGAGAACAAAGGGTCTAATTGAAACATGTCAGTCAATGGTTCCATTAGGTGAATTTATTGGAACAATTCCTTTTCGGGCAAAGTGGACAGGTTTAAATCCTACTAGGGTAACGAGGACCAACATTGAAGTCATGGAAGCACTCGTAGGAAAGGAATTAATGCTTCCACATATTCTAGAGAGCGACATTTATAAACGGGCTATTGACGAACTAACTCTACCTGGAGAACTGGGATATGAGGCCTTGGAATTCCCTTTACGAAGTCTCATCGAAAGGTTAAGACCCTTGCTCGGACAGTACGCTAAATCAGTTCCAGTCTTAAAAACAGAGGAAGAAGAATGAGCCTATTAGATAAGATTCGCCAGGAAACAGAAACTCCATCAGTGAAGGTCGAACAACGACAAGATTCACTCATCGATAAACTAGCTGAGGACAACCCCGAGAGCCAGAAGTCACAGATCGACATCCGTGAAGACATAGAAGCAAACTTGACAGCGGAGCTAGCTTCATTTCCACCGATCGCTCAAAAGAAGGTTGGTGTCAGATTAGAAGAGGATATACTCACTCAGCTAGAAATTACTTGCAAGGAAAATAAAATTACCATTGAGACTTTTCTTGAAGCTGCTTTTATAGCCTGCCAAGAAGATCCCTCCATAATGAATGCAACCGTTGAGGATGCACAAACGAGGTTAGCCAGGAGAAAGCGTGCAGGTACAATACGCTCGATTTTGACGAAATCACAGAACTTATACAAAAAAGCACTTTAGTACTATAGTGCAATAGTGCTATTGCAGATTAGAGATATGAGCATAAAGTGGGGCCATACCAAGAGATACGTAAAAACAGACTAGATGATTTCAAAAACTATATTTCACCCCATGCCGACATAAGCACAATTTTTACCACAGGATCGTCACACCGCTTTATTCAAGGGCCTTTCAAGACTTCAAAATTCTCTAAAAGCTTACAGAGCAGTAGACATAAAAATCACTATTTATCAGATAGTAATAGCCTCTAAGATCTTTATAGGAAGTGGGATTGCTAGTTCTAACGGATGTGGAATATCGTTGATATCGACCACGTAGTCACCATAGCGCCTGAGATTACGGGTAAGGTAGGGACTCATCGTCGCCAGGTCCTCTTGCTTGATCTCATACCCCTCCTCATGTAGCTTCTGGACTGCGGTAGAAATATCCACAGCATTTTGCAGAATGACTGCACTGGACACTAACTCAAGATATTTAAGCTGTTTCTCCTGCTGCTCTGGATCGTTGTCTGTGAGAACGCCTTCTTTGCCAAAGAACAACCAGTCCAGAAATTGGTGATATCTTTCCACTTTGTTGGTGCATTCACTCACCTGTCGTCTGAGCCCTTTATCAGAGATATAGCGCAACAAGAATTGGGTTCGCACCACATGCCCAAGCGCCTCAAAAGCATGGTAGAGCCTGTTTTTCTTGCTGTTGCTGTTCAGACGTCTGAGAATGGTTGAAGGTAGGAGCTTCCCCGCCCGGATAGAGAGCACAACTCTCATGAGATCTTGCCAATGCATTTCAATCAACCGCCAGTTGGCCTTCTTATCAAACAGCGGATCAATATATTCATAAACGGCATCGGAGCTAGGTCGAAAGAATGATAACCCTTGCCAATTCCGAATTCGGGGCATTAGCTGTATCCCCAGCAAATACGATAAGGCGAACGCTGGCGCACATTGACCTTGGGTATCGGCATGGAGGGTATCAGGTTGAATGTCAGATTGGTTGTTGATCAGCCCATCTAAAATGTAGACGGCCTCCCACACCCCACAGCTGATGAAGTGGGTGAACAAGGCAATATATTGATCCGATACGTGATGATAAGCAATGCCTCCATAGCCGCCATAGCGGATATGGTATTCAGAGATCAGATTGTTGTCGTAAATTTCAAACTTGCTGCCGTCCGCAGCAGCTTGCTTACCCGTCCCCCAACATCGAGGCAGTTTAAGGCTTGCGTAGGCATTGATGATGTCCCGAATGGCAGCCTCAATTTTCTGGGTGGTGAAATGGCGTCTGTGGACATAGGACAACATATGGGCAGTCATTTTCCCCCGAGTGTGGCGAGCTGTTTCATTTGGCCCCAAGTTGGTGGCATACCCGAAGGTGGTGAACAGATAGCGCTCAATAGGATTTCTGAGCTTAGGTTCAGCCCCCGATAGCGGACCAAAATGACGGGTCCAATTCACCCAATGTTGGACGTTGGAGAGAACATCCAGCACACTTCGTTCCGGTAGTTTTTCCAGAATCTTCTTTTCTAGCTGCACCGCGCTTTTGGACCTGGGTGCAGCCGTCAGGCGTTTGAGGCTGGGCTTGTTATCTGGATTGATGGTGATTTGAGGATCGTCTTTACAGATTTGGTCCACCTCCGTGGCCAGTTGGGTCAGTTGGTCCTTGAGGTGTTTGATAAAACCGCTAGGGGTGGAGGGTATCCCCAATTCTTGGCAATATTGCTCCAGTAAAGGCTGGCACTCTTCCCAAGTCAGGAGCTGGTCTCGAAAATCTGCATATTTCTCTGAACCTGGAACACAAGCATCGCCTGTATTCAGCTCCGTGGCCAGATAGCTAAATATACAGACTTCTAATTGACGCCGAACCAGAACTTCTTTTTCCCCATCATGGGCATAGACAAGCTGTCTCCATGGGTCACTGATAAAACTCAGGTCCAGATCTGCAGGCAAATATTGGCTCCGTCGGTCTTCATGCTCCAGGAGAAAGTGAAGGGCTTCTATCAAGGATTGATCTTGGCTGGTAGATTGAATATTCAACGACCGGACCATGCGGAAGATGGGCTTACGGTAGGTGACATAGAAAGACCACAGTAGTGGCAAATGATTCTTGGTGTTGTAGGGGGAGACTTGCTTGCATTGGTCCAATAAGGCTTGGGCACCCCCATGGGCATTCAAAATTCCTTGAACTTGTTTGCCAAGGGCAGTAGGACTGGGTTTTTGGGCTGATGCATCCAGCACTTCACCGAAGATACTCAACATAGATTCAGTGGTGGCCAGATGCTGTTCTCGCAGTTCAACCAATCGAGTCTTGGCCCGGTTATGGATACCGAGCATCCGTTTGAGGAACATATCTGCCAGGTGATCGCGAGATTTGACCTGGGCACGATAGATCAAACACACCAGAAAAGTGTATCGCTTAGAAGGATTGACCTTTGCCAATTCAGCAATATCAAGCACCTGAGCTTGGGCTGCAAAATACTTAATTTTGGCAGGGGGCAGATCCACCAGGATGCGCTGAGCATAAGCAAAGGACATCAAGGATTCATACTTGGCCTGGAGTTCTTTAAGATGGGTTAGGGAGGCTTTCTTGGGAGGAGCTTTCAGAAGATTGAGCGTCATCTCAGCGTCTTCCGATTGGGGGCGAAGGATCTGATCTAGATAAGCCTTATCCGTTTTGGACAGTTGTGCACAGACCTGCTCAAACAATTGCTGATGCGTGCGCAATCGAATGGTCATGGCCAAGTCATCTAGGGTGCGAAAAGCGGGTAGTTCATACCGGCTTTTAACCAATTCTTCGATGGCAATATTCACCAGATCTGCCGGATGATCCTTAATGAGAGCAGCGTTAGCAAGTGCGGTAGTTGCCAGTTTTTGAGCTTCAATTCCATAGGGTTGAACGTTTAGATAGGTGCGAATCAACTGCTGAAATCGATTTAGGGATGTTGTAGAAGGTGTCAGGTCTATCCGTTTACCTACATTAAGGCAAGATTTCAAATGCCCAATAATGGCTGACGGGATATCTGCTGGTGCAGGGAAATAGCCTAATCGTTGAAACGATTTCAACAGGACCACAAGGCTCAAGAAATTCGACGGGTTACGGGTATTGGCTCTAGCAAATTGAATTTCCGAAGGGGTCGGAGTATATAGCTCTGTAAGGGTTTTACGAGTGGGGCGGTCCTTAAACTGAGGATAGGCAGTCCGTTCAATCGCGGTCATCAGTGCAGATTACCCTCGTTTCAGCGCCACCATTGGTTTACTTACTCTCCAAACCTAGAGTATTGCTCATACTCCACCTTAACGAAGAAATTGAGGCTGTTGTATATCTTTAGGCTATAGATAGTGACAAAGACAGTGATGCCTATTAGTTCACCTTTGTAAAAGAGATTGAAAAGCTTGTTGAGCAGCTTGTTGGGCTTGAGCAGAGGTGACTTTCTGATACCGTAAGGTGGTTTGGATATTCTGATGCCCCATCAGGGCTCTCAATTCTTCGAGCCCCATCAGTCCTACTCGCTCTGTTGCAAAGGTATGGCGCAGATCATGGAGGCGAATCCCTTCTAGCTCTGGATACCCTGAGATTAACTGCTTAAAGGACTTGTAGGCCGTACCATAACTGAGGCGAGTAATCTGTTGGGTCAATCGATGCTGGGCTGTAAACAAGGCAGGGCTTTGAGCATGGCGATGATATTTGAGGTATTTCTGGAGGCTGTCATGGGCATCAGCACTAAAGAAACACCAGCGTTGTTTGTTGCCCTTGCCTAGGACCTGAAAACGACAGTCTTTGAAATCTACGTCTGATAGGTCCAATGCTAGAAGCTCTGAAATTCGGGCCCCACTTCGGTGAAGCAAACGGACCAAGGCTTCTGTTCTCCGGTCTTTAGCCACGGCTTGATAGAGGACATGAAGCTGGTCTGGAGTTAAGTAGCGAATGGCCTGGTCGCTGTTATGTTCTCCTCTTTGGGGGTTGGGTTTACGACGAGGTAACCGGGAGATGGGATTGGCACGAATATAATGGCGCTCAACCGCAAAATTCATCAATGCTTGCAGAATAGCTTGGTGGCGGTGGTGGGTGCTGTAACGTAGACCCGTAAGGCTATTGAGATAGGTCTCCAAGATCTCGCGATCTATCAATTCCGTTGGCCATCGGCCATACTGTTGCAGCAGGGGCATTAGAGTAAATTCATAGGAACGGATCGTTGCTTCACTCAGACCCGGACGGTCAATAAATTCTGTTGCGACCGTTGCCAAAGGAGGTGACATAAGGACTTTGGATGCTTACAATAAGCTGCTATCAGCAGCTTTATAAACACATCTAATAGCTAGCGTTAAAGTTATCACTCTATGCAGGCTTTAGAAACAGAACAGGCTCCAAAGCCCGGTGAATCCATCGCTGAATATGTTCGCAGATTGCGAGATGGGTTAGGGCTGACTCAGAAGCAAGTCGCCCTGAAAGCGGATCTGCATGTCCAAAGCCTAGGCAAGTTAGAACGGGGCAAGACAACCAAGCTAAATCGCAAAACGATCAATGGCTTGGCCTATGCGTTGCAGGTGCCTGGGGAGTATTTGGAGAGCGTGTATAAGGGCAGCTCACTTGAGGTGGCTCATGCCGTTAAATTCTGCCCAAAATGCTGGGTACCCGGAACGCCGCCTGATGCGCTGTGGACGAATGTCCGAGCAAAATTCTGCTTTGAGTGTGGCGAGCGTTTACGAAATCGCTGTGATAACTGCAATGAGCTAATTACGTCGCTTAAACATCGGTTCTGCCCCTTCTGTGGACAGGCGTATAAGCTCAAAAAACCTAAATTTTGAAGTCTGAAAAGTACTGATAAATATAGCTTGCAGCGATCCTGTGGTAAAAATTGTGCTTATGTCGGCATGGGGTGATGTAGACCTAAATCTGACAGCATCATCTTTGAGCTGGTGCATTACCGGGGGTGAGTCCGGTCCTGGCGCTCGGCCCTGTGATGTCACCTGGATTCGCTCGATTCGAGACCAATGCAAATCAGCAGAAATCCCCGTGTTTATCAAGCAGCTTGGGAGCAATCCGGTGGGAGTTCCCAAGCTCCGTTCAGCGAAGGGTGGGGATGCCGAAGAATGGCCGCAGGATCTTCGGGTGCGGGAGTTCCCAGAGTTTGGATGATGGAGGTGACAGTGGATGAAGAGAGAATATATCCAAGGTTGGCGAGTCGGCATTACAGATCATCCCGGTAGGCAAGAGCTGGAGATTCAGGGACCAGGGGAGCTGCATATTGTCATTCGCAAGTTCTCTGTCGATAACTTTTTCTACGACCACTACATTTCCTTTAATGATGATGGAAGTTTCACCGAAATGCTGGACTGCATCTACGTCAACCCAGGCGGGACTAGCCTCTACCAAGAAAATAGAAACGAAGAAAATAGCGACATCAACCTTGAAATTTTCTACCTAGATAATGAGCCGTATGCCCATCTGTACATCGGTTGCGCCTATTGGGACGTGCCCGTTGCTTTTGCAGACCATCTGTTCAGCGTTCTTCACCTGGGCAACTCTCGTACCTATGAACCGAGGGCATCGACCGATTTTGTTCATGGAAAAGCGATGTGGCTCTCTACCTACGTAGAACGCAAAGAAAGAATGGTGGATCGATACCTGGTGCGAAAGATGAACGACGAACTAAGGGAGTTTGCACAACGGATGCCCGTTACTTTGGTCGAACTATCGATTGAAGATGTGATTGCAGCAGTGGCTCCACACTTGCCCTACTTGATACTGGAATGTGAACATGGTCCGACCTTGCTAGAGCGAATCGGTCTAGCGGTCGTCGTAGATATGGGACAGGGGTTCGATCCGATGCGTATTTCTTGGTCTGCATCTAAGACAGCCGAAGATGCCGAGTATGATCAAAAACAGTATCAGCAACCAGAATACAAGGCTATCCGCAAAGCCTTGGGTATTGATTACCATTGGGTCTGTCAATTATTTGAAGGGTTTCTTGGGGATAGTGATAGTGTCGTGGCTGAGGGCATGGGTAACTTCATCGCGGCGGGGAAGCCTGAGTGCTGGGTCTTTGACATGCTAGCAGCAGGTTAAGGTTGAAGGTCCTAGTCGAGGAAAGTGATTTCTGCACTCTAGCATCTGCTTATGCTTTTCTCAGTATCAATAAGTAATTCCCGGCCATCATGCCTTGATTCTTAGTTTTCACTGGATTATGATGGCTTCATCGGTATGGTTCCTGATTATCCTAAAAATCAGCGAGAAGGCTCCTCAGTAAACGCCCGTCTCCGTGAACGTTAGATCGGGACGGAAAGGGACCACTCCCACCCAAAGTTTTTATCCAAATCCACCTCATGACGGCTCCCCATCGAGCCTGATTTTTCCCGAGGGTATATTCCCCAAGAGGCAAAGACCTCCCTTTTCGTTTTCCAAATATCCACATGGCCGACTTGGTTGCAAATGCCAGTCGTGCCCTATCTACTATTCGTTATTCAAAGGACAACACTTATGAAATTGATTACAAGCATCACCGTCAAACAAGCCGACCACACCGAAGTCATCGACACCGCCGCTACCCAAGTGGGCCTAGCCGCAAATAAAGCTTTCTTGTTCGTCATTCGCAAGGAAATCCAGGGCTGGAAAAACTTCGCTGCTCTCTGCTCCTGGGGCCTGTCCAAAGTGAGCCAGAAGCATGGACCCATCTTTGATGAGGTCAAAGGGCGTACTGTGGCTGTCTACCGCAAAGGCTGTCAGCAGGAGACGGCATTCGTCCAAGCGCTCATCAAGTCCCAGCTCATTGATCGGATCGATGCCCACTGGGAACTGCACGATAAGGCTATCGACTGGTTCAAGGACCAGACCCAGGCATTCCTGGCCGACAGCCCGACTGAGGATACTTCTGATGACGAGGCTGAGGATCTGGCTCCTGACATTACCGAAGATCTGGAGGAGACTGCACCCGTGGCTGAGGAGGAATCCATGACTATCCTTGATGAGGCTCCGGTCCCGGTCCTTGATCCACCTGTTGATCCTGACCCGTTGGATGATGAGTTGGCCGTACCTCAAGACCCGACTCCTGTTGGGGCTAGTGGTAGTGGGAAGCGTCGGACTGGGAGCAAGTCTAAAAAGCTTACACACTCCGAGATGATGAAAGAGATGATGCAAAACCAGGCGGCTAAATCCTAGGCAAGACCATTGACCTGGCCTCTGGGGTGACCTGGGGGCTGGGTTTGTTAGTATTTGACCAAAACGAGGATAGTGCATGGTCTTGATCCCTTCTTTAACTCAGGTGCAATTGGAAATCTTGCGACTGGCAAAAGAGAACCCTGATGAAACGCTTCAGCTATCTTTTGAATCTCCTGTGATGGGCAAAGGAGAGCCTCCTATCGATAACCCTCCCCTGATTCAGGAAATGATTGACCTGGGTTTGGTCGAAGTCCAACAGAGTCGTGTTCACTGTGAAATTTCACAATTCCAACAACAATGTTGGCTTGAGTATTGTTCAGACTTGGAGATGCCATCGATTTATGCCTGGGAGTTATGGCGTAAAGAGTTTATTGCTAGTCAGGATGGATCGACAACTCTGATATCACCTGGGGAAGAGTTTGAGGACTTCAGCTATGTCTGGGTACAAGAGATGGAATTCCAGGCAGTTCAACCAGACTAGGCTGATTGTAAGATAAAGGGCGCAAGTACAAAGGGGGCTAATAGAATGCGTCGGAAACTAGTAGGGGCTTATTTCACTTCGGGGATAGCTGCTTTCTGTCTAAGCCTTGCTTGCTGTAGCCCTCGACCCCTTTTTGCTCAAGAACCTTCCAATCCTCTAACGAACCCGCACTTTGCTGCAGCAACTTCTCTCCTTGAGCAAAAAGATTTTCAGGGAGCAATGAGAGAACTCAATCGGGCGATCCTGTTAGACCCATCTCTCGCAACTGCCTACTCATTTCGCGGAGTTCTCCACCTGGATGCCAAGAATTACCAGGAAGCTACCGCTGATTTTGCCCAAGTTACCCGACTACAGCCAAAGAGTGCAGATGCCCATCTCAATCTTGCTAAAAGCCAATTGATGCTCAAGGACTATCAATCGGCTTTGCAATCAGCCACCAAGGCGACTCAGCTTGATCCGCAGAATCAGGCTGCTGCTCTTCTGGTGAAAATGATTCCACATCTGTCTAAGCCTGCCCAGTAGTGCAGCATCTCCAAACAAATGCAGGAGGCTGATCAAAGGCACGGCTTTGTGATGGCGACCTGTGCCATGCTCTAGCGGTGGGGGGGGAATCTGCGACTCCACGATGCACACATACAGATCGTAAATTATGTGGCTATAGAAAAAGCTAAGACGACCGAACAAGTTTGAAAGTTTTGAAGCCTAAGTTAATAGAAGTGCAAAAAGCTGGGTATTCTCATGGAAAGATGAACAAGAAAACTAGGCTATCTATCAACACGGTCTATTGGTTAAGAAGGAATAATAATTAAAAAAATAAAGGATATGGATAGAATCACAAAAAGTTTAATCATAGAGTTACTAGAAAAACAAGAAATAGTATCCGAAGGTGATTCTAAGGATTTGGAAAAACTAGTGAATTATTGCATCTTGTCTAATGAGTACTCTAAAACTTTTGAAATAGATGTTATTACCGTTGGAGAGGGAGGAGATACAGGAATCGATGGCCTCGCAATTTTAGTTAATGGACAACTAATTGAACACAAAGAAGAAGTTGACGATTTACTTGAAAGAAATAACTCTTTAGAAGTTAGTTATATTTTTATTCAAACCAAAACATCATCAAGTTTCAGTAGCGGTGAAATCAATACTTTTATTTTTGGAATTAAAGACTTTTTTTCTGAGTCACCTTCTCTTGTAAGGAATTCAGATATTTCTAGACTTGCTGAAATTTCAGATTATATTTATGAAAAAGCACCTCACTTCAAAGAGAATCCAACAATCAAACTATATTATTGTACAACGGGTAAATGGGTCGATGACCAGAATTTATTAGCTGTTATCAATCAAGGTAAAACTGATCTTGAACAAGCAAATTTGTTTGAAGAAATATTTTTTAATCCATATGGCGCTAAAGAAGTTGCACGCTCATTTAGAAAAACAAAAGAGTCAATTCATACTACCTTAAACTTCAGAAATAGAGTTACACTTCCTTCAATAAAAGGTATTTCTGAAGCATATATTGGACTTTTGCCATTTGAAGAATTTAAAAAAATATTGCTAGACGAAGAAGATAATTTAGTTAGTGTATTTGAAGATAATGTTCGTGATTTTCAAGGAACAAATAATGATGTCAACAATGGAATAGAAAAAACATTAAAAAATGAAGATTCTGACTTATTTAGTGTATTAAATAATGGTGTTACCATTGTCGCTAGCTCAATCTCTACCACAGGAGACAATTTCACAATTCGTGATTATCAAATTGTGAATGGTTGTCAAACTAGTAATGTCTTATTTAATAACAGAAAAGGGGATTATATTAATAATGTAAATATTCCAATAAAAATAATAGCAACTGATGATGATGAAATAAAAAATAGAATCACATTAGCAACCAACAATCAAACACCAATAAAAAAAGAACAACTGGCATCTTTAACATCTTTTCAGAGAAGATTAGAGCAATACTATAACTCATATAGTGGAAATGAGCGTCTTTACTACGAAAGACGCTCAAAACAGTACAATTCTGATAATTCAGTATTAAAAACTAGAATTATTACGGTTCCATATCAAATAAAGTCTTTTTCGGCGATGTTTTTGAATAATCCTCATACAGTCACAAGCTTTTTCGGGACTATTGTAAACAGGCTTAATGAGGGTAAAGCTCAAATTTTTAATGCTGATCATAAATTTTCCCCGTATTACACTAGTGCCTATGCATACTATAAACTTGAAACTTGTTTCAGGAGAAAAAGTATTGATCCTTCTTATAAAAAGGTTAGATTCCATATTTTGATGCTATTCAGAATTATGTTTCAAGAAGATCGACTACCAGAATTTAATTCAAAAAAAATCGATGGATACTGTGCTGATCTTCTTAAGATTCTAAATGATGATAATAAGGCATTAACTTGTTTTAATGAATGTATTGATGTTATTGATAATGCCAAATTTGATAAGTCAGATAAACAAGACATAAAATTATTATCTAAAACTAAAGTTTTAATAGAAGAAGCAAATAATAGGTCTCTCGCAAGTTTTTTCTAAAACTAGAGATACTTATAAATCTTTTAGCAGAGATAGGATCATCCCCCATACTAATTCTCCGGTTTTTCCAATCTGGAGCAGTCACCATTGCTCTGATATAGCTATATCTTGAATTTCAAGGTGATAAATGGACCATGCTCTTCAAAAGCATCCCAAAGTTCTGATGGGCTTTGGAAACTACCTTGAATTACCTGAATCCCTTGCATAAATGTATTCATACTGTAGCTAAGATCATAGTTCTTCCGTACCAATTGCGATGTAACTTTAAGGTGACGACTAAAGTCTTTAATCCCAATAGTTGTAACAGTGTCAGTTGAGTCACCACAAGCAATAATTTGCAAAGAACTCTGTGAACCTAATGTTGAGCAATCTTCTGATATTTCTTGTGCAGCAATATTGAAAGCAGTTTCATAAGTTAACGATGGATCGTCGTTAAATCTAAGAAGTATGTATATTACTGGAAGAGATAATAGATCTCCAAAAACAACTTTAATGAGTCCCGGAATAAGGGTAATTATTGGGTCATTGCCCAGGGCTGTTTTAAGTTAACAGCGAAAAAATGATGTCGACCCGATTAGCAAGCTTAGTCATGGCGGTTTTGAGGGATTGATAGCCGTTTAGCCGCAGAATATTAATCACAATGGTTCTAAGCACTGACCAATTGAGCAGTGCTTGTTCATCCTCCAGTCGATAATCATCTTCACCAAAGACCACATCCTTCGGCCAATGCAACCGATTCTCGATGCCCCAATGCTCTCGGACCAGAGATTGCCAATGCTGGGGGGAGGTGGCTGCCGAACTGATGTAATAGGCGGTATTGTGATAATCCTTGCCTTGACGAGTGCCCCATCGTTGGACACAAAGCACCGAGCGAATGGCCTCCCACTCTTGTAGGGCTATGCCGACAGGCTCATAAACCTGGATACACCGATGTTCCTCTCGTCCTCTACTATGTATGGAGTGGGTATGCTCAGCCATGGGTTTAAGACACTCAAAGTAAGTCTGGAGGTGGTCGTAAAGACGGCCCTGATTGCGCTTAACGGCGATAAGATAGTCATTACCCGAAGCCACAACTTGCTGAAGTGTTTTTTTGGGCGTGTAAGGCATCCATGGTGATTAACAAGCCATCGAGTTGTAGTGTTTCCAATAGAGCCTGGACGACTTTGATTTCGCTATTATCCTCTTGAGTGAGGGCTTCGAGCTTGAGGGTGATGCCTGCTTCCACTGCGAATAAACTCACCAATCCTACAAAACGCTGCTTGCCGTTGTCATCGGTGAGCCCCTGACAAATCCGTTTGCCATCCATGGATGCTGCATAATTATCGGGAGAGTGAGTCTGGGCCTTCGAGAGCATCCAAGCTTCAAATTGGTGACTCAACGCTTGGAAGTCAAGCCCCATCATCACACGTCGAAAGGTACAGTGAGACGGAACTTCGAAGCTCTCAAGTCCCAATAGCTCACTTAAAGGTTGGCGATAATCGGTCACAAAGGTTTCTAACGGACGATACCCTTGATATCCAGCAAGCATACCCATCACCATCAATAGCAACAGCAGCCATAACGGATGAATACGGCCATGGGCACTGCGGAAATCAGGGACTTGCTTCAAAGTATCGATTAGGTGGCTCATTGGTCTCTCTACTGGTATTCAGTAGAACCATCCTATTTTTTCTAGGAGTAACGTAAAACAACCCTGGGTCATTGCCGATTTCAGCAATAGTTTCATCATCTTCACGAAGAATGAATGACATGTAGGGAGTTTCTATGCCCTCGGGAGATAGACCTGTGTTTATAGGGACAAGTTGCTGATAATCTAGCCTATTTGCAAAATTTCTCAAATTTTGAGGAACACGGCTATCCTCTTGTCGATAAGGTGGATTGTTGACCATGCCTAGACTCCACTGATAAAAACGAATGATTCAAAATTTTCTTAAAAAGGAACTTCCTCCTCAGCCGCCATCCATTCTTGTATGTGAGGATTCTTCAATTTCTCTCGCATGGCTTTGATATTGATAAGCAGTGATTGCATCTCAGTTACAATTTCAGTTCGATCTAGGGCCTCAGCATTAGTGATGGATTCTCTGGTTCGATTCTCAGCCGACTCCATCGCATTCTTGAGCTGAATGAGGGATTGACCCAGCCGAATAATGTTGCCCCCTTCAATAATTTCTGGTGTTAATTCAAATTCGTCATTCATCTTCCAAGTCCCTGATTACGATTAATTTCCTGTGATTGTTGTGGAGCAATAACTTTGGGTTGTTCTCTCTTCTTTAGCTTTAGTCCATCCAACATAATTGACCGTGAGTACTTCAGACTGGCTTGCTCTCCTTTTTGATAATGCATGGACTGGATATCTGGGTCCATTGATAAAGCTCCCATGATGCGTCGGTTAGTTAGCCCAGCCTTAGCTGCATTTGCCGCAAGTCTCACCAGAAATGCTTTTGGGTTGTCCCTGTTTAGCTTTGCGGAAAACTGATTGTAGTTTGCTTGATTGATATCTTGGCTTCGTATAGTACGCGCTCTGTAAGAGATTGGCTTACCCTGCTTGTAGCTATTGCCTACTTTCATAATTCGTTCAAGGTAGGCATCTCCGCGATTGAGTTCCTTGGCCGCTCGATACCAATCCCGGATCGAATTCAATTCCTGGGTAAACTCCCTAAAGTCCTTGCCCATCGAGATACTAGACCTCATATCAAGAGCGGTTCCTTGCTGGTGTGCTGCTACCACTTTCTTGATCCTTGCCTGAATCACATGGCCTCGACCAAGGGCTGAGGCATACTTAGGCCAGTCCTCCGGTTTAGCCTGGGGTTTTGGCTTCGGCTGCGGTCCTTGGTCCTGTTGAGCCATTGCACCTTGCTGAGGCTGTTCCACTTCTGCTTTGGGCTGGCTAGGCGTCTCCGGTGGGGTGACTTCCGGTTTTTCTGTAGCCGTGGGTTCAGTTCCTTGAATTGGTGGGGCCGTCTGCTCTGGTGGTGATTCCGTTGCTGATGGTGGCTCAACTTCTGTTGCAATCTCCTCAGTCGCCTTGGTTGGTGTCGGCTCAGCTTGGGTGGGTGCTTCAGATTGTACCGCTGCTGGCTCTTCGGCAATCACAGATTCAGCCTGATTCTGTTCTGCCTGTCGCTCCTGTAATAGCTCTGGTAACTGCTCAAGGGCTGCTTCTGCAAATCCTTGATTGACAATGTTCTGGGCGAATGTCGCTCCAAACTCCCGATCCAGTTCTCGTATCTCTCCTCCGGTAAGCGGGTTCTGAACAGCCACTTCTTCTAGGTTGAGTTTGCCCTGCTCATCAATCCCAAACACCATTTCAGAATCCAGGCATAAGTCTCCATTTTGCTCATAGTAGTGGGTCAGATAAAGTTGATCCGTAATCCGCTCCACCACCAAAGGCTCATAAGGGCCATTCTTGATCTTGAAGTGGAAATCATCACCCTTCAGAATTTCCTGGGATAATCCCCCCTCATGTAAGAACTGGGCCACAGACTTTTCAGCCTTGCCTATCTGGTTTGCGGGTGGGGCAATTTGCTTGGTGTTCTCCTCGGTAGGCTGTGCTGCGGCCTGGTCCGGTGCAGACTGAGGCTGCTCAATTTGCGGGGTTTCACTCGGCTCAACAGCCTCAGACTGGAGCAACAAATCTAGCTGAGCTGCGGTGTCTTTGGTCGGCTCCACGTAGGGTACAAAGTCAGCCCGTTGCTCAAACTGGTTCTCTTCGATCTGCTCCATCGTCGGCAGCATCTGTCCTAAGTAATCCCGTGCCATATCTTTGAAATCGAAGGCTGCGATTTGGATGCCTTCGTCCTTCATGATTACCTTGAGTGCTGCCTCTAAGTTTTCTGGAGCCACATGCATCTCCATTCGGTGGGCCACAGAGAAGAATTCACTTTGGGCAGCATCTAGCAAATCTTCATTCAAGAAGAACGTGCCGCCAACACGGGTGGAGCTGGGCACTGTGATCACAAAATGCTCGATGGGAGTCCCTTGCAGTTTGGCGGCTGCATCAGCCTTGATGGCTAAGTTCTTCTCCGGGTTGTCATGAACCACCCCCAGATTCTTCGTCACTTCTGTTAGGAATGCTTTTACTTGGTATGGCTCCTCAAAGATCACTGGGCGCTCTCGGAGCTGCTTTGTGATATCGAAGTCATCGGGCATGATCAGCCCCTGGCGCACCTGGCCTTGATTGGTGGTGAAGTTAATGAACTTGCCCTTGGGATGCTCCCCATACGCCTTGATCAGGTTGCCCGTGAAGATCTGCATCTCAGTGCGCTGATTTTGCTGCCTGGTATCAAAGTCCTCATAAATGCTCTCCCCTTTCCAAGTGGTTCCTTTTGGCCTGATCGTGACAGCAGATGGCTTACCTGAGTTGATCTTGGAAAAAGGTACTGAGATATTTTTGCCTTCAGTAGTGACGATCTGCATCTTCCAGTTCGTCGGTGCAGCGGGACTACCTAACGGCTTAGCCTTTTGTGCAAGGTTCGCAACCACCCCATAGGAAACCTTACCCTCTGCGGAATCTAGTTGAACGGTGCTGCCAATCCGAAAACGATTCGTGAGGGCTTGGAAATGCCCCATCTGTTTATCGAATTTGGTCTCCAAGTGGCCTGCCGCCTCCGGTGTTTTCGCATCTGCTATCGCTTTCCGGGCATAGGTTTCGAGTCGGCTCTCAACCTGATCTATCAAGCTCCGGTTCTGCACCTTGGCCTGGTCTTCAACAGCATTAAAATCATGGTCATCAACCGTCTTAACCCTAGGCTGGCCCAAGTTCTCACGGACTGTGTTGACAATTTCTAACTGCGTGGGAGGCTTAGTCGTCACCTTGGCATTGACCACCTCCAGCATCACAGGTCCGGTGAACTCACTCTTGATGGCAGCATCTTCCGGTACAACTTCCATCTTGGCGATTGTGCGGGCATCCAGGTCCAGCTTGTCAGCCTCTAAGACATTCTCGCCCATTGCCTCTTTTTGCTTGATCAAAGCTGTGGTTTCCGTCTCGATCAGGTCGTACAGTTCTGCTTGTTGCTGGATGGGGAGTAGAGGGATGCGGCCTGTTGTGCGGCTAATGAGTGGAAAATCAGATCCTCCCACAGACCCATGACTGGGGTAAGACAGCATGGCATCGATTTCGGGGTGTTCGTCCAATAATTCAGCTACAACTTCTTCCCCCGCTGCATTCATGAAATCGGTAACATTGCCAACGCTGAGATCCGAATCTCTCGCTGCTGTGGTGTTGGCATTTAACGAAGCCATCTTTTTGGCGAGTAAAGCCCCGAGTCGTTTTTCTGCGGGGACATCTGCCATCACCAGCGTAAATTTAGGTTCCACGACTTGCCCAAAGCGATTCGCACGGCCCAACATTTGGAATACTTGGTTGATATCGCGCTCAGCTTGGGCCATGATCATATGCCTGGGTCGCTGATCTGCAAACTTCTCTGACGCATGAAGGTTGATACCCGTCGCTCCAGAACGATTTAGAATCACGACATCAAGCTGCCCGCCGTTAAAGCGATTGACCACATTAATTTTGCCTTGAGTCTTGATCTCGCTCATAGGTCTTAGCCCATAGGTGAGATTGCCATCGGCTCCATAGTTGATGATGCTTTGTCTGCCTGTAATTTCGTCAGCACTATACCCTTCTTGGGCCAGTCGATGCTTGATGTAGTCGATACTGCTGAGTGGGATATTCGATAAATCTGTTTCGGCAATGAGTTCTTTGGCCTCTTCAAACGCAGCCAGTGCTAATCCTCCTAGCTCACCCTCCGTCATGGGTCGTCGCATAGATGTGCCTGAATAGTCCGTAATAGTCACATCCCGAGAGCGATTCAGATATCGCTCTAGCACATCACCAAAGGAAATGTTGATCGGATCACCTGCTTCAATCCCCCGATCCTTCGCAAAGTTGCCAATAAACGAATCCATTGTATTGGCGACGGCAATTAGGGGTTTCTCTCCCCGTTCCAAGGCAGAGATCGCTTCTTGGACTGTAGCCTCAGCTTTTTGAGAGAGGAGTCCTTGCTCAATCGAGTTGTGCATGAGCGAAGAAAAGCTTTTTGATTTTGCTCCAGATTTGCCAATAGAATTGTCTTCACTGACTTTTTTGGCTTCCTTGCGAACTTCTTTGCTAAGTTCTTTGATGGCTTCTACCTTGGCTTTGTCAAACCTATCAATGGCTCTCATGATGCCAGAAATCCCATCAGCAATCCCATGATCGACAGGAACTTGCTTGGCATCAAATGAAATATTCTCAAAGCTCCGTTCCCGTCTGAGCATATTGCCAGAGGCAACGAACTGAGTCGCCATCATTTGTTGTAGTGGAATGCCGCCAGCTTTCAGGGTATTTTCTAAATTCTCCATGCTGGAGACAGTATGCTTAGCGTCAGTACGTCGAGCGTACAAATCCATTACAGCCGGGTCTTTTGTGGCTGTGGCGCTCATAAAAACTGTCTCAGCAGAGCGATCTACTAATTGCCTGACAAAATCAGCTCGATTGGCTGGGGCATTTCTGTTGACCCAGCCTGCATCCCCGACGCTACCCCCTGCTTCATGAGCCTCATCGAAAATCAATGACGATGACGGGGCAATATTGGATAGGAACTCCCGTCTCAAAGTGCTTTTCTTATTTACCGTTTGCAGTTGGGCATAGGTCGTGAAAATCACATCGTACCCCCCTAGATCCTGTTGATCAGTAATCCGGTTCATCTCTGAGGCTTGGCTAGCTGCATTTCCCGTATTTAGGATGCGGCCATTGTTGAGGGTGATTTTCTCTTCATTGTTGGTAATAAAGGGGTTGATATCAGTAAAACCAATATCAGCTAAGTCTTCCAACATTGATTTGTAGAGTTGAGGATCTTTGGTGACAAATATAGGGATGTGGCCTCGCCTCTTGGCATCAATAATGCTGGCTGCTCCGAACCGTCCCTTGCCATTCCCAGTTTGATCGCCGTTGAGGAAGATTTTGCCTTGATCCTTTTGGTCAAACGACAAGGCTAACGAATCGATCTGCTCGGCGTATAGGCGTTCATAGAGATGGCCTCTGGAGTCATACCCCAGTCGATTCATCACAAACTCGTCCACATTGCCATGTTTGGCTTCTAACTTATCCAAAGCACGTTGAGCCGAAACAGCCATATTGGTTGGGATTAAGGTTCCAGGCGATCTCCCTTTGCTGCGAGGGATATAAGCGGTATTAAACTGCTCAGCCATCAGGTTGTCCTCAGAATGATGGTTTAGTTCAAGGGAATTTAGTCGAAGTCCGATCTCAGGTCGATCAGGAACTCCTCTAGGTTGATGCTGTCGTGCTTGTCCATCAGTTGGGCTTGGGGTAGTGGACTCTTCAGGGTTAGATCTATGGGGAATGTCACCTCTGGATTGATCAGTCTCAGCCACTGCATCCATTTCTCGTTGCACTCCAGCAGACTGTCTCCCCAGTCCGTGGCCCAAATCCACATCTGTTTCATCTCTCCCTCGTCGTCGTAGAGACTCGGGATTTCCTGGGTGGGGTGCATGTGTCGAAGGGTTTTGGACAGGAGAGCCTGTACTTCCTCCCTCGACTCCTGGTAATGTTTCAGCCAGTCTTGGATCATCCACTCCATGCGGCAATTCATCAGGTCGAGATACTCCTGATGTTCCATCTGCTGCATCTCGGAGGGGACTCTGACGATGAATAGGCGTTGATTCCCCTCTTCCTTGGGTATCCAAACCTTGTTGTAGGTCTGATAAGTTGTATAGCTGGGGATTTGCATTCAGTAGTCCTCGCAATTCATCAAAGGATTCATAGATTTTCGGTGGCTCTACTCCGGGTAGGGGTCGTTGAGAATATACCTTCCCTTCAATTACGATCATATCCAGCGGCCAACCTGCCCCTTGCTTCTTATACAAGTCTCCAGAAATCGTGAAATGCTGGGTCACTCCGTACTGTTGATATAAGGGATAGAAGAACCCCCGAGACTCCAAGGTGTTGTAGGCTTCGGCTCGTTCCCTTGGATCGGTTTCGGGTTTGCCACCAAGAATCAGGACGGCACGGCCATCAGGTTTCATCGCTCGGAGGGCTTGCAGTGCGATCGCATGATCGATCTGGCTCGTTCCCCTTGGATTGCCGGGGAGTTGGAACCGCTTGGCCCTGCCGTTGTCCCCCTTGACTCGGCCAAAGGGAGGGTTGGCAATCACCACATCATGGAGCTGGTCTGGGAGATAGGCCGAAGCATCCTGCTCAGTAACCGTGAATCCTTGGCGTCTTAGATCCTTGGCCCGGTCTGGGTTTAGCTCGTTGATCGTGCAGTTTTCCGGGGTGGCATTCAGGACCAATGCCCCATGTCCAGCACTCGGTTCGTAAACGGTGGACTCAGCCGTAATTCCTGCGAGGTTGGCCGCCAAATATGCAATAGGGAGAGGAGTGGAATAGGCTTGCTGTTTGACGCTGGTGGAGGATCGGACCCCGAGCCTGGGCTGGCGATTGGTGAGGTCAACAAGGTCGGTGTAGGTCTTAAGAGGATCTTCAGATTGTCCGATGATTTCCCTCGCAGCACGAACTAACCCAGCTTCAACGGACTCATCCACCAGCTTTGCTAGGGGACTGCCAGGGCGCACGGGTTGATTGAGCAACTGAGATGCCTGGTTCCGGGCTTCTACGATAGTGCTGTAGGATTTGCCCGCCAGAAACTCAGCCGCGAATAATTCGGCAAGGTCGTCTTGCTGCGACATCAGATTTAGTTAAATCGTCTAGTTTTTGATGCGATGTGCTGATTTAAACAAGAATGGCGGTTGAGGGCAAGCGATTGTAGGAATGTTTAAGAATGGGTGGAGTTGGTGAGAGACAGTACGTAAATACTGCTTGAGTCTGAAGTATTTCGATGAATCAGTGATACAAACGATGGGACTAAATCACGTTTTACTGGAATCACTGAATTTTTGACTCATTGATTTGTCGCAAAGACCAGCCCGACCAGAACCACCAGCGAACACCCAACTTCTCAAAGTCAATCCTGGAGAAAGTTCCAGTGTCGTAAACACCATAACCTGGGTCTTGTCCTCTTTTGGTGATGCTGTAGTAAATGGACTCAAAACCATAACTAGTAATTATTTCAGCTTGCAAGCACCAGGCGTTTATTCAAAAGGTCGAGGCCTGCCCTCCCGTACATTTGGCGCTTAATCATTTTCAGTTTGTTGTTAAATCCCTCCACTGGCCCATTGCTAACTTCTAATGTCAACCCTGCTTTGACTGCCTCATAGTCATCACTTAACCCTTTCGCAAAAGTCTGAAATGGCTTGAATGAGCTGTTCTTTGCAAGTTCCAACCAGTTGTCTAAGTGCTGGGGTAACCGCTTTCGGACTAAGAACAAAAAACTCTGTGTCAGCGTAATGGCATCGGATAGCTCAGGCTGTCCACTGAGTAGTACCAGAGTGTCTTCCTCTTCTTCGGTCAGTTGATCAAGGTGGCGCATCACCAACCATGACGCATTCCTGGGTGTCAAAGGTTTTGGCTCCGTTATCTTATCCTTAGACCCTTTCTCCGATACACGATTGGATGGCTCCCTTGGGGGGCGAGCTTTTGGTTTCGATGGGTTACGCGGGCTAAAGGGATGGAGTTTCCGAAGGTAATAAACAACTGTTCCATAGCAGCCTTTGAAGCCTTGCTGTTGAATCTCTTCAAACAGTTGTTGGGCATTGTGACGCCCTGCCATCCATTCTTGGTAAAGATAGGCTTTATAGGGATCGATAACTGTCTCTGCTAGTTGAGTACGAGTCTGACGTTCCGGGAAAACAGGAGCAGCCAAATACTTAGAGACCGTATGCCTGTTGATGTTGAGTTGATGAGCAATATCTATAATGAGAAATCCCTGTTTTTTCAAGGCGTGGATTTGCTCATACTGTTCCAATCGACGAGCACGACTTTGAGCCTTTTGCTCCTCACGAGCACTCTTAGTTTTACTAACGCTCTTCGGTGCTAGAGGTTCGGGGAAACGTTGCTTCAGCAGCGTTTCATCCACACTTTTGAGAACAGGGCAATGAGAGTGAAATACGTTCTCTAACACCTCTTGTAGATTATCCAGCAGGTGAAAGCGATCTGCGACCTGGATAGCATTGGGAGCACCTTCACTCATCGCTGACTTGTATGTCTTGGAGCGATCACGCGAAAAGATCTCGACACCAGGGTGTTCCTCCAACCAATCGACTAGCGTCTGAGCTTCGCGATCAGGCAGGAGTTCAACGATCCGATGCTGTTCTAGGTCCACCAAAATGTTAGTGTCCCGATTTATTCGCCATGGTTATTGAGACGATCATGCTTGGCATGATCTCTGCGTGAGACGAGGAAGAAAATCGCTAAACAGCTCTCCTCATTGGGGAAAGCACCAATCTCATCAGCTTTGGTTCGGAATTCTCGGAACAACCGTTCTAGCGCATTGGAAGTACGAATCAGCGAATGAATGGATTCATCAAAATCATAGAAACTCAAGGTCAGGGCAAAATCTTTGGTAAAGGTTCTGACCGCATCGGGTTCAAGGTCTGTCCATTTCTGTGCAAACACGAGCAACGCAACAATAGCTTCTTCCCAGTCTGGCGCTTTATAGATAGCATAGGCATCGTGTTTAATTTGTGAATACCGCAGCTTCTTGGCTTCAGAGTGGGACAGTTCTTGTCCTTGAGCATCCAGGTGTGGCAATTGCTCATAGCCCAAATGCCGGAGCATCGCTCGAACCTTATGGGTAATGCACCGTTGATGTTGCGCGAGGGGAAACAGAGCGCGAATTACCTTAGGTAGCCCAGTGGTGCCATCACTCACAATCAGCTTCACCAAATGGGTTTGCAATCCTCGTTGCCGCAGGTGCTCAAAGAACAGTAGCCAAGCTGCCTCAGATTCTTGGACAGCAATTTCATAATGGAGAACAGTTTGTGTCCCATTTGGCCATATCGCCATGGCCACTAAGATGACTCTGTCTTCCGCACGGCGTAGTTTCCGAATATGCCCAGCTTGGTCTTCCCAAAAGTCTTCAGACGCACATTGAACACTCGCCCAAACCCCATCAACAATCAAAATAAAAGGGGTTTTCTCAAGACGAGTCTGACGACTTTGGAGCATCTGCTTCTGGGCTTTAAGTGTAATCCGGTTAATGGCATTCACGGATAAGACTGCACCCAGGATCTCATAGAGAGCTTCTTGCAGATCTCGAAGCGATAAGCCCATGACATACAGCCCTAGGCAAAACTCTAGCAGGCTGCCAAGGGCTCGTTGGTAACGCTCTAAAATCTGCCACTCTCGGCCTGCATTCCCTTTCCGTAGTTTGGGAACGGACAGCTGAGTAATCCTGCCGTACTGGGTATCAAGGATCCGTTGATAGTAGCCTGAACGTCGAGGTCGATCCCCTTGAATCTCTGATAGATAAGCTTGAACTTCTTCGTCTAGAGCTGACTCTACTGCGATCTGGGTGACTCGGTTAGCTTCAAGACGAAGGGTTGATTCTAGGGCTTCGTTAATAGAAGCATAGGAACTTTGAGATTGGATGCGGATAATCTGCTGCTCGCGTTGGGCAATGTTCATAAAGGAGTGCTCTGAATTCTCTATTATCAAAGCATTTCAGCTATCTCAGCCCATGGCGAATAAATCAGGACACTAACACCAAAATTGTGCCGTAGATATGTCCCTTCCGCAGCGCAACATCATCCACCCCTAAAACCTTGGGGGTTGGAGTTGGGGGAATCTCAAGCTGGGCAATGGAGCGCAACATTGTATTGCGACTACTTCCGTAATTGATTTGATAGCTCAAACGGGCTGCTGCCGCACCCCCAAGGGCAAGGCCAATCGAGCTAAGGTGTTCTGCAAAGCGAATCGTTCGCCTGGCCCAAGGGACCGCTACCTGGGGTAATCGCTCAGTGAAGATGCGTCGTTTGCAAGCCTCGTTGCGGCAAAAGAACTTGCAAACTTGAAGCAGAATAGTCAGGCAGAAATCCACACAGGGAAGGTCTCTCAGGGTTCGCTCATAGCGACTGTGAACGCGGTGAGTGATTTGATTACAGACAGGACAACAGGCAAACACTTGAGTTGAGGACACATTCAAAGTCATCTGATGGTTTGTGGAGTCAAGTTCCCAGCTATCCAAGTGGAGGGTATCTTGGCACGGAAGGAAGTGTTGGAGGAGTTCCATAGCCATACCTGGTAATGGTTTACCCCTCTATCCTCTACTTCATTATCCGCATCACCAAAAGAGGACAAGAGCCAAGTTATGGTGTGAGCGACAAATCCACTCGTTCTAGCGACATCGTGTCGCGAAATGTAATTTTTAATGTAATACAGATTTTATATATAAATCTGGAATTAAAACCATCGATCTAATATAGTGATCTTCAAGTTCATACTCAGTGGTGCAATTTATATCGCGTTTCTCTCAAACTTCCGACATCCCACCAGTTCGTCTTGTTGAGTTTGGTGCGGAACAATCGAAGGAGAGCGCAGTCCCTGTGGTCATGCCAGCGGTGGTGAATCTGCGATCGCAACGCATCGAGCAGTGCCTAGTTCTGAAGTATCTGATAACCAACACCCAACTTGGAACACCTTATCTGGTGTTGATCAACGATAGACCCTTCATCTCCTTGGACCTCGAATCCTTGTAACTCTTTGCTGCTCTGATTTATAACTTCTTATAGACATAAACAAGAAAGTACGTTACATTCTTCTTGTTTACTAAAATCTTGTTTTCCAGATTCTTTTATTCATGAAACATGAAAAGCTCTAACAAGAAACCTAGAAAAGCTAAAGTGATTTCTGTTAGTTGTCTTAGCGGTGGCTCCGGTAAAACGACAACAGCTCTAAATCTGGCAACCATGCTGTCTGATCATGGGAAAACCTTAGCCGTCGATTTTGATCCACAAGGTAACCTCAGTCAGTGGATGGGTTGGTCAGATTTATCTGAGATAGCAACCATCGCTGAGACGATACTTAATGATGATGACCGCATCAGTATTACTGACATAATCCAAAAGCCACTAAATGAAGATCGTGGCGACAATCTGTATTTAGCTCCAAGTGACTACAGCTTGGCTAGAGCATCAGACGCGATTGCAATGAATCCTGGCAGGGAAAGAGTACTTCGTAGATCCCTTAAACAAATTTTGGATAAGTATGACTATGTAGTTATTGATAGCCCACCTGCAAAGGGGATGCTAACTTACAACGCTATCCTTGCGTCAGAATTATTGGTGATTCCCACAGAATGTACACATAAAGGTGTATCTGGAGCCATTAATACAATCGTTCTCGTCCGAGAATTGGAAGACCTTGAGTTTGATGTGCCAGATATTATTGGAATTTTACCAACTAGGGAACAGTGGGCTGGGTCAAATAAAACTCGAATGACTAAAGCTGCACTGGAGGCTCTTAACACCTCAGTTAATGGCACAAATATTTTTCAACCATTGAGACAAAGCACCTTTGTTCAGCAGACCAATAATATGGGCTGGTCATTAGATGAAGCAGGCCAGACAAAATTAGCCAAGCCATATAAAGAGATTATCGAGGTGATTCTGAGTGAGTAAGCCTAAGAAAAAACTGCCAACTGGCCCTATAAGCATTCCGTCTAAAACACTTGTTACCGCAGGCAAAGATAGTAATAATGTAAAGGAAAACAAGATTCTGGTAAACAAGAAACCTGATTCTACAAAAACTGATTCAAGTTTTACAGATTCTAAGAAACCTGAAAGCACTTTCTCGTTAGGCGAAGAGTCACCTTTAATTGCACAAGAAAAAACAATTCTAGATTCAAGTAGACTAGCTTCTAGAAAACAAGATTCTGGTAAACAAGAAAATAATAAAGTAGATTCAGGTTTGTCAGAAATAGAATACAAGAAAGTTGCAATGAGGCTTTCAGAAGAGTCTGTTGCGAAGCTGAGAACCTTGAAGATGTCAACGGGAATTCCTTATGAGGTCATAGTTGACTCGTTTATAAGGAATTGGGAGGTCTTACCAGAATCATTGATTAACCAAATTTTAATAGAAGCCAAGGAGGAACGGATAAAGAGGCTAGTTGCTGGACAAGAAAAGGCTGCAAAGACAGTCAGGAAAAGACTGGAAGAGATTTGAATTAGTTTGTTGCTGCCAGCAAAAATCACGTTTCAGTCAGAGAATAATCAATGGCCTAGAGAAAATAGCTGGAACTGTGCTAAATATTAATAGTACATATATATTGTTGTAATGCTTGTTCGATCAGTTTATCCTGTCGCTTGGGCAGATTCTGTCTGCCTGCCTATCTTTCCAACCCTTGTTTGGGCTAGCTTTCCCTCTCCCGCAGAAGATTTCCAGGAAAACTCATTAGACCTCAAACAATATCTCGTCAGCCATCCTACAGCTACTTTTTATATGAGGGTTGAGGGTCACTCAATGACTGAGGCAGGCATCCGATCAGGAGATCTGTTGATCGTTGACCGCTCAATTAATCCCACTGATGGGGCAATCGTGGTTGCTATCCTCGACGGTGGTTTTACGGTCAAGCGCTTGTCCTACAGAGGGAATAAGGTCTACTTGCTAGCTGCGAGTGCTTGCACTGCGCCCATAGAAATTTCAGAGGGTCGGGACTTTGAGGTTTGGGGGGTTGTTGCCCATGTCATCCATTCCTTCTAGTCCCTCAAAGATATACGGCATAGTTGATTGTGACTCTTTCTATAATTCAGTTGAAGTCAATTTTCAGCCTCAGTTTAGGGGATTGCCTTGTCTTTCACTGAGTAATAACGACGGATGTGTTGTATCGAGAAACAAGGCAGCGAAGGAACTGGGCATCCAGATGGGAGTGCCAATATTTAAAATTAGGGACAAGATAGCGAAATATGGGATCGTAACATTCAGCGCCAATTATGTCCTTTATGGAGACATGTCATCGAGAGTGATGGATTCGCTGGCAATGTTTGCGCCAGATATCGAGGTCTACAGCATTGATGAAGCTTGGCTAGACCTAACTCCCTTCAGCCATCAAAACGTTACGGAATACGCCCATCACATCAAGGATACTGTAAGCCAGTGGACAGGTATACCCGTTTCATTGGGGGTGGCAACTACGAAGACTCTAGCCAAGGTGTCTTTGCAGGTGGCAAAGGAAACATCAAGATATAATAGCGTTTTCAATCTAGATGACTCCCCTGAAGCAGAGAGCATCCTAGCCACATTTCCAGTCGCAGACATCTGGGGGATTGGCCGCCAATACAACAAGTGGCTGAACGCTCAGGGAATTGAGACAGCGAAGGAACTCCGGGATGCTAACGAGGGGCTGATCCGCAAAAAAATGGGGGTGGTGGGAGTGAGGATGATCCACGAGCTGCGGGGTATCTCCTGTTTACCCCTGAAGCTGGTTGCTAAACCGAAAAAGGAAACCTGCGTGTCCCGATCCTTCGGCCAACCTGTGACGAAGTTGGCGGATTTGCAGGAAGCGATCGCAGCCTACGCTTCCAGGGCGGCGGAAAAGTTACGGGAACAAGGGCAGGTGGCAGAGGCAATGGTTGTCTTCGCGCGGACAAGCCCCTTTAAGCCGGGGTATTTTCGTCAATCGGTGACGGTCACGTTCTCCATAGCCACCAACTACACCCCAGCAATTGTGGAGGCTGCCCGGAAAGCGATGGAGCGTATCTATGAACCGGGGCGAGAATTTCAGAAGGCGGGTGTCTTGATGGTGGGTTTAGCCTCAGAGACGACCATACAAGGGCACCTCTGGGAGAAGGATGAGGATTGGGAGAAACGCAAGCGGCTGATGTCAATCATGGATAAGGTCAACGAACGATTCGGGCGAGGGACGCTGGAGATTGCGGCGTCGGGGGTTCGGCAGATCTGGCGGATGCAGTCGAAGTGGCAGTCACCGAGGTATACGACGTGTTGGGCGGAACTGCCGGTGGCGAGTTGTTGAGTGATCCGAAGTATCCAGCCCAGCGAGTGCAGCAGGTGAGTCAAAAGACAACATCATGGCCGCAGTGGAAAAGGCTGGGGCCACTCCCCCGATCTTGCTCCTAGTTGAGAAGTTTATGGATCGGTAAGTCGGTGGATGATCGTTGGATTCTCGATGGAAACTAAGCTAGTGGACTCTTTGGGCATTTTCCAGCGCGTCTCGCAAGCTTCCAATCGCGTTGATGAAATCATATGCCTGCTCAATATCTCTTACTCCATCCGTCCGTCTTAAGCAGTCTTCAAAGGTAAGGCGCTGAGCAATTAATAGCAGCGCTGCCACATGAGTTTGGGAAATTTCGACCGTGATTGTATTTTCCATAGTTATCGCCTTTTGGTAATGACTTTAGGTATTACAGCTATTAAAGACTGCGATCGCAGAATCGATACCTGAACTTTCCCAAAATTTTCCGTGAACGTGTCGAACTTTGGCCGACTCGCTCGGAAATAGATATAGATTGTCCTTGAAAGCAAAGCAATGCGGACTACTAATCTAGACACAAAACTCACCCCGGCAAAAGCAGCGAGAGCCTGGGCTAGGCAGAACCCGGATCGAACAACTCAAATGCAGATGTTTTCGACGACGCACAGGCCACGAAGCAGACATCAATTGACAACTCGCTGGAATTATTTTTGGACTAAAGCCGGAAATGCCTATCAAGAGTCACGGACCAAAGGGGCTATTGGCGTCTGCTGTCTATCGGGGCGGATCATTGTAGAGTATGGAGAACTAATCGATGCTCTGGTCCCCAATCCCCATGCCGGGGAGCCTGAACCTAGATTTGGAAAATCAACTCAAGATGCCTATGCCAAGGTGTTGGGTGCCAGCAGAGAGGCACTTGCTCAAATTGAGGGCGCAATCCCCGCCAATGAGGACAAATTCTGGGAGGTACAGAAGTACGTAGAGCCAGGGAAGGTGCAACCTATCCTACAGAATGTTGCACCTGAGTTAGTGCCCCAATACAGTTCGGATAGCGCTAAGCCGTGTTGGGTATGGCAAAAGCTAATCTTTGCACGTTAGTTCCACTGCCTCTGTGCGCTGGTTTTCTTGAGCGGAACTTTGACCTTGGCTTTTTGACAACTCTGGGATTGCTTCTTCCCAGTCGAGGGGGAAGGGTCTGTTCTAAAATCTCGTGGGCTAGCCAACTGAGAAAAAAGGGAGGTCTTGAGCTGATGTGGATTGAAAGGTGGGAACTGCTCTGCGTACAACTTTGAGGGTGCCCGTGAAACCGATACTCAACGGTGAAATCTCACCTTGTTGTGCGGCTTGGAACATTAGGCACCGAATCGCCCAATGCGCCAGTAACCATCCATACACTTCTTGAATCACTTCACGCGGATTCTTGGAACGAATCGGGGTTTTGCGGCCATTGAGGTGGGTCTTCAATTCATCCAGTGTGTTTTCGACCTCCCATCTTTGGTGGTATTCTTTCGCCAACAATAAAGCTGGGAATAGGGCAATATCCAGCAAGTCCGTGATCAATCGGTAGACCTGGGGGTCGGCCTCGTCCTCAATGGTGTATTCAATGACTCGCACTTGAATGCGGGTGCCTCCTTTTTTCTTGGATTTACGGTCTGGGGCAATCCAACTCAGATAAGACCCGTCTGCAAGGTCTTCGACCCGCTCAAATTTCACATTGGCAGGCACCCGTCCGAGTAGGTGACACTTCTGCTTGAGCGTTGCGTTAACCATCTTGTACGAATGCAGTCCCCGGTCCCACATCAGCAGCATCCCTTCGCTCACAGAACGCAGCAGTTTAATCGCCCTAACTCGTTCTCCCATCCGATAGGGACACATCAGCGCATCCGTGATCAGATGCGTCCCCGCTTCCACCAGAATCACTAACCGAGCTTTAGGAAAAGCTGATTGCTGCTGCCCTCTTGTGAGACACCAACAATCTTTCGTCAAAACCGTAACTTTCTGTTCAAATGCCCCCGCTGGTCCATCCCCAATCTGACTCCGAAAAGCTGTGGCAATCCCCGTCTCTTCATCAATGGCGAAGAAAAAGTAATCCCTAGTCTTGATCATGAGTTGCAATACCGTTTTCGCGATCGCATTATTGGGATTGATCAGAACATTGAAGGTCTGAAAACCATAGAATTCAAAGGCAAAGTGGATCACTTCATATTTGCTGGTTCCGTAAAGGGTATGCCCAAAATTGAAACCCAGATCCGTCACACCTGTTGGAATCATTGGCTCCGGTCGTAGGGCCACAAACCCACATTGCTGATCCTCAACTTCTACCATGCCCAAGGCACAGCAGGGCTTCTCAGCCTGAAGAAGCTCTGTGAGAAATGAGCGATTGACAATCAGGGAGGGCAGGGCTGGACTCATGGTTATCCTGGGAAGGGTGGAGGTGCAACTCCGAGATTGGCAGTAAGTGTAGACTGGGACAACCTTGCTGGAGTAGTATCTATCTAGCCTCAGGTTCCAAACTTGATTCCTGGCTATACAGGCTTGACGACAGTTTTTCCGCCTATTCTCCTCCTTTAGCCTTGCGTTTATATCAGCATACCGTTCGATAGCTATGCTTCGCACTCATAACAGATTAAAGCTGATTGTCAAACCTATCAAGTAGCGTTGTAATCTATTGTGTGTCTTTACAAGCAATAAGGGGTTGTGCAGAATCAGTTGAATACAGTTCAGGTAAATTTGCAGTGAGAATGATTTGACCCTCAGCATTTCGCACCCACCCTTTAGCTTCAACAAGGCTAGTATTCTTGTGGGAAGGTAACGTTGGGGCTTGATTAGGACTTTTAGATGTTATAGCTGGGGGAGATTGAGTATAAGGTGTACGCAAATCTTGCCATACTGTTTGTGCCGTTTGAAGTTCATGTGGTCCGGGAGGTACCCCCCCTCTCCCAACAAAGACAAAACTACTGGTCTTCGAGACATCACGAATATTACAACCCCGCGCAATTTCTTGAGGGGGATCTACGGCTTCCGGTAATTCCGTAAGGCTTGCACTGGGGTCAATTTCAGGGTTAATGATTTCGACTACACCATCAATACCTTTTTCAGAACTTGCGGTAATCTCGCTATCGGGGGATAGAAACAAACCGCGAGTTCTGATAAGGATATTCCCCCCTTTTCCGGTAAAAGCATTGGCTGTGATATCACTATTTTCCAAAGCTACTAACAGGTCAGTATTGATGGTGATATTCCCACCGTCCCCGCCGTTACCAGCAATGCCAGCAGAAGCAGAAATTGTACTATTGCGACGCAGAAGTAATAGATTATCGATATTCAGAAAAATATTACCTCCCTGACCACTAGTAGCGGTTCCTGAGATAAGGCGATTTCTGGGAAAGAACTCACGGAACTTTCGGTCATTTGATGCAAAAGTGATGCATTGAATCTAACTCTGAGCATGCGTGAACAATTAACTCGGAATCACATTAAAGATCTCAGTCATGCCTCCTCGAAAATTTTGGCAAAACATTATGAAATCAGGATGAGATCAGAGAAATCGCTAGTGTTTGGGGTACTAAATCTCCTGAAAACCATAGCAGGAATATGTCCTAGTCAATGACCCTTGACACTCTAGTGGGTGGGTATGGCTATACTGGAGCCAACAGACATCGCAACTAATTCACGCTCGATGTCAATCTAATATTCAGCAAACTGAACAATGATAAAAACTCTTTTCCAACACCCTTGGTTGCGTATCGGAGCTGCAATTCTAGTGACGGGTGGCGTCGGTATAGGCATCTATGCTGCGGTTGCCCCCAAACAGATGCATCACCCTGCAATCGCAGAAAACCTTCCCCCTGAAGCATTGAAAATTACGGCCTTCCGTAGCCCCACCTGCGGTTGTTGCGGGGTTTGGATAGAGCATATGAAGGCTCACGGATTCCAGGTTGAAGATAATATCACTGAGGATCTAGAAGGGGTTAAGCGGGAGCATAATGTACCGGATGATTTAGCGTCTTGCCATACTGCGATCGCAAATGGTTACGTGATTGAAGGCCATATTCCCGCTGCTGATGTTAAACGATTACTGGCTGAGAAGCCTGATGTCGCAGGTATAGCCGTCCCTGGCATGCCAATTGGATCACCGGGGATGGAATCGGGGAATATCAAAGAACCCTATTCTGTATTCACGTTTGATGAGGCAGGGCAGACTACCGTATTTGCAGAACATCATTCCTAAGGCTACTATCCACCCTGGCTTGGCACAAAGTGCTTGCCGCACGAAGAGATATCATCCTAATCTCATAATCTTGTGCCCTAATTGAGAGTAAGGGGGCTGCTAGGACAGCCCCAACATTAGGAGGGGACAGGGATGCAACGTAGGCAATTTCTAGCCTTGTGCGCCAGTAGTGCGGGTTCTGTACTGCTTTCAAGATGCGGTCGTGGTCAAACCCAAACAGCCCCTGAGCCTCAGGTCAAGCGTCCAAAGCTGCACACCAGCCGCAATGGGGTATTGGAACTTGACCTCGAAGCCAGCGCTCGGGAGATTAATTTAGGGGACGAAACCGTGGATTTACTGGCCTATAACGGTCAGATTCCTGGCCCACGGCTGGAAGCAAAACTCGGTGATACCGTGCGGATCCGGTTTCAGAATAATCTGCCAGACCCGACCAACCTGCATTACCATGGCCTGCATATTCCACCCACAGGCAATGCAGACAACGTTTTTCTCAGCGTTGGCAGTGGGGAACAGGTCACCTACGAGTTCTCAATTCCTCAGACGCATTCCGGGGGATTAGCCTACTACCATCCCCATTTACATGGCTATGTTGCGGACCAAATTCTAGGAGGGTTAGGCGGTATTTTCGTCGTCCGAGGCCCGCTGGATGAGATACCTGAAATTCAGGCAGCAGAAGAGATTTTTCTGTTTTTAAAAGACTTTGTGGTTGAACAAGATCGACCCATGATGGGTCGCATGGCGGGTCGGGAGGGGGATCTTGTGACGGTCAATGGTCAGGTCAATCCTTCATTTTCAATTCCCGCAGGTGGGTTGGCGCGGCTGAGGTTGGTCAACGCGTCCAATGCCCGATTTTATCGTTTAGCGCTGGAAAAGCATCCGTTTTATCTGATTGCGACCGATGGTCATCCCTTATCAGTTCCTGTTGAGATGTCGGAACTCCTTTTATCGCCGGGTGAACGAGCTGAAGTCCTTGTGCGTGGGGAGCAAGAACCCGGCGAGTATCGATTATTGGATCTGCCCTACAGCCGAGGGCAGATGGGGATGATGGGCGGCATGATGGGTCAAAATCGCAGGAGACCCGGCATGATGGGTCGGGAACATATGGGGCCAGGAATGATGCACCAAAATGATCAAGACTCCCCTCAGACCTTGGCAACATTGTCCTACTCAGGCCAGGTTGAACCGCAATCTTTACCCCAAAAACTGCTTCCCGTAGATGACCTGGCAAGCCCAACGACTGAACGCAAATTTGCCCTCAATCATGGCATGGTGCCGGGACAGGGAATGGTGTTTTTAATCAATGGCAAGTCTTTTGATCCGCAGCGCATTGATACGGAAGTAGCACTGGACACCATAGAAGATTGGGACATCTCAAATACTGGGGTCATGGATCATCCCTTCCATCTCCACACTAATCCCTTTCAGGTGATTGCCCGAAATGGTAAACCTGAGCCGTATCAAACTTGGAAGGATACGGTCTTAATCCCAACTGGTGAGACGGTGCGGATTCGGATTCCATTCAAAGACTATCCAGGCAAAACTGTTTACCACTGTCATATTCTCGATCATGAGGAACTAGGAATGATGGGCACGATTGAGATGCAAGCTTAGGGATCTGGGAATTAGGCGTGGGTAGATTGAGAAGGAGAAGCCAAATCAGACGATTGCGGGCTCTATTCACCCGCCCAAATGCGATTGCATTTTTGCTGCTCATCGGGTGCTTGCTAGCCTGCTGGTGGATTTATTCTCCGCCCGATCTATCTAGCCCTGAAACCTTCAGGCAAACGGTCATCAACGCAGGCTGGCTAGGTCCATTCGTCTACATAGGCATCGTGGCTCTATCCGTGGTGATTAGTCCGATTCCAGGTGCCCCCATTGCAGTTGCTGCCGGAGCAATATGGGGGTCTCTAGTGGCGGGAATCTACAGCGTCATGGGTGGATTTATTGGTAGCTTGGTTGCTTACTACATTGGCTGTACCTTAGGGCGTTCCACTGTTTACGCTCTCACTGGGAAACTCATCTACTTCTCAAAGGAGCGAGGAGAGCTATATCTTGGCTGGTTGATATTCCTGACTCGTTTACTTCCGGTCTTGTCGTTTGACTTAATGAGCTATGGCGCAGGTATTACCGGACTTTCGCTCCCCATCTACGCCAGCGCTACCTTGTTGGGCATGATTCCTTCAACCCTTCTCCTAACCTACATGGGGTCAGCATTTACAATAGGTCTACCTGCCGGAATTGCCCTGTCTGCTATTTTTCTGATTCTGTTGGTTGGCCTGCCCTGGGGCATTCGGCGCTACAACTGGTTTGGGATGCAAAACATCATCAGAGTTGAATGAGTTGGGAGTTACCGTCTTACCCGAGGTTGACGCTGCTTCAACCACATCAACGTTCCCGTAATGATCAGTACCAGTAGGCCAAGCGCGTTGAGGAATGGGTAGACCAGCTCTAGATTAAATCGACCAAACTTTCCTCGATGAAGGTCCAGCAGCCAGAGAAACTGATCTCCCTTGCCGCTGACAGCCGCCATTTGAAACCCAACGCCAGTGAGTAACGTTAGCAGCAGGGGAACACACATCAATGGGGCAGTTGCTTTGTGTAGGCGGCGGAGGTTCAAGCGAGCGGAACTCATGACTGCAGCCACCGTCTTACAGCAGACAAGCAGACTGGGCCAACTAGAATCAAACCTAAGGAGAGTTCACCCAAACCGAAGGGAAAGCCCATTATGGAACTTGCAAGCGTTGTCTGATCACTTACCACTGACGCTGTAGAAGGTTCTACAGGGATAGGCGACGGCTTGGCAATCTCGGCAGGCTCAGTATGCTGAGACTTTGGCACAGTCTCCGATCCATGAGATGTTGAAGTTTCAGTTTTCTGGCTTTTACTTGAGCGAACGTGACTTTCGCCACTGTGAGCCAAAAGAAAAGCTGCAGTATTTGGCTCTGCCTTTGTGAAACGGTGAAGAGTCATCGATATTCCCTCGTGACGTATTAGTGTTCAAATTAGCTAACGTAAATTTAGGATCGCAGAATAAAGTTCCTATCTCAGAATGATATCCAATCTCCAATCGTACTCAACTCTAGAATAAAAGCCTTACGCCCGCTAGGGCCGAGAAGTCCCCGACGCTTTCTCCTTCTTCTCTAGCCAAGTCAGCGGTTTCAAAGAACTTGCGCTGCCAGTTGATGCCAACGTAAGGAGCAAACTTACGGCTAATCTCATAGCGGAGTCGCAGCCCCAGCTCAATATCATTAAGACCTGAGCCAACACCAAAGTTTTCAACCCTCTGGGCGGCAAGATTGATCTCAGCCTTGGGCTGTAAGATCAAGCGCTGGGTCAGCAACATCTCATATTCTCCCGTGAGTCTGGCTGAAACATCGCCATCCTCGCTAATGAATAGGGAAGCATCCACCTCAAGTAGGTAGGGCGCTAATCCCTGGATGCCGACCACTGCAAAGGCCCGCCCTCGGTCTGGGCCAGGACCATACAAGCGGTCATACCTTAGGCCCGCCTGAAAGTCCCAAAAAGGTGCAACCAGTTGACCGTATAGAGCCTGTACCTCTGCCTCACCGCCAGTGTCCGCCGAGAGGCCCACATCACCTTCTGTTTTGAACCAGAAGCGTCTGATGTCGCCCCCACCCAGCCAATCGCATCCCAGTTCAGCGTCGTTGGGCCATCAACGGTGCGAACCTCCAACTGATCGATTAAGACAAAGGAGAAGGTTTGATTGTCTTTAACGGGCGATGGCCAGTCTTCCTTATCAGTTGTCTGTGGAGTCTCAGATGAGGACTGCGGAGTTTCAGGTGGTTTCTGCGTCAGAGTCTGTGCCAGAGGGCCGTTTGTAAAAGAGGGCTGGGGGGCCTGCCTGCTGGTCTCAAGGAAAAGTGTGGGCGGCTGTATTTTGCTTTCCTCTGTCCTCTCAAATTCTTGGGCGTGAGTGGGCAGCAACGCTCCTGAATTGGAGGTTTCTGCAATTGTCGGTTTTAGGGCGTCTGCGGTAGCGCTAGGCTTCGATGTAAGGGGTGCCAGTTGATCGCCTTCCTCTGCAGAAAGTTCTGCTTCACTAGGGACTTCCAACAGATCGGCTATAGGCAGGTCAGGATTTGCTGAGATTTCAACCTCCTGATGCATTGGCTGTGTTTTAGTCCCCGTTTGCGTCTCCTCAGCCTGTGCTGGTAGAAGACCACTCCCTAGCGTCATCGAGACCAACGTTCCAGAAAGCGCAGTGGCCCAATAACGATGTTGCATCCTCACTCACAATTACCTCTGCAAATTTTCCAACGATAAAGACAGCACGAATCTGCAAGACTGCATCATTCGCTGTCAAAAAGCACATTGTTTTGTGCGAGTTACAGGTACATAGCCAACCTAATTCGCGGGACTCTGCTCAGTGGGGTTATCCGATGTTGTCGAATTCGTTCCCGACTTGTCGTGCTGCATATTGCCCATATCGTGCTGCGTGTTGTTCATGTCTCCAGAACTCACTCCCGGCATGTTGTGCTGCATATCACCCATGTCATGCTGCATGTCTCCAGACTTCATACCCGGCATATCGTGGGGCATATTATGCTGCATCCCATTTCCCATTGGTTGATCTGGGGCTGGAGATTCTGAACCCGTGGTAGCAGGTGCTTCAGTGCCTGTTTGGGTCTTGTTGAGCTGCTGTTCTTCTGCCTGTACCCGAGGGGGAAACACGGCTAGGGCTGCAGCCAACAACAATCCAGCAGTTGCATAGCTTACTTTTTGAACGGTCATGAATTTACCTCTGCAATTTGGTTAGTGACAGAAACGACGCGAAACATTCCCACTTCCATGTGGTAGAGCAAGTGGCAGTGGAAGGCCCAACTACCGGGAGCATCCACCGTGACATCCACCGATACTTTCTCGGCGGGTTTGACATTGAGGGTATGCTTTCGGGGCTGATGAGTCCCAGCCCCATTGACCAGCTCCATCCACATGCCGTGTAGATGAATGGGGTGCTCCATCATGGTGTCGTTGATAAAGGTGAGCCGGAGCCGTTCTCCGTTACGGAAGGGAATTGGCTCCTTCGCTTGTGAATACTTTTTCCCATCAAAGGACCACATGTAGCGCTCCATGTTGCCTGTGAGATGGAGTTCAATTTCTCGCTCAGGCTGTCGCTGGTCCTCTCTGGGGGCAAGACTGCGTAGGTCGCTGTAAAGCAGGACACGGGTTCCCGTATTCTCCAAGCCAATGCCAGGGTCATCGAGGCGACTTTGAAGCATCATCGGCACACCTGCATTACCGGGGCCGTGACCATCAGGACCATGTGGGGTCATATTGCCAGAATTCATACCCGACATGTCATGCTGCATGTTGCCCATATCACCTGATTTCATGCCTGACATGTCGTGCTGCATATGGTTCATGCCGCCTGAACCGTTCCCTGGCATATCGTGCTGCATGTTACCCGTTTCACGTGAGTCCATACCCGACATATCGTGCACCATGCCCATGTCGGCCATTGAGCGCAGGACACGGGGGCGCTGCTCAGGGATAGGAGCCGTCATCCCTTGACGAGGAGCCAAAGTACCACGGGCGTAGCCGCTGCGATCCATTGTCTCGGCAAAAATGGTGTAGGCTTGCTCGTCCTGTGGCTCCACAATTACGTCGTAGGTTTCGGCGACAGCGATGCGAAATTCATCCACAGGGACGGGCTGGATATTCTGACCATCGGCCTGCACAACGGTCATCTTTAGGCCAGGAATCCGCACATCAAAAAAGGTCATGGCGGAAGCATTAATGAACCGCAGACGTACTTTTTCTCCAGGCTGAAACAGTCCCGTCCAGTTTGAACCAGGAGCCATGCCGTTCATCAGATAGGTGTAGGTGGCCCCCGTCACATCCGCGATGTCTGTCGGATCCATTCGCATCCGTTTCCAGGGCAAGTCTTTGAATAGCGTTGCCACTGTGCGCCGATTGTAGTTGTAGTAAGCGCTCATCTTTTTGAGATTAGCCAGAACGCTGTGAGGATTCTCGAAGGTCCAGTCAGAGAGCATTACCACATAGTCTCGCTGATAGTCAAAGGGTTCTGGCTCCAGAGGGTCCACAATCAGGGGACCAAAATGTCCCATTTGCTCCTGTACACCGCTGTGGCTGTGATACCAGTAGGTACCACTTTGCTGAACAGGGAAGCGATAGGTAAACGTCTCTCCTGGCTTGATGCCAGCAAAACTTACTCCCGGTACACCATCCATCTCAGGCGGCAGCAGAATGCCGTGCCAGTGAATTGACGTGTCTTCCTTGAGCCGATTGGTCACTTGGATGGTGGCAGTTTGACCTTCCCGTAGCCGCACTAGAGGACCAGGGATAGAGCCATTTGAAGTGATAGCGGGCGTCTCCTTCTCGGCGATCGCCAGCCTAGTTTTCTGTACTTGAAGGTTGATGATATCGGGATAGGTGCGGCCCTCCCCTACCTCGCGGGCTGTTGCAGCCCGCATCTTGGGTACAAGAGTATCAAGCCCCAATGCAAGGCCCATTCCGGCTGAAAACCGAATAAAGTTGCGCCGGGTAAGGGTTTTGGCAATATAACCCATGACGTTTCGCGACGAATGATAGCTGAATGAACAACGGCTGAAGCTGTAGAAGAAGTAAACATCAGAAAGCCTTTCAACATCTCTCTGATGTTTACAGCAATTTATGGTGTGAGGTTATGAGGAAATATCCTCTCTACTACTGTGAAGCATAAAAATGAAATCAGAATGAGATGCCAGCTACGTTAGTCATAGGTTGCGATTCGAGCCATCCCCAAAGGAATATCTGCTGTCATCTCTACACCTCGCCATGCAATGGGGAAGAGCCACACCTGATTGCTAAACGTTGACGTGCGGACAGCATTTAAGGTGACCTTCAGATTTGTGTCTGGCACAACGGGTTGAGTGAAGGTGACAATTGCTTTGTTCCCCTCAAATGTCGTGCTTGACTCAATTCTTTGACCTGATTGATCCGTGACGGTAATATTTTCGCTGATCTGAATCTGTTCGGGAATATTTACGGTTAGTTGAGATAGAGAATATCCAGAAACATGGATGCCAAAGCGATATTTAGCGGAGGGAACGCGAGGATTCTGAGGAATGGCAGCAGTGGTTGTTAGATGGGGAACCTTGGCATCTTTAAGGACGCCCGCTGCTCGGGCTGCTGTCATAGATATTGTGAGAAATAGGCCAACAGCAGAAGCATAAATAAGAGGTTTCACTATTAATTCTCCTAACTTTTAGAAATAAATTTAGGCTAGTCAAACATGGCATGGTAGCAAGAAAATTCTCAAAAACAAATGAAGAATTCCCTTGAGGAGAAAAAGAGGCATTTGGGAGGCCAATCGCCTCCCAAATCCTGATAGATATGTGTAAATCTTGTCTGAAATCGAGACCTATGAGGCTCTAGCTGGCGGAGTATTAGCTTTGAGGACATGGCAGCCGATAGGAACTTTCTCCACAACTCTTGCTGCCCCATTTGGACCACACACAACTAGCGTTTTGGCAGAGGCATGATCGACTAGGCCAATGCTAAAGAGAGGCACAGTAATTATGACTGCGCCAATTAAAACCTTGATAAATTTCATGGATCTAAGGCTGAATAATGAACTATTTTTAATGTAGATTCCAAAGATGAGATCAGAATGATATTTGATCCTAATTCTGATGTTTTAACAATACTTAAATGATAAAAAGTCTACTCCTTGCTAGAGAGTTGATGTAGCTTGCCTAACGGAACTAGTAGGCAGAGAAAGAATAAAAGTACTACCCTGATCAAGTTGACTTTGCACCGAGATTTTGCCGCCATGTGTTTGGGCGATCGCCTGAACAATCGCCAGCCCCAACCCTGAACCGCCCGTTTGTCGGTTGCGATCGCTATTCACGCGATAAAAGCGGTCAAAGATTTTTGATTGGTATTCAGGGGCAATCCCAATCCCTGTATCCTGCACCCGAATCACCGCCTGCTGCTCCTGCTGATCTAATACGAGGGTGATCTTTCCACCCGCAGGGGTGTACTGAATCGCATTGGTAACTAGATTAAACACGAGCCGATAGAGTTGTGCTTCGTCTCCACTGATCCGCAATGGCTGATCCACTTGAACGTCAGTTAGAAGCTGGATCTTTTTGCTTAAGGCCAGAGCTGCTAACTCTTCAGCAATGTCGTTGACTAAATCTTGCAGGCAGCAAGCTTCATTTTGTATCAGATGTACTTGACGGTCTAATCGAGTCAGCAACAGCAAGTCCTGAATCAGTCGGGACAAGCGCTGATGTTGGCGATCTAGCGTTTGGAGCGTTTCGCGGGCATCAGCTTCCGATAGACAAGGTGTATCTAGAACCGATTCCACCGTGGCTTGGGCTGCAGCAATCGGAGTGCGTAACTCGTGGGCTGCGTCTGCCGTGAACTGCTGCATCTGCTGATATGACTGATGAATCGGTCGCATGGCTCGTCCAGCAAGCCACCAACTAGCGATTCCAACAAAGCCCAGAGCCAAAGGTAAGCCAGTAAATAAAGTCAGTTTGACTAAGGAAACATACCGATCTGAGTCTTTGAGAGAACTACCAACCTGCAGATATCCCCATAGTTGTTCATTGGGGTTTTGCAAGGGCAACGTAACTTGGCGATAGCGAGTCTTGTCTTTGTCCTTGAGGAACTGCCACTCAGACACAGACGAAGCGGATATGAGGCCAGATGGTTTAAGTCCAGCAAGAGCAACAAGATCTTGTGAGGGATCTAGTAGTCGAATGTAGTAGTTGCCCTGGAACATTGCCCCAGGGTTATGATCGGCAGCTCTAGCGGTTTTCGTGCATTGACTGGGGCTATTACAGGGATCAGGTAGGAAACGCTGAGCGCTGGTTGGAATTTCTCCAGGTTGCTGTAGGATTGGCTCTAAGTTGTTGTGAAGTCGGCCTGCGATCGCTAGCAATTCTCGATCTGCTGCCGTCCGGTGGGCATGGTCAATGGCTTCATAGACCCCAAAGCCGCTCAGCGCCAGGATAATACCCATAACCCCGGCATACCAGCTTGCTAGCCGCCAGCGGGTCTGACGAAATAGCTGCTGCTCATTCATGGTCTAAATTCAGACGATAGCCAATCCCGTAGATCGTCTCAATGGCATCGTCACAGCCCCGTTCAGAAAGCTTGCGCCGCAGTTGACGCATCAGCGCAGCCACCACATTACTAACAGCATCAGCATCAGCCCCCCAAAGTTGATTGAGAATCTGATCTCGGCTGACTATTTGCCTCGGATGCTGCATGAAATATTCCAAAAGCTGAAATTCTTTATGGGTTAACAATACATTTTGTGGGTCTTGTCCTTCATTGGTAATCGAGACGTTGTGAGTGCCATAGTCTAGGGTTAGCTGACCGACCTGGAGCTGCTGAGGTTGGAAATGGGGCGATCGCCGCTGCAGCGCCCGCAGTCGGGCCAATAGCTCAATTTTACGAAAGGGTTTGATGAGATAGTCGTCAGCGCCCGCATCTAATCCTGCTGCTGTGTCCTCAGGACGGTCTTTTGCCGTCAGCATCAGCACCGGTAGGGGGCTGTTCTGGGCGCGAAGCCGCTGACACAGTTCAACCCCAGAAAGACCAGGCAATAACCAATCGAAAATGGCTAGCGTGTATTGAGTCCACTGACTTTCGAGATAGCCCCAAGCTTCTAAGCCATCTTGTGCCCAGTCCACGATGTAGGCTTCCTGGGTAAGGGTGCGCTCAATAGCTGCTCCCAGATCGGGTTCATCTTCGACCAATAAGACTCGCATACGGTTACAGCAGAATAGTTGAAATCAAAGGGCAGATATCACCCGGTTGAAGAGAGGGTTGGCTAGTAGACCAGCGATCTCGATATTGTTCCATCTCTGATTTAAATGCCATCATCTTCTGGATCTGAACCTCAAGTTGTTCGATCTTGTCTTGAAGGAGAGATTGAACAAATTCACAAGGTACATCTCCCTGCTGATGCATAGTCAACACCTCATGGATATCCTCCAGAGAAAATCCAAGAGCCTGTGCCTTCTTGATAAACAGCACCTGCTGCACCGCTTCCTGGGGATAATAGCGGTAGCCGTTCTCGCCTCGCTCTGATTCTAGTAAGCCAAGGCTCTCGTAGTAGCGCAACGCCCCCACAGAGGTACTGGTCTGCTTGGAGACCTCACCAATTTTTAAGCGTGTCGCAACAACCATTGAACGGTCCTCTCAGAGTAGCTAACTCAACCTTAAACCCTCTGGTCAGCTATAGGATCAAGGCGGCTCGCATTCCTGTGCGAATATCCCACTATTCTAGGTTGGCAGGACATGATGAGATCAGGATGAGATGAAGGCTTCAGTCCTGTCCAATGCCAGATGCAATGAGTGATTCACGGGAAATGGGCCTTTGGTTTTGGCAACATTCTGCCAGTTGACCGTCAATGACTACTGCTGGAAGGCGGTGGATTCCGTACTGCGCTGCTTTGTCTCGACATTCATTAGCTGCACAGCCTTTGTGTAGATCCCAAACCTGTACCTGGAAATTCAGACGCGGCTAGCCCTCTAACTAGCTCAACGGTAGAATCGCATAGTGGGCACCCAGCGGTAAAAATTTCAATAGAGCGCTCGGCCATATCAATATCCTCAATGGTTCTAGGCTCAGCCTAAACGCTCTACCTGACTTCAAGGTCAAGTCTTTTTCTCGTTAGTGACAGCAGAAACTGTAGATTAGAGTATTCATCAATCCCTATCGCTCTCTTCCTGGTTGCCCTGCCCACTGTGACCTCCATGTCCCCCATGCATAAACAGATGCATCAAAGGACAAACCAGCAGAAACAGCCAGGATAGGGCAGGCGCTTTGGTGACGACCAGGAAGGTCGCCACCCCCAGACAGACTAACAGCGCGATGCCAACTGGCGATCGCCAGCGCCAACGAAAATGCTGAGCCATATTCAGTCTCCTTGTCATCAACTTATGCCGCCACCGATGTCCGGCCACATTGCTCATTGGCAGGAACCGCCTCCATCATTTTCTTGGGATCAGGGAGGTCTAGATGGTTCATAAAGTCAATGAAACCGTTGCGGTCTCGGCCTGCAAACCGAGGATTCCATCGCAGCTCTTCACCCATCGTCGAAACAGTACATCCTCGGTAGTCGTGGGCCGGATAAACGAGCGTGGGGGCCGGTAGCGTAAACAGCTGCTGGGTGACGGAATCGTACAGAATACCTGCATCACCACTCTGGAAATCGGTGCGCCCACACCCCCTGATAAAAAGAGAATCGCCAGTGAGAACTGCGTTGTTGTTGAGGTGATAAGCCATGTGGCTGTCAGTGTGCCCTGGGGTTGCGATCGCCTGAATCACAATCTCACCGAGTTCCAAAATCTCCAGATCCTGAATCTGTCGATCCGCGCAGCTTGCCTGAGCCTGATCGGGGACAATGCCTCGGCAACCCGTCAGTTCCCGCAGCTTGCCAGTGCCAGTGATGTGGTCTGCATGAATATGGGTTTCTAGGCAATAGCGGAGAGTCAGGTCCAGTTCTTTCAGCAATCGGCAGTCTCTCTCTACCTGCTCCAGGACCGGATCAACAAGTATGGCTTCCTTAAGCTTAGGATCTGCAATCAGGTAGGTGTAGGTACTTGATTCACTATCAAACAATTGACGAAACAGCATCGTTTAGCCCTTCAGTTAATTAGATATCTAGGGAACTGCCTTATACCTCGGCTGACCCTTATTTCAAGAACCGGGGTAGACAGCCTCCTTATTGATTAGGCCACATAATTATGAGATAGAAATGAAGTTCTGCTACTGTTTCTTATTGCAAAGTATTACTGTTTTAATCAGCCCAACAGGACTGGGTTGAGAGACATTAAATCGATCAGCATACAAATATGAAATCAGGATGAGATCGCCCTACTGCATTCGATAGATTTTGCCTTTCTAACCTCTGGTAGACGCATCTGCAAAGTGAGAAAACTATGGTGCGGATAACGACAAATTTTGCTACAAACGTCATACCAAGGAAAGAATTATGCTGCTTAATCACGAAGAATATCAGTCTAGCTTTGATGAGGCCATGAAGTGCATGGTGGAGTGTGAACACTGTACCGAAGCCTGCATCGGTAAACCAGAGATGGCCAAGTGTGCCCGCACTTGTTTAGATTGCGCTGAAATCTGCCGTACAGCGGCGACCTTTATGGTTCGTGGCTCCTACTTTGTTGCCCACCTCGCGAGAGCTTGTGCCGAAATTTGTGAAGCTTGCGCTCAAGAGTGTGAACAGCACGAGATGGAACACTGCAAAAAGTGTGCTCAGGCTTGTCGTAGAGCAGTTGACGCCTACCGTCAAATCGCAAGCGTAGCCAAGTAAGGTGCTAGACCTTCAGCTTTCTTGTCACAGTCCTTTTACCGGAAAATTCTATGACTACCAGAGATAGCGAGATCGCAAGCCATACAGGGATCCAGAATCACAGCAGAATGCAGGGAAGCTACGTCAAGTTCTTTGCCATGATTGGCACCTCAATCGTGACCATGTTCTTCTTGATGTACCTGCACTCTTACCAAATTCTCGATCACGCTTGGTTCAGCGAAACACGAGTGTTCATGGCCCTGATTATGGGAGCCGCCATGATGGTGATCATGTTGGGATTTATGCTGAACATGTATAAGAGCAGAAAGATGAACATCGCCATCTTTTCGCTCGCCATTCTACTGTTTGGGGTAGCGTTATGGCTGGTGCGTAGCCAAATTACGGTCAGTGATGTGGACTACATGGAAGGTATGATTCCCCACCACTCCATTGCAATTTTGACGAGTGAACGTGCTCGGATAAAGGACGCGCGGGTTCGTGAATTGGCAGATGAAATTATCAAAGCCCAACGCCGAGAAATTAAAGAGATGGAGTGGTTGATTGCTGATATCAGAGACAATGGCGCGGCAAATACACCAGCCGAGGTAGAGGTGAGACCACTGCCAGACTTTTCCTTAAGCCCCGAATAGAGATTCTTGAACCTCTTGTTAAGTACCTATCCAAAATCAATTACATAATCTTTTCCAAAGCCCTTAAGGATTTTGTCAATGTACAGGCTCAGGCTACCTAAACACTTGTAGGCAGCAAATTCAATCCACTCATATTTCATAAAACGCCAGAAAATCTCAATCAAATTCAGATGTGGTGAATAGGTGGGTAGCCAGAAAATTTCGATATTCTTGGTTTTCCAGTCCTCAATTTTTTCTTCGATTTCGGCGTTTTTATGGACGCTGGCTTGATCCATCACCACGATCGTGCGTTGATTACAGGTCCGACTAAAATCATCGATACAGGCCACCACCACTGCACTGGTAATACTCTTGTCAAACACATAGGAGGTTAGGTCATTGTGCCGATTCATCAGCCCCAACACATTGAATCGACTACTGCGTTGACTGGGAAGTCCTAGCGTCTCCCCCTTTTCTTGCCAAGCGTAGGGAACGTACGGTACTAAGCAAAACCCGCTTTCATCGAGATATCTCAGGTCCAGCTCACCTTTTTCCTCTTGATACTTCAAGACCTCTAACTGTTGACGTTTGGTTTCATACTCCACTGGATCTGGCTGGCCCGCAACGACTCGCCTGAGACGACGCCAGCTCATGGAACATGCTTTGAGGATGCGCTTGAGGGTGGTTTTGCTCACCTTGATGTTCCAGGCTTCTTTGATCTTTGCCAACACGGTATTGAGGTTATGCGGAGTCATCTTTGCCCACTCTCGGATTTGCTCCTTCTGCACGTCGTTCAACTTAGGTTTACGGCCCCGGCCCGGCTGATCATACAGACCCACCAAGCAGTGGTTATCCCAAGCATCTAACCAGGTATAAACCGTTTTTCGGGTGACGGCAAAGATACTCATTAACTCCGTGACATTGAACCCTTCAAAACTCAACAAAATGCAATGGGCACGTTGACGGACTTGGTGGTGATGACTTTGGCGATGAATCCGGCTGAGTAAATGGATGGTTTCTGGGCTCAATCCCTGGATAAAACGTTGTTTCATTGGGCTACAAGCTATTCGCTATCAACTTAACTGAAACCACTTATTATGATGTAAATATTTCTGGCTATCTACTTAACTAGAGCATTTAGGTTGACTTCAGGTCACTGTCTTTCACGTCAGTTCAGTTACAGCAGTGACCTCTTTTAACACAGAAATCTGCCGTCAAGGAGCAACGCCATGGCTCACTATTCAAAAGCACATCATCACCATACCCATGCACCAGAGCCATTCCGCTATGACTCTCATGACCATCGCTTTCCCTAGATCGAACTGGATTAACCCAGTTTTTGGGATTCCTCTGTCGCTGGGACTTTTACCCTAGCCTGTAGTGGGGCGTTACTGGTGAGTCCGTCTACAGTCATCGTTTCGATTAACACCGTGATGCTACGTCGAGCCAAGCTAGCTTGATCTGCGAATGACGTTGACTCTCAAGTCAACTAGAGAGTTTAGGTTAGTGATCTGAGAAAAAGGTATCTGAATACGAGGAAGAACTATGCCAAATCAAACTGCAACCCAGGAACCCGTCAAAGTCTACCGAATGTCCCTGCCAGAGCATGAATGTCCCTGGGGGCTCAAAATGATCAACCTACTCAACGAGCAAGGCATTGAGTTTGAAGACCACAAGTTGACCTCTAAAGAGGAAGTTGAGACCTTCAAAGCCAAGCACAACGTTCCCACGACACCTCAGATTTTCTTCGGGGAGGAGCGCGTCGGCGGCTACACCGACTTAGCTGAGCGTTTTGATGTTGAAGCAGAATCAGCCGAGTATTCCTATGCGCCCGTTATTGCCGTTTTTTCAACGGCTGGACTGATCACTCTAGCGGCTTCTTTAGGAGTGACGGGTCTGATGGGCGTTTCGCTCTCCATGCTGGCATCGCTGAAGCTCATGGATATTGATGCTTTCGTTGAAGGGTTCCAGAAGTATGACCTAATTACACAGCGCTTCAAGCCATACGCTAAGGCATACCCTTTTGCAGAACTGCTAATTGGTCTGGGGTTCTTGTCCGGTGTGGCACCACTTGTGACTGGCATCAGCTCGTTACTGATTGGCACCAGCGGCGGTATTTCAGTTTTCAAGGCAGTTTATATTGACAAGCTGGATTTGAATTGTGCTTGTGTTGGCGGCAACACAAGGACTCCACTTGGCATCATCAGTTTTGCTGAAAATGCAATCATGGCTGGGATGGGTGCATTCCTGATTTTCACGGCGGCTGGTGAAGGTAAGCCGGAAGCAGCGCGGTCTCTAGAATCACTACCGCCTACTGTCATTCAGGTACACGACGACTTCAAGCCAGTGGTATAGCCCTTAACGACAACAAGATTTTGATGCATGAACTTTTGGCAACTCTACGGTGAGGCGGCCCTCACCAGCATCGGCTTTTTTTGGAAAGTATTGTGGGCTTTCATTTTGGGCTACATCGTCAGTAGCGCCATTCAGGTGTTTGTCACCCGAGATCGCATGGAGCAGGCGATGGGGGAAGCTGGCCAGGGTAGTATCACCCTGGCCGCTTTTTTCGGGTTTATCTCCAGCTCCTGTAGCTTTTCAGCTCTAGCCACCACCAAAGCGCTGTTTTAGAAAAGGGCGGGCTTCGTACCTACCCTAGCGTTCATGCTGGCCTCCACCAACCTAGTGATGAGCTGGGCATCATCATTGCTGTCTTCCTAAGCTGGCAGCTAGTGGCTGGGGAATATATCGGTGGACTGCTGCTGATTTTGTTCACGTAGTTAGTGGTAAACCTGACCCGCCCGAATAAGCTGCTGAAGAAGGTCCAGCGAAGGCTTCGAGAGCAGGACGGCAACAATCAGGAGGATAGTGAACAAGACGACTGGCTCCAAAAACTTCAAAGCAAAAAGGGCTGGCGGCAGGTGGCGCGTCAGTACTTCATGGAATGGGGAATGGTCTGGAAAGATGTAACGGTCGGCTTTACCGTTGCGGGTATCATTGCCGCCTTCGTCCCAAAATCTTTTTTCCAAGCACTCTTCATTGGGGTAGGGCAAGGCACCAATCCAGGGTTCTTTGCTGTTCTAGAAAATATTTTGGTCGGTCCAGTGGCGGCCTTTGCCACTTTCAATGGCTCGATGGGCAATATTCCGCTGGCATCGATCCACTAATCAAACGGTGTCAGCTTCGGCGGTGTCTTCTGGGTGATCCTTTTCCGTCAACATCAATACAGGTAGGGGGCTATTCTGAGTGCGGAGGCGTTGACACAGCTCAACACCAGAGAGTCCCGGCAATAGCCAATCGAAAATAGCGAGGGTATATTGTGTCCACTGGCTCTCCAGGTGGCCCCAAGCGTCTAAACTATCTTGAGCCCAATCTACAATGTAAGCCTAATGGGTGAGGGTACGCTTGATGGCAGCGCCTAAATCTGGTTCATCTTCGACCAATAACACCCGCATCGTCTTCTATATCGATACCGATTGAATGAGGGGACAAATATCGCCTGGTTGGGGATGCAGTTGAGCGGTAGACCAGCTATCTCGATATTGTTCCAGCTCTGATTTAAATGCCATCATCTTCTGGATCTGCGCCTCAAGTTGTTCGATCTTGTCCTGCAGCAGTGACTGGACAAATTCACAAGGCACATCTCCCTGCTGATGCCCAGTCAGCACCTCATGGATATCCTCCAGAGAAAAGCCTAAAGCCTGTACTTTCTTAATAAACAGCACCTGTTGCACTGCTTCCTGTGAGTAATAGCGGTAGCCGTTTGCGCCTCGCTCTGATTCCAGCAAACCAAGGCTCTCGTAATAGCGCAACGCCCCCACAGAGGTACTGGTTTGCTTGGAGACCTCACCAATTTTTAAGCGTGTTGCAACAACCATTGAACGGTCCTCTCAGAGCAGCTATCTCACCCTTAAATCCTCTGGTCAGCTATAGGATCAAGGCGGCTCGCATTCCTGTGCGAACATCTCACTATTTCTAGGTTTGCAGGACAAGATGAGATCAGGATGATATCGAAGAATTTATCCTTTCAAAATTGTCTCTAGAAAACGTTGGACAGGGCGTAGCCACTAGTTGGGGGAGTCCAAATACTCTATAAGAAAGAAGGATGGCATCACACCATCCCTACCAAATAAAAAAGCTCCTTTGACTATAGATCCCATCACCTCCCTTTGCCTAGAGCCTGAACAGTGGCAACGCTATCACCAACGCCTCAATGACTCCTCTAGCCTGAGTGCCATGGTTTGGGCAGCTCTGGCCCTAGGTTTGTGGCTTGCCCGCAATCTTGTTGAACAAGCACTAGAGCACCGCGCCCAAGCCCACACTCAATGGCCTGATTGCCCCGGATGTGGCCGACGTCTTCGGTCTAAAGGGTTCAGATCCAGACAGATGCTCACCTGCTTGGGGATGATCCATTGGCGTCGTCGCGTCGGGCGTTGCCCAGGGCATTGTCACGGCTGCGAGGTAATTCCCTTGGATACTGCATTGGGCATCAGCGCCCATCAACGGACTAGTGTTGAGTTAGAGCGGCTCGGGTGTTTACTCAGCTTATTTGTTCCCTTTGAGTTAGCCGCTGAGCTGCTCGGGCAAATCAGTGGGCATTCCCTCTGCTCGTCAACCTTGTGGAACTGGGTGCAACAGCGAGGTCAACAGGCCAAAACGCGACTAGAAGCTCAAGTCCAGGCCCTGAGGTTAGGGGAGGCAGTGATCCCTGAGGAGATGGAGGCATTCATTTGCCAGATGCTGATGGTGATTGGTGCGGATGGGGTGATGGTGCCGATGCGCCCCAGCGGTGGTCAGCCCAAGGGTAAGATTGTGTGGCAGGAGGTCAAGGTGGCTGTGGTGGCCCGTTTAGGTGAGCATTGGACGCGCACAGGCAACCGGGTCAAACGTCTGTATCAACGTCGGCTGGTAGCACGGTTGGGGACGATTGATGAGTTTGCACCGTGGTTGCAGATGGAGGCGCTACGTCAAGGTTTACTGAGCGCTCCCAAAGTAGTGTGGATCAGTGATGGGGGCAAGGGCTTTTGGCGGCTCTATCATCAATACTTTGCCCGATATGGACAGGGCATTCTCGATTTTTACCATGCGGCTGGGCAATTGTGGCGAGCCGCCGCCGCTTGGCTCGACGGTCGCACGGCTGATGCACGATGGTGCTTCGAGCGATGGCGACATTTATTGCGTCATGGCGGGGAACAACGGCTGTTGACTGAGTTGACCCAACTGATCAATCGGGATGATCTCTCAGACCCTGCGCTGGAGACGTTGATGCAAGTGCAGCGCTACCTACAATGCCATCGTCAGCACATTCGCTATCAACGCTGTGACAAGCAAGACTTTCCCCTCGGATCTGGCTTGGTCGAAAGTGCTTGTAAGTGGCTGATTCAGCAACGATTTAAGGGGGTCGGGATGCGATGGAGTGAAGATGGACTCAACCACTTACTTCATCTGAGGCTTAACTGGGTTAATCATAGGTTTGATGAGCTATTTCCTGAGGAAGCGCTCAGACCCAATCTGTACTCCCCCAACTAGTGGCTACGCCCCGTTGGACATTGCTCAGGAAACAATGACCTTGGAAATTATTCACTTCACACCCGAAACTTTGAGCGTTAACCTGGGCCTTAATTTCAGAAATTGGTTGACTGTTATAATTTTCACTGCGTCTTCAATCCATTGTTAGCTCTAGCGGAAGCAATAGTATACGGGGATATCTCTCCCTAGATCCTTTTGAAATAGGGGGAGTGCCCCACAAGTAATGATATTTGCTGCTGAAAGCTCTATCTTGCCATTCATTAGACCTTACATCTGGACCACTCCCCCCTGGGTATACTGTACCCATTGGTTCTCTAAGCAAGCCCAAGCCTCCGATCCATTTTATACACAGTCTACGGTGTAAGCTTCTTGAGAAAAGGTTCGCTGAATAGCAGCACCAAGGTCTGGTTCATCTTCAACGAGTAGCACCGCATAATTTTACACCTCTGAGCAGCATCTTTCTTCATCCATAAGGTTGGCATATCCCGATGAGATCAGTAGGAGATGGCATCAAATTATATGGTCAGTTTTTTTGTCATACTAAGTGTTAAACCAACTCCAATTAGAATGGCACCAGCAAATAAATAAGGTGCTCCTACTTGCCAGGCAAATAGCATTCCTCCCAAGGCTGGACCACCTACCTGTCCCAAGCTATTAGCAGAATTTTGCATCCCCAAAGCTTTGCCAGTATGTTGACCTCCCCGCTTTGAAATTAAGGCCGAGAGATTGGGAGCGATTAAGGACACGCCAAATGCTAACAACCCAACGGTGCTTAAGACATAGGGTAATGTTCGAACTATGATCAGCAGGACACTAGCAACTCCCATCAAACTAAAACCTAGAGCAATTTGACTAGGTACACAAAGCCACCTTGAAAAAAAGCTGATAGAAACTGTTTGCAAAACCGCCATGACTAACCCGCAAATCATGAAAACAAGCCCAGTTTCTACCGGTCCATAGCTCAACTGTTCTTGGGCATAAAGCGCGAATGTTCCTTCAAATATTGCTAATCCTAGCTGCCCAATGGCCGTCAGGCTCAACAGGACTAGCAATTTATTACCTAGGTTTTGCCATCTGATGGATGATTGAGTGGTGGAGGTAGAAACATACTGAGATGATAGGGATTCCGGCAGCCAAAGCTTAGCTGCAAAGAACATAATTAGCATTAACACTGCCGAAATTAAGAACGGTAGCGAAAAACTATCAATTTCGATATGTCTAAAAATGACATTAAAGTGGAGATCTCTACGGGTTGATAACCCTCCTACTACTGGTCCAGCAACAACACCTAAACTGGTTGCAGTACCAAACCAGGCCATCCCACGACTACGATCCCGTTCTGTGGTGATGTCAGACACATAAGCTGTCGAAGCAGGTAAAGCGGCTGAAGACAAGAGTCCATCAATTCCCCGCACAAGGTAAAGCATCCCCAAGGAGGTCGTAATGCCAAATAGCACTTGTGCGATCGCAGAACCACCAAGTCCCAATAGCAACAATGGTTTTCTCCCAAATCGGTCTGACAACTTTCCCCATAGCGGTGCAAAAATAAACTGCATCAAGGCATAAATGCTGGTCAAGAGACTGACGTGGACGACCATGGTTTCTCGGGATACCCTATCTGCTGAGTTAAGACGCTCGGCATAATAGGGCAGCACTGGCAAAGTGATGCCAAAGCCCACCATCAGGACAAATATACAGACTAGCAATAGCAATAGGTTTTTGTTCACAACAAGCCTAAGAGTAAAGCAGCTATTTAGAAGATAAGAAGGGTCTTGTCCTCTTTTTTTGTTCACTCCCTGATTTGGCATAATTTAGAGGGAAAGGTCGAGCTGTGTCTAATGCTAAATAAAGCCTCAACAGTTTGTAATGGCTTGTCGAACGTCCCCATCAAAACTATGACGGCACTTTCCAATCAAAGGGAATATGTTTGCTCGACTGCCCTTCAAAAGGATGGGAATAATCAAAACCAGAAGCTGAACTTTCCTTGACAATACCCCAGGTTGCAATTTGTCCTGGTCCTGTTTCCGAACCAGGGGGATTAAATAACTGCACCCGTTGATTTGGGTCTGCTGTCGGACCAGTAAGAGCTTCGACCGCTGCAACTACTTTGCCTGGAATCTCAGCCCGCCAGTAGCTCAGGTCTTCAGCAATTACAACTTCAATCGGTACATATGAAATCCCGCGAATATCGCTAAAGAGTTTGCTAAATTCATGCGGCCAACCTCCAGCTTGACCAGTAAATAGCTTTTCGAGAGCCTGACGCTGAGAATCGTTAGCCCGTTTGTCAATGTAAAATAACAATTTCATGGAGGGAATAAGATCCTCTACCCACTGATTTCCCTCAACTTCACCAATTGCAACTACATTTAAATTATCAAGCCTGACATCGCCATATTGACCTTGATGTATTTGCCACACCAGGGTAAACAAGCAATCGCCATAAGTTGGTTCCTGTGCAAATGTACATGGACAAGGTAGTTTGCAACTACATATGTCAAACCACTCGCCCTTCAAATACCACTGAACATCAGTTTTTGATTTCACAGTTACAGTCATAATCAAACTCCTTGTAAAAAGAGAATTGCTCTAAGTCTAAACTCTCAAGTCAACTGTAGAGTCAAGAGTACTTAAGCTAAAAAATTTCAAACACCCTCATTACTCTTAGCTCGACTTTATCCATTAGCTTCCTCTGTTCTTTTCAGCTAGTGTCTGAGAAGCAGCAGTCGTGCTCATCATCGGCACAATCCTAGCTCCCGGTAGCGCCATTTTGAGAACAAGGGAGTCACAGTTATATGCCGATTTATTGAGGTGTTTTATGGCGATTTTGTTTCGCTCTGCCAAATCGAGGGAAAAAAGCAGGTGTTTGGGCCGCGTAGCGACGATAAACATCACCAAACTCTTTGCGCATTTCGTGCTCTTCTAGAACCGCTAACCGGGTATACATCCACACCAAGACTGGAAACATCAGCAAGGTTAGAATGGTAGGCCACTGCAAAAGGAAGCCCAACATAATCAGCACAAACCCGTCGTACTGAGGATGGCGTACTCTTTCATAGAGGCCCGTGATGGCTAATTGGTGACGCTGTTGGGCTGCATAGAGAACTCTCCAGGCTAAAGCAATGAGAATAAATCCAGCAAAAATAAGAACGTTACTAAGGATGTGGAGGGGGTCGAAGTGCGGATTCCCCTTCAAGCCCAACAACGTATGCCAAAGATGTCCTGCTTCGTGAGAAAGGAGATCTAGCTGTGGAAAGCGGCTTTGTAACCAACCTGAAAGCAGATAGATCGTTAGGGGAAAACCATACATTTCTGTAAACAAAGCCACGATGAAAGCTGAGAATGCCCCAAAAGAGCGCCAATCACGGGGATTATTTGGTTTGGTAAAGCTGAAAGCAAAAAAAATAAAGACGAGAGAGTTAATAATCACCAAGGACCACAGACCATAAGCAGAATATTTCATCTTGGCCCTCCTTCTAAGCTATCTTTGTTGTCATTGCCATGTACGCCATGTTCACTATGCCCACCATGTCCACTATGTCCACTGTGCCCACCGTGTCCGCTATGCATAAATAAATGAATGAACGGGCAAGCAAGGAGCAAAAGCCAGGGTAAGACAGGAATGACATGTGCTAAATGTTCAGTCACCAGAAAAAAGGTGATAATGCCGAGAAATATCAATAGGGCGATTCCAGCGGGCGATCGCCAACGGATTGCATGATGCTTAGCCATGACTGTCTCCTAAGATAAGGGAAATCAATACTTATACAACAACTGACACGCGACCACATTCCTCATTTGCAGGAATAGCCTCCATCATTTTCTTGGGGTCGGGGAGGTCAAGATGGCTCATGAACTGGACAAAGCTGTCTCGATCCCGACCGACAATGCGGAGGTTCCACTGCTTTTCTTCACCAATCGTAGAAGCAGTAAATCCTCTATAGTCATGGCCAGGGTAAACGAGTGTGGTATCTGGCAGGGTGAACAGGCGTTGTGTGATTGTGTCGTAGAGAGTTCCAGCATCCCCACCTTGGAAATCCGTTCGCCCACACCCTCGAATTAAGAGAGCATCACCTGTGAGAATAAGGTTCCCGTTAACCATGTAGGCCATGTGGTTGTCAGTATGTCCTGGCGTAGCGAGCGCCTGAATGATGACCTTGCCCAGTTCAAGCAATTCAAGGTCTTGAATGTATCGATCCGCGCAGGATGCCTGTGCGCCTTGGGGCACAATTCCCAAGCACCCTGCGATATCTCGCAACTTACCTGTTCCTGTGACATGGTCTGCATGTATATGGGTCTCTAGGCAAAACTGCAGTGTTAATCCCAACTCATCCAGAAGTTTGAGGTCACGATCTACTTGTTCTAGAACTGGATCAACTAAAATAGCAGCGTTGATTACAGGATCAGCAATCAAGTATGTATATGTACACGATGCATGGTCAAATAACTGGCGAAACATCAACTGTTGACTCCTGATTTGAGAACATCATTAAGTATGTGAATGCTTGAAAAAGTAGCTTTGAAAATGTTGATTTATTAATGTTCTCTTGTGTACACAACCTACCTAAAGAGGTCGATATCGGCACTAGCCTCTCATTACAACAACATCCATCATTCCTAAATCTTCATGATCAGTAATGCAGGAGTAGTAGATGGTTTGCCCTAGAAAGTCTATTTATTGAACTCGAATCTGAATTGTTTGGTTTGCGCATTGTGATGGTAGTCATTGATCGTTGAGTCTAGCTCTTTTAACTGTTATTGACGCTTGGGCCTCCACAACACCCTTTCATTCGAGATGCCTGAACTTCCACAACACCTTGAAACATCCCCATACCACAGGTAAACTGATATTCTCCGGGGTGCTGAGGAATAAAATCCACAGGAGTGGTCTGATCAAGCGGTAGTTCCACAACCAGATCAAAGTCTTGTAGCACAACCTTTTGCAAACAGGAATTGGCATCCTTGCGCAAAAACTTGAGCTTTACAGGGAGACCCGCTTGAACAATCACACGGTCAGGTATATACCCTTTATCAACGGTAATACTCGCTTCCTGAACCCCTTGATAGAGTTGAGCTAACTGCACGACTGCGGTTGGCTTTGTCAAGGTAGCGGATGCCAAACCCTCTTGATCCACCTGGGAATTCTCTGAGGGAACTGTTTGTTTTCCCCCTTGCACATTTAAGGTTCCTCGAAACATATTCATACCGCAGTGGAAGGTATAGGTTCCTGGTTGTTGTGGGGTGAATTCTACTGTAGTTGTATTATTCAAGATTAAATCTACTGATTTGTGGAAATCTGGTAATATCACTTTCTCAAGGCAGCTGCTGGGATCCTTGCGTAAAAAATTAAGTCGAACGGGCCGACCAGCCTGAAGCATAATTCGGTTTGGATCATAACCACCATCGACGATGACGTCGATTTCCTGAAAACCTTGGTGTACTTCAGCTCGTTGAGCTTTAGTTTTACTAAATTGAAACCACCACAGTTCCAAGCCAATCAACGCTAAGCCTCCTAGAGTGACACCCACTTTTAGTGATAGAGGTTGCTCAATGCGGCGAAATTGACTGGTCTGTTGCGAGTTTGAGTCTGTTGGTTGGGCAACGGCTGTACTGGTCAGAATTCCTAGCAATAATCCCAAACCAAAGAGATTGTTCAACAGCTTGTCTTTCGGCAACATAATTAATGTTCCTCAATTGTCAATAGGCTACAGTCCGACTTAATGGTGTCATGCCGATGGAAAGTATCATGATCTTGGTACGCCAGGGCGTGACAAGATATTCCAAAAGCCTCGATCTAAGAATTGGCTGCCTGTAGACGTAAACACAAGCCATGTATACATAAGGCTCCCCAGGATTGCCCCTACTACACCCCCCATTAAAAACCACTGGGGATGAGTTGCCGCCCCCCAATAATTCGATTGCTGATCCATCAGAAAGCAATTAATAGCGCAAAAGATGAAAATGCCAAAAGCAACCGCAAATCCAGTAACAACTGCCTGCCAACCTCTGAACCGATCTATCAATACTAGACAGGTAAGGGTACCCACAACTGATCCCATACCAAAGCCACAGACCAACGACCACTTAAAGGTGATCCAGGGGTGGCTTGGAAACAAAATGAGTCCCCAGATCACCCAGTAAATCAGTTCACCCAATAAACTGAGTGCCAAACCCACTGATAAGGCCCGTTGATACTGTTTGGTCATTGAGTCGTTCACCACGATTTTTTATTTCTCCTTTCTCAGCGAGTAGTAGGCTGAAAGTGTCGCAACCGCAGGGCGTTGGTCACGACCGAAACTGAACTAAAGGCCATTGCTGCCCCAGCAATCATCGGACTGAGAAGCCAGCCGAAGAAGGGATACAGAATCCCTGCCGCAATGGGAATGCCCGAGACGTTGTAAATGTACGCAAAGAAGAGATTTTGGCGAATGTTGCGCATTGTGGCGTGGCTCAGTTGTATGGCAGTCACGATACCCCCGAGATCACCAGAAATGAGTGTGATGTCACTGGCGGCAATCGCCACATCCGTCCCCGTGCCAATCGCAATCCCCACATCAGCTTGAGCCAGGGCCGGGGCATCATTGATCCCGTCCCCAACCATAGCAACTCGTTTTCCCTCAGCTTGCAACGCTTTTACCTGAGCTGCCTTTTGGTCAGGGCGAACTTCAGCAAATACTCGTTTAATACCAACCTCACGAGCAATTGCTTCAGCTGTCTGCTGGTTGTCTCCCGTCAGCATCACCACTTCTAAGTACATTCTTTGCAGGGTTCGGACTGCTTCTACTGAGGTGGGCTTCAGGGCATCAGCAATCCCCATCAGTCCTTCAACTTGACCATCGACAACAATCCAGGCCGTGGTCTTGGCGTTGGCTTCCCAAGCTTGACGTTGTGTTTGCAACGGTTGCGTATCGAATCCTAAGGCATCCATCCAGCGCTGTGTTCCGATTTGGACAAAACGATTAAACACAACTCCTTGAGCACCCATCCCCGCTACAGCCTCAAACTGATGAACGTCCGGTAAGGGCCACTGAATACCTTGGGCTTTGGCATACTGAACTACGGCATCTGCCAGAGGATGTTCCGAGTTTCGTTCCACCGCTGCTGCCATTTGCAGAAGGGTTAGCTCTTGACCATTAGCCGTCCCTTTCAACGTGGCATAGTTAGTGACAGTGGGTTTTCCCTGGGTGAGCGTTCCCGTCTTATCCAGGATAATGGCTTGCAATTGATGGGCCAGTTCCAAACTTTCTGCATCCTTGATCAAGATGCCATTTTCAGCTCCTTTGCCCGTTCCCACCATGATCGATGTGGGTGTGGCCAACCCCAAGGCACAGGGACAGGCAATAATCAACACACCAACTGTGGTCAATAGGGCCAGCGTCAGGTTGCCCATCGTATCAAACCAGATCACAAAGGTGGCGATGGCGATTGCCATGACCACGGGCACAAACCAGCCCGTGACCTGATCGGCCAATTGTTGAATGGGGGCTTTTGAGCCTTGAGCATCTTGCACGAGCTGGACAATCTGCGCGAGTACCGTATCCTTCCCTACTCTTGACGCTCGAAACTTGAAGCTGCCCGTCTTGTTGATCGTAGCCCCTATCACTTCGTCTCCACTTTTCTTGGATACAGGCATGGGTTCCCCAGTCACCATTGCCTCATCCACGCTTGAAGCGCCTTCGATCACATTGCCATCTACCGGAATTTTTTCGCCTGGACGCACGACAATCACATCATCAACAACTACAGCTTCTAGCGGCAGATCAATTTCTTCTCCAGCCCGAATGACCCGAGCGGTTTTTGCTTGTAGTCCCATAAGCTTGCGAATGGCTTCTGAGGTTTGGCCCCTAGCGCGATTTTCTAACAACCGCCCCAACAAAACTAGCGTGACAACGACGGCTGCCACTTCGTAGTAAACATCCGGTCTAATTCCCTGAGCCAGCAGAACCCTGGGAAAAGCAGTGACAAATAGTGAATAGAGGTATGCCACACCTGTTCCCAAGGCGACCAGCGTATTCATATCAGCGGCATGACGCTTGAAGGCTTTCCAAGCGCCGACAAAGAAAGCTTTACCCACCCAGAACTGAACAGGTGTGGCTAGCACCAACTGCGTCCAGGAATTCCGCAACCATAGCGGAATCCAGGGTAAAGCTAGTCCGGTCATATTGGGCAGGACAGCTATCACGAGTAGGACACTGAGGATGCTACCAACCATCAACTTACGGGAAAGTTCCCGCTGCTCCGCTTCACGGGCGACTTTCTCTGCATCCTCGGCATCATGAGCAATGTCTTGGACGGGTTGAGCTGCATATCCAGCATCAGCCACTGCCTGCTGGACCGCTTCTAGATTAGTGGTTAGGGGATTGTACTGAACGGTGGCTTGTTCCATCGCGAAATTGACGTTGCAGTCTTCAACACCCCGAACAGCACGAATAGCTTGCTCAATGGTATTGGCGCAGGAAGCACAGCTCATGCCTCTCAAGCGTAGATGTCTTGTTTCCATAGATCACTCGCACTAACCTTCATATCAAGATCTGTTGCACCCAGATGGGCAGGGTGATTTTTAACTCGTTAACGGATTGGTATGCTCAGTAAGCAGCTCAACCTCATACCCTGCCTTAGCGAGAGCGCTCTGAATGGTCGCCAACATGATGAGTTGAGGATTATATTGAACCATGGCCTGCTTCAGGTCAACATTCACCTGGCACTCAATTACACCCGACAGACTGTTAACGGCCCGTTCGATCGTGTCAGCGCAAAAGTCACAATTAATATTCTTTAAGTGGAGAAGACGAGTTTTCATAGGGCAAGATTTCACGAATTTCATGATTTGCTAGGTGATACGCAAGAAGGTAAAAAACCTACGGAGTCGGTATGGGGTTACTCATTGGGTGCTCAGGCTGATGATTAGGGTTCTGCATCATTTCAGTCCCTTGATGCGCTTCAGTTTTGCCTTGCCCCATTTGTTTCTTCATCATCTGCATCTGCCCCATCATCTTCTGGTGATGCGTCATCATCTGCTCATGGTGCAGGCGTATTTGCTCTGGGGTCATCTGAGAGACCCGCTGTTGCATCTGCTCCATCATCTTCTGCATCTTCCCTAACATCCTTTGATGGTGCTGACGCATTTGCTCTGGAGTCGTTGGTTTCTCAGTCTTCGCCTTGGTTTGGTTAGATGAGGGCTCTGAGACGGTCTGAGCTAGTAATGGTGAAACAGTCAAGGCTAATAGCGCTGTGCCCGTCACCACAGTTTTGGTTAAAATTTTGAACATGGTTCTTCTCCTTGCCTTATAAATTTCAGGTTAAACTCTCTATTTAACTGGAGAGTCTAGTGACAGCAACAAAAGTTCTTGAAGGCTAATTTTGTGCATGGCTGACAGTATCTATAGAGTTTGGAAGACTCAGCAGTATTCCTGAGATAACTGATAAAGATCAACCGCCTGATTAACGCTTGCCTCTTGGCACTTTCAAACAACACTTTAGTCGCTGTAAAAGTTAAGTCGGCCATAGCCGAGGAACTGACCAATGCTCCTCTCTCCTGCTGGATAAGCGGTCACACCAAACTGATAAACACCACCAAATGTGGGGTTTTGCTTGGCCTTGAGCGCAACTGTCACAGTCTTGCCTGGTTGTACAGGTGGATCAAACACAACCATCATTTCCCCTGGTTTAGTAGGTCCTCCAATTGCAGCCAGGGAGAGTTGAGGCCCTCGTGCCCACCTATTTCCTCGAAACGCTCGCGTAGCATTGCCTTTGTAACGAATGGTTTCTCGGTTTTTACGCTGAACGATCTTTACTGCTTTAAGCGGTTCCCCAGCATTGTCGGGGATTTTCAAAGTGAAGAAATACGTTGACGGCAAATTGCTGCTGCTGTAGCTACTTGCGGCTTTAATCAAGTTCGGAGGAGAGTTAAAGGCAGTTTGGCCATTAGGCAGCGGAACAGCAGATGAAGACTTAGCCAGCAGTGTAGTCGGTACTAGAGCAGTGAGTATAAGCATACTCATACTCAGAAAGTGTTTTTGAGGTGAATAGTGTGAATGCGCTATCAGTGATTTAGACATTTTCTTACCTCTGAATTATTAAGGATTAAACATTAGGGAAGTTCCTTACCATTTGCTCCACCCTGAATAAAAGAAAGAGAATACTCAATTGACTTGAGATTGATGTACACCAATGATCAGAAACTCATCCGTTGATACATTTCGGAACGAATCTTGCAACAGATAGCTTAGAACGTTAGCTAATTTGTACAGACATCCAAAAGAGGTACCAAGATTCCCTTTCACCCTAGAATGCGGCTCTAGTTACTCTTAATTTGTCAAACAAAAATGAAATCAGGATGATATTTTCTCAGTGCGTAACAAATAGAAAGATTTTTAGTCTTAGATAATTGCTATTTACTACAAATGCTTCTATCTCATTCCTATTTCATAATTTGCTGCTAAGGTCATTAACAATTGCTGCTATGTCCTTGATAGCTGGCCCCACTCTCTAATTCGCTGGAATCTCTATGCTCAGACTATTGCGAAATTAATCACTGATGAGCTTCCCTTCTCAGACCATGATGTTAGGCAGTTTAAACACAATTAGCAAGGCTTTGACTTGGCTTCAGTAGAAAGTTCGGAAAATATCGAAGTTACATAGCTGGTGGGCTTACTCGTCATGATTGACGTGATAGGGGGGGTATGACTTCAAAGCAGCCTTAGTTGGCCAAATCAACCTAAATCAAGGTAGTTTTGCAAGATTTGATTAGCTCAGATGTTGTAGGAAAAGGTTATGACGATTGAACTTCGCCAGCTTGAATACTTTGTAGTAGTTGCAGAAGAGTTAAATTTTCGTCGGGCTGCTGAGCGCCTTCACATCGCTCAACCTCCTCTTAGCCGAAAGATTCGCCAATTAGAGCAAGAAATTGGAGTCGAGTTATTACACCGGACAACACGAAAAACAGAGTTGACTGCGGCAGGTCAAATGTATCTACCAGAAGCTAAACGGGTACTGGCCCAGGTTAAACAAGCCTCTGCTGTAGCAAAACTGGCAGAGCAAGGTAAGTTTGGCCATCTCAGAATTGGATTTGAAGGATCTTCGGCTTACGATATTGTCCCGGAATCAGTCAGAGCATTCAAGGAGAGATGCCCTGATGTTACTGTGTTTGCACACGAGATGGCCACAGGTGATCAGGTTCAGGCAATTCGTGAGGGGAGAGTTGGAGTGGGGTTTATGGTACCACTAGGCTTTTACGGGCCTGACCTTAAGACCAAGACTATTTTGCAGGAACCTTTGGTTGCTGTTTTACCCCGAGATCACGTATCCGCGAGTCAGCCTGTTGTCAATTTGAGTACTCTAAGAGATGAAACATTTATTATTTGTCCTCGCCAGTATCAGTGCGGGTTGTATGACCATACCATCACAGTTTGCCATGAGGCTGGATTTAGTCCCAAGTTGATTCAGGAAACTCACGAAGTACAGAGCATTCTAGGTTTTGTAGCAGCAGGTTTAGGGGTTGCACTGTTGCCAGCTTCTGTACAACGATTGCAACGATCTCATATCACTTACCGTCCCTTCAATCCGCCTTTGGAGAAGCTTAACTTAGTTATTGCATGGCGCTCAAAAAATGCGCCACCGATGTTGCCTGCATTCTTGGATGTGGTACAAAAGGTTGTTCATCAAATATTAGGGGATAAAGCAATGCCAGAAACCAATATTTCTCAGCTTGTAGAAGTGGCAACACATTATTGATACCTTTTAAACAATAATTTGCCTCATAACTGGTACGAGTCATCAAGAAAAATCCATATAGGATATTAGATAAGGAACTCATATTTTGCAATCAACATTAATTCAAGCTATTGTCAAAAGTTAGGCTGTCAGGATATTAGATTTAGTCTAGAGATTGACTAGTAATAAAGGGAAATTATTGCCTAAGCTACAAGGATGATAAGAAAGCCTCAGATCGAGCGATATTTACCTCTAATTGAAATATAATCTAAGGTGACTTTATTTATAAGAAAAAGTGTATGACTACCAAATAATATTTTTTGGAATGAACACTTGAGTCTTTGCCTACTTCCACTGAATGTCGCTTAGGTCATTTGATAGTTCTATAAACCCAGTTATATCCAGTAATGACTTCACTTAAAAATAGAATTTATCCTGCTATATAAGATAAAAAATAGCAGAAAGAGTAATAGATCAAAAGCCCTCTATCTGAGAAAAATATCGAAACGTAGCTTGAATATTTACTCAAACTACATCTCTATAAAATCTAAAATGATGACCATAATAAAATTTGAAGAAAGCGATGATAATGATTAAAACGAATCAGATTAATTTTCTAAAGAAAAATTACAATGGATCTTCTTCTCAAAAGTTTTCGAAAGAAATCTCGCAACTACGATGTTCACAGCAAAGCAGCCGAGTTCGGTGTTGTTACATTAACCCCACCACTCAAACTCAGATTGTTCGGATTGATAACGTTGCAAGTGGCTTCCTCGAACGGGTTGTGCTGCCCCACAAGAAAATTATCTTTGAGGCAAGTCCAGATGACTACTTAGAAGTTCATACAGGTAACCCAATTAGTTCAATTTTGTCAGACAAAATTTTGTGTCATCGTTTAATCTACAGGGAGTTCTATCCCCCATAAAAGTGGATGTCTGTCCAAAGCCTACCGCATATTCACAAGCTGACATCAAATCCGTTGTGGTCTCTAAAACCCCTGTCTATCAAAGTTTTTGAAATTTGGAATTGATTATCAATAAATGGTTATTAGTGATATTCCTTGAGATTGGTATAGACGCATCAAGCGGTTGAACTGATTAGACTTTCCCTAGAGCGACTCAATTAACCAATTGAGTATAAACGTTAGCTATCCCAAGCTGTTCGGACTTTGCAAGATGATCTTGTTTTAACTTAAGTATCCATCAAATTAGCTTTATGCCATGGCGTTAAAAACGCCAGCCTATTCTATTGTTCATGAACTTGTGGCATTTTGGCCAGATTATAATAATGCTGGACCAATCTAACCTATGACTGGCTACCATCAGTTTTTACCCGAAAGGAACCAGTAGTTTTTTAAAAAGATGTATTGAGGTTTAAAAGCTGTTTGATCTGGCCTGAAGAGCCTATGGAGAATGATTAATACTGATTAAGTATCAATTTATCTCAAAACTGGTAAGAGTCATCAACACTTAACCCTCTATGATATTACATAGACAACTTTATTTTTATATAGACAATAGGAATTTAGTGCCAACTTAAACATCAACGTATTTCTTCCTTTTCTTCAGATCCAATGATAGAGAAATGGCAAGAAGCTAAGCATATTTTCTAAAGTTTCGACAATAAGACTAGTAACTCAAATTCACCTGTCTACCTTTTCTGGATTAACACAATTAAAATGAAATTTTTTTCAGTTTAAATAAAATTCATCTGCAATAATCAAATTTAGAGAAATGAGGTCTTCTGATCTCTAGAATATCCATTTTATACCTCTCTGTTGCCCTAAAAAATCTTAAAAACGCTTGAAATAGCCATTTATTATCTAGCCTAAGGTCCAAAAATTTATTCAAGAAAAATATTATCGTTTTGAATTGTAGGCTATTTGAGAATGCAAGAAAAATCGTTAATATTAAGCGTTCCAAAAATCTCCTGAATCACGTGGAACAAAGGAATATTGGTACAGTATGAAGCTAAAAACCTTCCAGCTCAGGGGAGCAGTTGATTTAGCAGAATGCTTTCAGAATAGGATCTTTAACTTTCAATACGTCCAGATTGAACAGATCACTACCAGTTATAGATATGCAACATCTACATAGCCAGGGACATACACAACACCATCATTCACACAAAAATCATGGAGGGCATGATAAACATGCAGGGCATAGTCCCGAGATGTTCAAAAATCGCTTTTTTGTCTGTTTAATACTCACTTTCCCCGTTCTTTATTTTTCACCATCTTTTCAATCTTGGTTTAACTATCAGGCGATACAGTTTCCTGCATCAAACTGGGTAAACCCAATCCTAGCAATTGTCGTTTTCTTTTACGGAGGTTGGGTCTTTCTCCAAGGTGCTCAGCGAGAGATAAAGGGGAAGGTGGGCATGATGACCCTAATCTCCCTGGCCATCACTGTTGCTTTTATCTATAGTTTGGCCGTAACTTTCGGCTTGGAAGGTGAGCCATTTTTCTGGGAATTGGTCACGTTAATCGATGTTATGCTACTGGGTCACTGGATTGAAATGGCCTCTGTTCAAGGAGCTAGCCGTGCCTTAGAACAACTCGCTAAACTCATGCCATCAGTAGCTCATCGGCTAGTAGGAGGGCAGCTTGAAGATGTTTCCTTAGAGCAACTCCGAGAAGGTGACCTGATCTTGATTCGGCCTGGTGAGCAAGTCCCCATTGACGGAGTTGTTGTTGAAGGAACTTCAAGTGCCAACGAATCTTTCCTCACGGGTGAATCACGTCCTGTGACTAAACAGGAAGGAGATGAAGTTGTGACTGGAGCAGTCAATGGTGAAGGAGCCTTAAAGGCCCAAGTGACTCGAACGGGAGAAAATACTACCCTCAGCCAGATGATGCGCCTGGTCGAAGAGGCCCAAAATTCGAGAAGTAAGTATCAGGTTTTGGCCGACAAAGCAGCATATTGGTTGACTTTGATTGCTATTGGTATTGGAACATTGACATTCATTGTCTGGATTTCACTGAGCGATCTAGTATTTGCTATTGGTCGTACGGTGACTGTATTAGTTATTGCATGTCCCCATGCCTTGGGACTGGCAATCCCTCTAGTGATTGTTAATGGAACTGCGATCGCTGCAAAAAATGGAATTCTCGTCCGTAATCGTGAAGCTTTCGAGCGAGCAAAAACTATTAAATCAGCTGCTTTTGACAAAACTGGTACATTAACAGAGGGAAGATTTGGCGTTCAGCAAATTTATACTGAAGGCTTGAGTGATGAGAATGCTTTGGCTATTGCAACTGCTTTAGAGTCCCTCTCAGAACACCCTTTAGCACAGGCTATAGTAGAAGCAGCAAAACGACAAAGAGTGAACCCTCCTACCGTTAGTGGGTTTAAGGCAGTCCCAGGTAAAGGTGTAGAGGGAACCATTGATGGTAGAACTTACCGAGTAGGACGACCAGAGTGGTCAAAAGAGCTGGGTTATTACTTCTCTCCCAAACTTGAACATGGATTAGCAAAAGCTGAAGCAAGGGGAGAAAGTGTCATTGCTTTAATGGTTGAAGGAAAAACCCTGGCACTTTTTGCTTTGGCAGATCAAGTTCGTGAAAGTGCTAGAAAAGCAGTCCGAAGCTTAGAAGCAATTGGCGTCCAAGTTGTGATGATTACTGGTGATGCAAAAGCTGTAGCCCAAGCTGTTGCCAGTGACTTGGGTATTCAACGTTACTATGCTCGCGTATTGCCTCAAGACAAAGTCCGAATTGTGAAAGAACTAAAAATTGAAGGGGCTACAGCCTTCACAGGGGATGGGATCAATGACGCTCCTGCGCTATTAGAGGCCAACCTAGGAATTGCCATTGGTGCCGGAACGAACGTTGCGATTGAATCTGCCGACCTAGTGTTGGTTGAGGATGACCCCTTGGATGTCGGACGTGCCATAAAGCTGGGCAAAGCGACCAACAACAAGATGATGCAGAATTTGTTCTGGGCAACTGGTTATAACGTTGTGGCAATCCCTCTGGCCGCTGGTGTGGCCTATCCTTTCGGCTTTGTGCTTTCTCCAGCTGTAGGAGCGGTGTTTATGAGCCTTTCCACAGTGATTGTGGCTCTTAATGCCATAACCCTGCGCCGGGTGAGGTTGAACTAGATCACAGAACACTAGGGATAACTTCGCAGCATTAATTGTTTGAATTGGATCAAAAAAATAATTGCCTTAAGAGGAGTGTTGTAATGAGGTTCAAAACCCGATTACAGCTTATAGGCTCGGGATTAACTTCTGGATTCTTAATAGGAATTTTCTATTCTGTTCTCATTCTGCTAATTATCCTTGTTGCCCAAGGTCTAAACAGGTTTCTCCAGTTTTCCTTTCACCTCGATTTAGTAAGTAAAGCTCAACTAGCAACTTGGAAAGGAATTATTCCCAGCTTTATTCTGTTTTTTGTGGCAACATTACTGGTTATCACTTTGATGCTTCAGCTTTATGAGCTTCTAATCCACCCCAAAAGGGTCAGGTGATTTTCATCAAAGATTTTGGAAGAGCAATGATTTTCAGTAAAAAATCAACAAAATTTGACGCTTTCAGTCGAGATTAGGGAGAGACAAAAGATGGTTCAAGCCTCTGTCCAACAAACACCATTGGAGTCAGAACCGCTGGCTGAAGATGAGTTAAACAACATTAATGCTTATTGGCGAGCCTGCAATTATCTCGCCGTTGGGATGATTTATTTATGTGATAACCCACTGCTCAAAGAGCCCCTCCAGGCTAAGCATGTGAAGCATCGACTGCTAGGGCATTGGGGAGCTTCTCCAGCCTTGAGTTTCACTTATGTTCACTGCAACCGACTAATCAAGAAATATGATCTAGACATGATTTTTATGGCAGGTCCGGGGCATGGTGCGCCCGGTGTCCTTGGTCCAGTGTATCTAGAAGGCACCTACTCCGAAATCTACCCGGACAAGAGTGAGGACGCTGAGGGGATGCAACGATTTTTCAAGCAGTTCTCCTTCCCTGGTTTTATAGGTAGCCACGTTACCCCTGAAACACCAGGTTCAATCCATGAAGGGGGAGAACTGGGATACAGCATTTCCCATGCCTACGGAGCTATCTTGGATAACCCAGACTTGATTGTAACCTGTGTGGTGGGGGACGGTGAATCGGAAACAGGGCCGCTGTCAACTTCCTGGCATTCCAACAAGTTCATAAACCCTGCTCGCGATGGTGCAGTGCTTCCGGTTTTGAACCTGAATGGATATAAAATTGCGAATCCCACGATTCTGGCTCGTATCTCCCGCCAAGAGCTGGATTATCTGTTTCAAGGCTATGGCTATACGCCCTATTTTGTGGAGGGACGAGATCCGGCGCAGATGCACCAGAAAATGGCTAAAACTATGGAGGAATGTATTCTCAAGATTCGAGAAGTTCAGCATGAAGCACGGGCCACGGGCAAAATTGAGCGACCCCGCTGGCCGATGATTGTACTACGAACACCGAAAGGCTGGACTGGCCCTCAGGAAGTGGATGGCAAAAAAGTTGAGGACTTTTGGCGATCTCACCAAGTCCCGATGGGCAGTATACACAACAACCCTGATCACCTACGCAAGCTCGAAGAATGGATGAGTGGCTACAAGCCAGAAGAACTGTTTGACGAAACCGGGGCACTGATCCCCGAACTAAAGGACCTATCGCCTGCTGGTACACGCCGTATGGGCTCCAATCCCCATGCCAATGGTGGCCTATTGCGTAAGGCGCTAAAGCTACCTAACTTCCATGATCTTGCGATTGATATTGGAGATCAACGCGGCTTCGTAGAGTTTGAGAATACGAAAGTGCTAGGCTTATTCATACGGGATATCATGCGGGATAATCCCAACAACTTCCGCTTGATGGGGCCGGATGAAACCGCCTCAAACCGTCTACAAGATGTTTACCAGGTCACGAAGAAGGTCTGGATGGCAGAACTCTTCCCAGAAGACGAGGGAGGCTCAGAATTAGCTCGCGACGGCCGGGTTATGGAGATGCTGAGTGAGCACACTTTGCAGGGTTGGCTCGAAACTTACCTACTCACCGGACGTCACGGCCTATTTCACACCTACGAAGCTTTTGCCCATGTCGTGGATTCGATGTTTAATCAGCATGCCAAGTGGCTAGACATTTGTCGAAATCATGTGCCTTGGCGACGCTCTGTCTCGTCATTGAATATCCTGTTGTCGTCGTTAGTGTGGCGACAAGACCATAATGGGTTTAGTCATCAAGATCCGGGCTATGTGGATCTGGTGACAAATAAGAGCCCAGATGTAGTGCGGGTTTACTTCCCACCGGATGCCAATTGCTTGCTTTCAGTTGCGGACCACTGCTTCCGAAGTGTTGACTATGTCAACGTGATCATTGCGGATAAACAAAAACACTTGCAATATTTATCGATGGAAGAGGCCGTTGCCCACTGTACAAAGGGGGTTGGCATTTGGGACTGGGCCAGCAATGATGACTGCGGTACAGTGCCGGATGAGCCGGACGTGGTAATGGCTTGTTGTGGTGACATTCCCACAATGGAATCGCTGGCAGCAACGGCAATTTTACGGGAGGAGTTTCCCCAGCTCAAGGTGCGCTTTGTCAATGTGGTGGATTTGTTCAAGATGGTGTCCGAAGGAGAACATCCTCATGGTCTGTCTGATTGGGATTTCGACTCTCTATTTACACCAGATAAGCCTATTATCTTCAACTTCCACGGCTATCCTTGGTTGATCCACAAGTTAGTGTATCGTCGTTCTAATCAAGAGCGCATCCATGTGCGAGGCTACAAGGAACAGGGCAATATTAATACTCCACTGGAGCTGGCAATTAAAAACGAAGTTGACCGCTTTAACTTGGTGATTGACGTGATTGATCGGGTGCCCAAATTGGGCTCAGCGGCAGGCCATGCGAAGGAGCGGATGAAGAACAAAATCATTGAGTGCTTGGCCTACGCTCATGAGTATGGCAAGGACCAAGATGAGATAGTGAATTGGCAATGGCCCTATTCAGAACTGTCTGGATAAACCCTGAAGAGTGCTTAACCATGTGCCTTTACAGGAGCCTTTTATTACTGAGAGACATAGGAACATTAAGACTTGAGAACAGTGTGAGCCAGCCTAAAAGATATGGAGGACTTCCTATGACAGTCACAGATTTATCAGCAACTCAGGCGGTACAGTTTGAGGATAACCGGACTGGGCGGAGTGTGGAGACGATCAAGCGAGCATTCGCGGACAATTTGTTCTATGTTCAGGGTAAGATCCCCGCTACTGCAAGTCAGAATGACTACTATATGGCGTTGGCCTACACTGTTCGAGATCGCCTGTTGCAGCGTTGGCTGGCCACAGCAGAAACCTGTATGCAACCCCAGGTGAAGGTGGTGGCCTACCTTTCTGCAGAATTTCTGGAGGGGCCTCATCTAGGAAATAACTTGATTAACCTGGGAATATACGACGAAGTGAAACAGGCCATGACCGAATCGGGACTTGATCTGGATGTACTCCTTGAGCAGGAAGAGGAACCGGGATTGGGGAATGGGGGCCTTGGGCGACTGGTGGCTTGCTATATGGACTCTCTAGCGACGCAGGAGATCCCGGCTATAGGTTACGGCATCCGCTACGACTTCGGCATATTTGAGCAGGAAATTTGTGATGGGTGGCAGGTGGAGATCACTAATAAGTGGTTAAAATTTGGAAATCCATGGGAGATATCCCGGCCAGAAGAATCGGTATTAATTGGTTTTGGTGGTCATACAGATACGTTTACAGATTCTGAGGAACGCTACCATATTCGCTGGGTGCCACATAAGGTTGTTAAGGGTATTCCCTATGACACACCTATTCTGGGCTATCGGGTCAATACAGCCAACACACTGCGCCTTTGGAAGGCAGAAGCCCCTGAATCCTTTGAGTTTGATGCGTTTAATGTTGGGAATTATTACGATGCAGTTAACCAAAAGGTAGTGTCTGAAAGCCTCACAAAAGTCCTCTATCCTGATGACGAGCCAATTCAGGGTAAGCAATTGCGGTTAGAGCAGCAGTACTTTTTTGTGTCATGTGCGCTTCAAGATATGATACGCATTCACCTTGCAACAGGGAAGCGTTTGGAGTGCTTTTCTGAAAAATTTGCTGTTCAACTCAATGGCACCCATCCTTCTATTGGAATTGCTGAACTAATGCGCTTGTTGGTAGATGAGCATCATCTGGACTGGAACAAGGCTTGGGATATTACCCAAAAAACCTTCGCATATACCAGCCATACTCTTCTACCTGAAGCATTAGAGAAATGGTCTCTCAGCCTTTTCGAGAGTCTATTACCCCGACATCTGGAAATCATTTATGAAATCAATCAACGATTTCTGGATGTATTGCGGTTAAAGTACTTCAATGATGGGAAAAAGCTTTCTCAGCTATCCCTCATTGATGAGAGCGGTGAAAAGTTCGTACGTATGGCTCACTTGGCCTGTGTCGGCAGCCATACCGTTAACGGTGTGGCTGCACTCCAAAGTAACTTGCTCAAGCAAACGGTTCTGCAGGACTTCCATGAACTCTGGCCTGAGAAGCTCACCCACGTAACCAACGGAGTTACACCACGACGCTGGATGGCTTTGAGCAACCCACAGCTCACTGATCTGATTAGCCAAAAAATTGGAGATCGCTGGATCACTCATTTACAGGACTTGAAACAGCTAGAACCCCTGGCTGAGGACCCAACTTTTCGGGCTGCGTGGCAGCAGGTCAAACGACTGAAAAAGCAAGCCCTTGCCCAGCGAATCCTAGATCGAACTGGAATCACCGTCAACCCTGACTCGATGTTTGATATTCAGGTGAAGCGCATCCGCGAGTGCAATCGTCAGCATCTTAATGTCCTGCACATCATCACGCTCTACAACCGCCTCAAACAGAACTCAGATCTGGATCTTCCTGAGCGGACTTTTATTTTTGCTGGTAAGGCTGCACCTGACAATTTTTTGGCGAAGCTAATTATTAAACTGATTACATCTGTGGGGGATGTGGTTAACAATGATCCAGATATTCAAGATCGAATCAAGGTGGTATTTCTACCAGACTTTAATGTCACCAATAGCCAGCCTGTCTACCCCGCTGCTGACCTATCTGAGCAGATATCCACTGCCGGAAAGGAAGCCTCGGGGACAGGCAACATGAAGTTGTCTCTGAATGGAGCACTCACCATTGGAACGCTTGGCGGTGCTAACGTCGAAATTCGTGAGGCGGTTGGGGTAGAGAATTTCTTCCTCTTTGGACTCGCAGTTGACGAAGTAGTTCAGATAGAAGCCCAAGGGTATTCTCCCCGTGAGTATTGTGAGCACAATCCTGATCTTCTTCTGGCCATGCATCGGATTGAATCTGGTTTTTTTTCTCACGGTGATCGCAACTTATTTCGACCGCTCGTTGATGCGCTACTCTGCCATGACCCATATCTTCTTTGCGCCGATTATCAGTCCTACATCGAATGCCAAGAGCAGGTAAGTCAAGCCTATCTTGACCCAGATCATTGGGTTCGCATGTCTATCCTGAATACAGCTCGCGTGGGCTACTTCTCATCAGATCGTTCCATTCGGGAGTACGCCGAAAATATCTGGCATGTTCCGTCTATTCCAATTGAAATGAATTACTACACTCAGGACGATACTGCCTTATTTAATTGATTGATATTGACTGACACCCACATATGAGTTTAAACCTCTATTTTCTACGGCATGGTGAAACGTCCCACAGCCAGACTGGAGGGTATTGTGGAGAACTAGACCCAGAACTAACCCCCTCGGGTTTACAAATGGCGCAAGCCTTCAGGAATACTTACCAAAGGATCTTATGGGCTGCTGTTTATACAAGTCCCATGAAACGTACCATCGCCACAGCTATGCCTTTATGTGAGGCTACGGGGGTTGATCTGCAGCTTCGGGACGGTCTCAAAGAGATTAGCTATGGGGAATGGGAAGATCGATCTCCTGATTATGTACAGGCAAACTACGCTGAGGATTACGTCCGCTGGCTCACTGAACCAGCCTGGAATCCGCTTACAGGGGGAGAGACAGCAGTTCAAGTTGCCAGTCGTGCTTCGTTGGTGATTGCAGAAATCGAAGAGACTTTCCCTGCAGGCAATGTGCTAGTTGTTGGCCACAAAGCAACGATTCGCATTATGCTCTGTAGCCTTCTTGGGATTGACCTGGGTCGCTATCGTGATCGCATTGAGATGCTAGTCGCCTCTGTCAGTTTGGTAGAGTTTGATCGCCATGGTCCTATGTTGAAGCGCTTAGGAGATCGAGATCATTTACCATACCAGCTTCGTAACCGAATAGGCACATGATTATCCATGAAGATTCTCATCCATAATGTAGGTTTCAGTTGATAACATGGTAGTCCCATCGTACTTTTTTAACTTATCCGTAACCTAGTTCTCGTTCGACATCTGGATTATATTTACCTAAACTAGCTAGGCTATTGCATTTTGCTCGGTGAAGCAGCCGTTTTTGAGCTTCGGCAACTCGATTGCTATCCCCCTGCCAATAGTCGAGAGCGGGTTGCTGAATGGCACGTCCGTAGGAGAAGGTTATTGGCCAAGGGCATTGATCGTAAAACCGTTCATTCATAAGGTTTAAATGAGCTGAAGCTTGTTCATTGCTTTGACCCCCTGAAAGGAAGGCTATGCCAGTGACGGTTGCAGGCACATTCTTTAACAGACATTTAACGGTTGCCTCTGCAACTGCATCAATACTTGACTGATGACTACTTTCTTGGCCTGCAATGACCATGCTAGGTTTGAGCACCATTTGATCATACTCAATCCCTTGAGTATGAAGTTGATTAAAGACTGAATGCAGTGTCTGATCAGTAACCTCAAAAGACTGCTCTAGGGTGTGTTCCCCATCAATAAGGACCTCAGGCTCAACGATTGGAACTAGGCCACCTTCCTGACATAAAACAGCATACCGAGCTAGGGCATGAGCATTTGCTAACATGCAAGCATCACTTGGAATCTTATTCCCGATGGTAATCACAGCACGCCACTTAGCAAATCGGGCTCCCATCTTGTAGTACTCAGCAATGCGATCTCGCAAATTATCTAACCCTTCGGTCACCTTCTCGCCTTGATGGCCTGCCAAATCTTTTGCCCCTGTATCAACCTTTATGCCAGGGATCATACCCAAATTAGCAATCACTTGGGCAAAGGGCTTCCCCTCCTTAGTCGTTTGACGAATCGTCTCGTCAAAGAGAATAAGTCCACTTATATAATTTGCAAGATTGGGAGTGGTCAGAAGTAGCTCACGATAGGCTCTGCGATTTTCCTCAGTGGTTGGTATGCCCAGTTTTTCAAAGCGATTATTACAAGTGCCATTACTTTCATCAATTGCTAACAGACCTTTACCTCGGGTGACCATGGATTGGGCTATGGCTTTTAGCTCTTGAGCATAGACAGTCATTGCATGTCTCCTACTACGTATAAAAATCTTAGAGCTGATTTCTAAAGTAAATCTTAAAATACCTACATCCCCTGTGTGGTAATGACTATGACAGTTGCAAGCCCGATTAAAGTGAGTTCTTAAATTCTTGTTTCTAGAGGGTTTCAGCGACTTAATAAATCAGCTCTTAGGCTAAGGATTATTAATATAGTTTGCTACAAGATATCTTATATAGATTAGGAACAAAAGAGACAAAAAATCTATATTTTTTATCTAGAATAGGTTGCATAACTTTCCTCACAGGATATTAATGCCTTTTAATTACTAGAGATTCTAATTATTCACTCCATGTCGTTGATCTTAAACTTTATAAGTAAAAGCAATGTCAGATAGCAATACAACTTAGATTGTGAGCATGGTAAATAAGTTATTGATACTTTCCAAGTATCAATTCGCCTCAAAAATGGTATGAGTAATCAAGGCTAAATCTTTTAAGATATTATATAGGTACTATATTTTCTTTTTCGATGGCAACAGCCCATACTTAGGTCAGCAAATTTTAGGTGCTAGATGTAGCTCAAAGAATACCAAGAAATAGAGAAAATCAAAAATGTTTTTAGAGCTGATTTCTAAAGTAAATCTTAAAACGCCTGCGTTCTTTGTGATGCAATGATTATGGTGAGCTGCAAGTCTGACTCAAACTGATTTCTTAGATCCCTGTTTCTATAGGGTTTCAGCGACTTAAGAAATCAGCTCTTAAAGGATTGCAATAATTAAGGCTTATGATTCAAGTCTATAAATTATGCCGAATACTTCAGAAAATTTACTCAAACGGCTTTGTTGCATGAATCGATCCTTGCTGTGAGAAGGTTTCAGCGATCCAGATTGTCCAAAATGAATAAAAATCGAAGATTTTCCCCAGCTCTAAGCTCTGAAACCAATACTGTGACTAGCTTTATTTATGCAACAACGCCTACTCAAACTGTTTGTTGCAACCCTGAGAAAATTTTATAAAAGTAAGCTAAAAAAAACGAGTTTTGTAAGCTTCTGACCTAGAAATTTTGACCTCTATGATATATCTAAAAAACCTTAAATAAAAATAAATACCTGTTTTTTTAGATTGAGATTTTAATCATTTACTCAAAAGGTTTTTTGATTTACAGTTGAGTTAGATTCGCAATTTAGATAAAAATATGAAGTTAATTTGATGATTAAAAATCGTACTTAAAGGGTATAATTTATGGTTTTCTAACACTCTCAATCACAATCGATTACTACTGATTTTAGTTATGCAATATCTACATAGATAGAAATATACAATACCAGCACTTATACAAAAGCTATGGAGAGCAGAATTAGCATGCATAGTAAAGCCCCATGATATTTAGCGAACACTTTTCATTATTCTAATAATCACCATTTTCTTGCGGCAATTTTCGTTATCTCATTAAGCTTACTTTATCTGCTAAATATACAATTTTTTAAATAAATTTTGTTCTTTTAGTTTGTGTAGTATAGGGGTAATTAAGATAATTACTGAATTACATCTTCAACACATACTATTCAAAGTAATCGCAATAAATAGATTTCTTGGAGGTTAGTCAAAATTAACATTTACCCTGAAAAAAGATTGGGAATATTCTTTAAGATTTCTAAGTAATTAAAAGTCTTAAAGAATTGGCTCAATATTGCAATTTAGAACCTATAGAAACGGTTATAGTTCATCATTCCAATAATAGTTATGGTTTCCCTTCTACTATCACTACTACTCACTATCAAGTAAGGATCCACAAGCATGCAAACAGATTACCTAATCGTAGGCAGTGGCTTGTCAGCATTGGTTTTTGGTTCTCTAATAGCAAAAAGTGGCAAAACTGTTCGAATGTTAGAGGCCCATGAGCATCCAGGAGGTTTTGGGCATACATTTACAATGGCTAAAAAATATAGATTTAATGCCCAACTCCATTATGTATGGGACTGTGGTGAAGGGCAAACGGTGAATCGAGTACTCAAAAAATTAGGGTTGGCTCAGGAAGTAACCTTTGAGCGTTATGACCCAGATGGCTTTGACCATATGCGAATGCCGGGATATGCATTGGACATTCCCTCGGACTCAGACAAATTGATCCAGCGATTATCTAAGTTGTTTCCTGCCCATAGTGATTGTATTCGCCAATTCATCAACGAAGTTGAAAAAGCTGGTGCAGGCTTAAAAAAACTTGCGCCTCCTGTTAAGCCAATTGAACTGTTAAAGCATATAGAAGAGGTATCTTGTGCCGTCCAATACCTCAACAGCACACTTCAGGATGTATTTGATAGGTTCAAGCTGCCTCAAGCTGCTCAAACTCTATTAGCACTGCAATGGCCAGATTTTTTGCTACCTCCAAATCAACTGTCATTCTACGCCTGGGTTGCGTTATTCAGAGGTTACCAAGCAGGTGCATTTTACCCAACCCAGCATTTTGAGTATGTCATCACTTCGTTAGTCAAAGTACTTGAATCACACGGAGGACAGTTACTACTCAATCATGAAGTTACAAATTTCAGGGTCGTAGACCGAACAGTCACTGGCGTTGAGGTAATGGATCTAACTACCCATCAAACCCATGAATTCACGGGCAATAATGTGATTTGTAATATTGATCCCCAACAAGCCGCCAAGATGATTGGAGAATCACAATTTGCCCCATCTATTCGCCGAAAGCTGAGGTATGACTATTCAGCATCGAATTACATGGCATATTGTGTCATCAAAGATCTTGACCTGAGAGACTACGGATTTGGAAAATGGAATTTCTCTCATACGGGGCATGTAGATCTCAATGAAGCCTTTGCTCAAATGTATGAGTATAGCGACTATTCCAATCCCAGCTTCGCTATTACCACACCCACTTTGTTAACAGAAGAGAATCATGATTGCCCAGAGGACTGCCAGATTGTTGAATTTCTCACCGTTGCTAATTACAACTACTTCAAGCAATTACGAGAAAACGATCACAAAGCCTACAACCGCAAAAAGCAAGAAATTTTTGATTCCATCCTGAATGTTGTGGAAGAACACTATGTCCCAAATTTTAGGAAGCATATGGTTTTTCACATCACAGGCAGTCCTACAACCAATGAACGCTTTTGTTGGAGTCCTGCAGGTAATTCCTATGGCTCAAGCTTGACACCACAAAATATGGGGCTGGGGCGGCTGAACCATAAAACGTCCCTGAATCACTTTTACTTCTGCAATGCCTCGTCTGGATATCCAGGTTTTGCTCCTACCTTTTGGACGGGAGCATTACTGTATCAGCGCTTATCTGGTGACGTGTTTCTCGGCAACGGTTAAAGACGCTTTAGTAATATCCGCTCAATCAGTTAATTTAGGAGTTCGTGATGAGAATTGCAGTTATTGGCGGCGGCGCTGCTGGAATGGCCACAGCTTATCTACTCGATAAACTAGATCATCACATTACCGTATTTGAGCGGCAGCCCATACTAGGGGGACATATTCGGACTCTAAACAAAAACGTGAAACCCAGCCAATTTGAGTGCAATGAAATTTTGTGCAATGAAATTTTGGAAAGTGGACCTCTCGAATTTCCCGACGCATTTCATAACTTCGTCGCTCTCATGCAAGAACTAGAAGTGGAATTGGTACCTGTAAATGTTGGTTCAGAGTTGTTTCTCAAAGATAGCAGTAACTTTTTGTCAGATGTTGCGATTGAGAAAAACTTCAAAGGCATCCAACGTCTAATTGAATATCTTCGATTTAATAGTCTCCATGTTCGTTCAGCTGGATTATGGTTGAAAACTCGATTTACTGACATGGATGATTTCTACGATCAGTCACTATCTCGCTACCTGAAAGACGATAGTACCAGCAACCTCTGGCTCAAGTTGTTGACGATGTATAGCTACTCGATTCCCTTTAAACTCATCAATGACTTCCCTGCAGAATTAGCAATTCCTATGTTACGCGATTACCTCGCAGTCAACTGGCTGAGGGTTGAAGGAGGCGTATATACCTACATTGAAAAGATTCTAAAACGGTTTAAAGGCGAGGTTTTGCTCGATGTTCAAATTGCTAATATTTCCAGAAATCCAGATATTATCAGTATTGAGCAATCCCAGGGTGAAATTCAGGAATTTGATAAAGTTGTATTTGCCACACCACCTGACCAAGTAATGTCGCTGCTCTCAGATCCAACTGATGCTGAGCTTAGACGATTTTCAGCTTGGCAAGCCAATTTTGTAACCACTACAGTTCATACAGATACTTCAATGTATGACAAGTACGGCATCCGTCAACCTTCAGAATTTGATTTCTTTCAGACAGATACCCGATGGGGATATAACGGCTGCCTGAATCAACTTTGTGGTCTCCCTGCATCAGCAGAGCATTATTTCTTATCATTTCAGTTAGAAGAAATTATTGCCAAAGATAAGATTGTTCATATCCAGAAACATCACACCCCATTGTATACAACAGAGTCATTCCGATATCGAGATGAAATCGCTGCCACTAATGGGGAAAATAGTACCTACTATGTAGGAGCTTATCTTGGGGATGGTTTACATGAAGGTGCCATAACTTCTGCAATGAAAGTTGCCGATATGATTGGATAATCTTCGCTACAGTGATGAGCTTTTCATGATTTATGAATACTCTAAATTATTAAGAATTTAGAGTCACTATAGAGGAAATATAAATGACTTATTCCCCACACCATCAACAGAAAATATCAGAGCAGGACAATATTGCCAAGACCTATCAAAGATTAGCTAAAAGTTATGACTTTCTTGGGGAAAGACTTCTGGGCCTGATTTTAAGCCCCTTCGGCTACTTTAACTATCGAAAGCAAGCGATCTCGTCCATGCAGCTTCAACCTGGTGATACTGTGATCGATCTATGCTGTGGCACAGGTCTAAACTTCCCTCTGTTGGAAAAAGCGATTGGCTCTGAAGGCAAAATTATTGGTGTTGATCTAACAGCCGAAATGCTGGCCCAAGCTCACCAACGAGTAGAAGAAAATCACTGGAACAATGTAGAGCTTGTTCAAGCTAATGCAGCAGAGTATTCATTCCCTAAAGGAGTTGATGGGATTCTCTCGACATGGGCAATCACCCTCGTTCCTGAATTTGATCATGTGATTCAAAATGGTTGTCAAGCACTCTCTCCCGGAAAAAGGTGGTGCATTTTAGATTTCAAAAAGCCAAAAAATTGGTTGTCATTGTCGGCTCCATTGTTGTCTTACCCCTTTCTTCGACCCTTTGGTGCAAATTTGAAGGTGACAGATCGCCACCCCTGGGAACCGATCCAACAATATCTGCCAAAGTCTATCTTCACTGAGCTATTGATGGGCTTTGCATATATAGCTGTGGGCGAGAAAAGCCAAAAGGGAGAAAATTATGAATAGTACTTTAAAAGACCCAGTGTGTGGAATGTCTCTACAGGCGGACAGAGCACTAAGTGCGTTCTACCAGGAACAGGAAATCCACTTCTGCTCAGAATTTTGTCGCTACAAGTTTTTTGAGCATCCAGAGATCTACACTACGGCACTGGTGACGAGCAGCGATGAAGGCAATAGGGAGAATCGGAAAATTGCCTATTTCTCAATGGAAGTAGCAGTGGGTTCTGCTATCCCTAGTTATAGCGGTGGTTTAGGTGTTCTTGCTGGGGATACTCTAAAATCCTGTGCCGATTTGCAAGTCCCTATTGTTGGTGTGAGTTTACTTTATCACCAGGGCTATTTTGAACAGGTATTAGATGACTGGGGGGCTCAGGAGGAAAAGCCTGTGCAATGGGAGCCAGAGCGTTTTTTACGCCTCTTAACTGAAAGTATCACAGTCACGATCGAGCAACGATTAGTTCGAGTTCGAGCTTGGCAATATGATATCGTCGGCCTCAGTGGCTATACTGTCCCCCTTATCTTCTTGGACACTAGGGTTGAAGAAAATGCAGAGTTCGACCGTACACTGACTGACACTCTATACGGCGGTGATGAAACATATCGATTCGCCCAGGAAACCCTTCTAGGAATCGGTGGGATTAGAATGCTTGAGACTCTTGGTTATCAAGGCATTGAGCGATTCCATATGAACGAGGGACATGCCAGTTTGCTGGTTTTAGAACTCTTAAGCAAACAGCATAAGGGACAAACGTCAGAGTGGGACTATAACAGTATCAGAAGCCAATGTGTCTTCACTACCCATACCCCAGTTCCAGCAGGACATGATCAATTTCAATACGATTTGGTCCAGTCTGTTGGGGAGGAAATTGTGCCTTTAAATGTACTACAAATGCTGGCTGGTGACGATTGCTTAAATATGACGGTATTAGGGCTCAATCTGAGTCATTACGTTAACGGCGTAGCTAAGCGTCACGAAGAAGTCTCCCAAATAATGTTCCCCGCTCAGCCCATTCACCACATTACTAACGGTGTTCATTCATGGACTTGGACTTGTGATAGTTTTAGAATTCTTTTTGATCGTTATATTCCTGGTTGGAGTAAAGACCCTGCAATGCTCAGGCATGCGATCGATATTCCTAAAACTGAAATTTGGCAAGCCCATATTGATGCAAAAACTGAGCTACTTGAATTGATTAAAGTACGAACGAACTGTTCTCTGGAGATGAATGTTATGACAGTTGGGTTTGCTCGCAGATCCACTTCTTATAAACGAGTAGATTTAATTTTCTCTGATATTAATCGACTGAGAGAGATTACTGACAAAATAGGTCGCCTCCAATTTGTGTTTGCTGGTAAAGCCCATCCTAAAGATGATCCTGGTAAGGAATTGATTCGCCGAATCTTTAGGGTGGCTAACCAATTAAAGGGTGAAATCTCTGTAGTTTTTTTGCAGAACTACGATCTGGATCTAGCCAGAATACTCGTGTCAGGTGTTGACCTCTGGCTCAATACTCCACAGCGACCTTTAGAAGCCTCTGGTACCTCTGGCATGAAAGCAGCACACAATGGTGTTCCCAGTTTCAGCGTCCCGGATGGTTGGTGGATTGAAGGATATATCGATGGCGTGACGGGTTGGTCAGTTGGTTCACGGGAACAAGATGCCTCTGATTTGGAATCTCTAAACCAAGCGGATGGAGAGGACTTGTATTGGAAGATAGAGAACCTAATCGCACCCATGTTTTATCGTGAGCGGAAGCGATGGATCGATGTAATGCGGCAATCTATTGCTCTGAATGCTTCCTTTTTTAATACCCATCGTATGGTGCAGCAGTATGTGACAAATGCGTATCTATCTCGATCGTGAGCAATTTTTCTGATTGGGCTTGGTATTTTACAATCTGGAAGAAGTATATCTATAATAAATGCTAAAAATTGAGAATAAAGAGATGGTAGCATTACCAGGTCAAGTCATTTCTACTATCTTGAGCAATCGATTTCCCTGTCCAGTTTTCGCTGCCGGAAAAATTTCTAGAGAGCAAAATAATTATCGCCAGAAATTCAACAGCAAGGAGTGTTTCAAAATAATATTCTCAAAACGACTAAAGTTGCAGCAATCGGTAATGATCTCATCCTTAATAAAGGTGCATTGTTGAGAGGCTTTATGAATTTTTCTAAAAGACTCATTTTATAAGCCTTTCTCTGTATGGGTTTTATGCATTATTCAAAAATCTGCTCTACAATCTGCTGAATGGGGGCCATATTTCAGCAATACCTAGTTCCTTGTTTTTTTAGGAATGGTTTAATTTGTAGCTCCAGTGAAGTTGAAACCAATACTACTCGGCTCAAAGGTAGCGACGCCGCAACGAAGTGCCACGCAACGGCTAGAAGTTATACTCAGCAAGGGTTTTAAAAATATTTTTGTGGTTTTTGTTAACTTGCCCATAAATAGTGGTTGGCTCTTCGACAAAAACAACGGCAGAATAGGCATTCCAGGGCTTTTTTCTCATAAAACTTGCCCATAAATGACTGTTCTCGCGCAAGTTTGTAAAAATTTTTCTGGGATCACAGCCTAGTAAAGGTTACAACGATCGCGTGGCACTTTGTTGCAGCGTCGCTACCTTTGGGCCTACTCAATTCAAGTGTGGCTGAGTTCATCAAAGATTTAAAACATTGAAATTTAAATAATAAAATTCAATGTTTAACCAAAATATGGTTGTCGAACAATCAGTAATTTTTCTATGCCTTCTCATACTGGGAGGCTCCTCATCTCGACAGCCGCGATCACAGGAGAAATCTATGCAACCTACTTCCTATTTCTTGCTCTAAACCCCCAGATGACAGTAGTTTTTTAAGTTGTATCTCCCATCTCAATTGAACTAACGTTGCCCGAGTTGTGAATTGGAAAAGCTTTGTTTCTATTCTTCTTTTTTAGTCTTTAGGAATGGCTTCGTATATGACTCTAATAACTAAACTATATACAAAGCTGTTCACTCTAGGCGAGAGTTCAGGATTTGCAGTCAAACTGTTTAATTCAGAGTTTCACCTAAACTAATTCATTCTCTTTGGAGAAATTCTATGGACAAACAAATCCCTGCAATTAATGAACCTCAGAGTTCTCAAAGCGATATCTCAAATATCAAAAAGCGAGCCAAAGCAGCTATTGGATTGATGGTTATGTTTTTTGCCTGCCTGCTCGTTTGCCATTCTCCAAAATTAATTCACGAAGCCTTTAGCTATTTCTCTCGCTAACTGTTACGATCCGCAAACAGAATATCGGACCTATATTAAATGCGAATAAGCTGTAGTCTTTACTCAATAAGCATTTGAGATAATCTAAAGTGAGAGGTGTTTGATTTAAACCTCCACTTAATCTGAACGGATATGCCCGGTTATTTGGGTTTAATACTAGACATATCCGTCCGAATAAATACTGAATACCGTTTTTCTCGGAAACGATTGTCGTTAGGGGTTGTGTATGCCCATTTGCGCATCGTTAGTGACTATCAGGATGTCGATAATCAACAATCACATGGCGTACATTGGCTAGACAGCAACTGCCCTGGGGGTTATTTACTTCACAACCACAACGTTTTGTTTTGATGTGGGCCGTGATGATCTTGACGACTTGAGGATTTTCTGACCATTCCATTTCAGACTGAATCCGTTGTCTAGTCCACCCAAAGCAGTAGCAAACCGGGACATCATCTCTATTATCTTTTTGGAATACAGATACCTTCAAATCTTGCACGGTATAGGCACTGCCTTGATTGGAAAAGTAAACAACCGGGCATGCTGGCGTATCACAGAAGCGATAATCACTGCGTGGCTCTAAGCGCTCTAGGGCAGCGGGTTTAAGTAAACTTTTTAAGGTAATGAGTTGAATTGGCTTCCCTCGGCAGTTCCCCTGAGGACAGGTGAACGATGTCTTGGTAGAGGATGAAGGTGGACAACAACATTGGCTCATATAATCCTTATTCCCAGTCGTTAGTTTTGCTTGCGGCAATGGCAACGATAACGCCTGTAGGACCAGAAGGTCAGTCCTATCAAGGCTCCTAAAGCAGGCAGCAGAACATAATCGAGATAGCCGACCCACGCTCCCAAGCCCAACACACCCAGCCCAATGACCAAGATCGGCGTAAAACAGCAAAGCGCAACAACAACCGTTCCTGTCAAACTTGCAATCAGTGCATTTTTAGGCTTCATGTGGTTCTGCCTTAAGGAGATGGTTGTCATCATCGTGCTCAATGAAACCACAGACGCTGCCATTACACAGCTCTTCGGGGAACTCCTCTAAATCATCATCGGGGAGTACTGTCCTAATGCGTTGATATCGATTGGCTAGCTCTTGGCGCAAAACCACCATTTCCTGTATGTGCTGATCTAATGCAACCAGGTGTTGCTTTAGCATCTGACTAACGCGCTTGCACGGAGCTATGCCCTGCTCACTGAGGGCCAGGATCTGTTTGATTTCTTCTAAGGAAAGCCTAAAGCGCTTGGCTTTTTGAATAAACTGCAAACGTTCCTTAGCTTCTTGCGAATAGACTCGATACTGGGAACGGGTGCGCTCAGGAGCCTTAAGGAGTCCCTGGCTCTCGTAGTAGCGAATGGTTGATACTGGGACATCTGCCTGACGACTCAGTTCGCCGATCAATAATCCTTGATTCACGCTCATTAACCTCCTTGATGCCAGGGGAGCAGATTCCACTCTAGAGTTAACTTTGTCCAATACCAGCAGCAATCAGAGCATCTCGCGAGATTAACTGCTGGTTCTGACAACATTCCGTCAATTTGCCATCCACAACTACGGTTGGAACCCGGTGAATCCCGTACTGCGTAACCTTGTCTCGGCAAACATTGGTTGCACAGTCGTCTCGCAAGTCGTAAACCTGAACCTCGCAGTTGTTACAGGCCAGCTCCCGTATTAATTGAACCGCAGGGTCGCAGAGGGGGCATCCGGCAGTAAACACTTCAACTTGACGCTTGGCCATTGTTATTGCTCCTTTTTAAGCTATATATCCCTAACTTAGACCTTGAAGTTGGGTTTAAGGTCAAGGGTGCTTACAAATAGCCTATCTATGACAAAGCCTGCTCCAAAAGCATTAAGTTGGCGTTGTTCGTTCGTTTTTGCATAAGATGCTACTCCCAGTCCGCACTCAAGACCTCAAAAGGCAGATGCTTTAGATAGGCATTCCGGTCAATATGGGGGGTAAGATACCCCTGCCTCAATTAAAGCGGCGATCGCTACCGCTGTCTAAGTAGCCAACTCGCCATACTTCAACGCTGATATAGTGGAGTGTACTTCTTGAGCTTTCGTGATCTGGCTCATTCTCACCACACTTTTGATAACTGCATTGTTTCTAACCTAAACTCTCAAGCTAACTTGAGAGTTTAGGTGTAGCATGAATCTGCAAACGATGAAATCCTATCTATCGCAGACTCAATTTCCAAGGAAACTACCCCATTCAAGAAAAATATGCATTTTTACACCTAAGGCTTGACTCTCAAGTTAGCTGCAGGGTTTAAGCTATTTCACAACGGTTATAGAGGCTTAAAAAATGACTCAGCATTCAAAAGAAGTCTTTAAAGAGGATTGCCCCATTTGCGATGGTACGGTCCAGTCTGTAGAAGAGTTAGCTTGCCCCTCCTGTAAGATCCAGATTTGGCACCTTGGTGCAGATGATACCGCTCAGCGTCTTGAGCAAGCTACTCAGTATGGCATTCATCGGGTTCCAGCGATGGTGGTAAACAGCAAACTGTCGGGCTGCTGTCAGAATTAGAAGCCTGTTTCCTGTAAGTCATACCAAATCCGGCTTGCTAAACCCCGAAACGATTATCTCCGTAGCTTTCACTATCATTGTTCTTGAAACTTTCTAGCGTTTTAGGATATCGGGGGTATCAAAGTCGGATTTGGTATCACCCCTCTTTTGTCACTCTGGCCAGATAAAATCTGTAATAACGATTTCCCGTTATTGTTAAAAATTGTTCTTCGGCGCAAAAATACGGAAATAGACGAGAAACAATCAAGAATTTATCCTCCCCCTAAAGTGACAGAAGAGGGATCACTCATCCAGACAGGTGTCGGACAGGGGTAAAGTTCTCAGACTCAACCTCCTACTCCTTGAGTTAACTGATACTCGACTCTAGACTCTCAAGTTAGATTGAGAGTCTAGACCGTGCATATCATTCAAAGAGCTGCTCTGCTCCAGCAATCACTGTTTTCCAAATCCTCTCTCTCTTGGCTTCCATCTCATCCTGATTTCATAATTGGTATTTATGCTTGTGTAAGCAAACGTCTTATCAGTTCAGCCTTACAAATTTAGTAACGACAAAAGAATGACCCAAGATCGTGTCGAGTCTAACCCTGCTGAATCAGAAATATCTGTTTCTCCATTAGCCAAAGTTGAGGAGGCCGAAGGCGATGCGTGCGAGGATAATGACTCCCAGGTCGCCTCTATCAGTCATTCCCCTGGCTTTCGTCCGTTCCAAAGTTTATTTGCCTTGGGCATTTTCATGGTCCTCTCAGGTGGCATCTGGTTTGCTGTCAAGCAGTTCGGTGAGATGGCGATGGCAGATACAGAGCAGGGGACAATGGATCATGGGGGTATGTCTCATGATGAGATGATGGCCGTGGATGGGGCTTTCAATGCAATACCCGTTCAGGTAGAGGAAATCCGCCCCGGTTTGGTTCAGGAAACGATTCAGTATACGGGATCGGTGTATCCCTACCTAGAAGTCACGGTGTACCCGCGCGTCGCGGGACAACTCAGAGATTACTCAATTTACCCAGGCGATCGCGTTACCAAGGGCCAAGTGATTGCCCAACTTGATGCCTTAGAACGACGAACTGAACTGGTCGAAGCGAAGGCTGAGAGGGACGTCATGCGTGAGATTCTAGTCGCTAACAGCATGCAGTTGGAGGAGCAACAGCGCGAGATTGACCGTATGGCTGCTGAACTGGATTACATGAAGCTCAAGGCCAAACGCTTTAAGGCTCTGGCTGCAGGCGGGGCCATTTCCCAAAACGACTATGACCTCGTCGCATCAGAGGTGGCAGCCAAGGAGTCAGCGATCTCTGGAGCAAAAACCAAGTGGGTGCGAATGAAGGCAGAGCTAGGGCGAGACCGTGCCAAGATCAATCAATTCCAAGCAAAGGCGAACACGGCGGTTGTCATGGAGCGCTACACCAATCTCACCGCCCCCATTAGCGGGATTGTGCAGTCTCGGATGGCCGATCCGGGGGTAGTGGTTCAGCCCGGAATGGGGGTGCTCAAAATTGGGGACTATAGCCGGGTGAGGTTACGGGCAAATGTCGCTCAGGCCGATGCGGTCGGAATTGGTAAAGGAACCCGCGTCAAAGCCCTGATTCCGGGTACGAAGATGCCACCGATCACTGGTGAAATCACCAGCATTTTCCCCAGCGCCGATCCTCGAACGCGCACAGTCACTGTAGAGGCAGTGGTGAATAACCCCAGCGATCAGCTACTGTCGGGTCAGTTTCTAGAAATGCAGATCATCAAGGCCAGTAAACCCGCAACACTGTCCGTCCCCCAGACGGCTCTGCATCAGTTTCAGGGGCAGCCAGCGGTGTGGGTGGTGCAGGGTAATGGCGAAGAGGCAGTCGCAGTGAGGCGCAGGGTAAAACGGGGGCTCGTGAGTGGTGATCGTGTTGAAATAGTGAAGGGCTTGAAGTCCGGCGATCATGTCATTACAACGGGCACTTCGCGATTGTTAGAAGACTCAAAGGTTGCGGTCGTCAACGCGGCTGGTGAGCCCGTAGCTTCATTGTCCACGCCGACTGCGGGAAATGTCTCAATTCAGCTGGTCCGTCCCAAGACGAAAACAGTGAAAGCCGGGACCGAGGAGTTGATTTTGCAAGTGGTCGATGCGGACACTCTATCCCCCTTGGCCATTAAGCAGCTTGAAGTGGATGTGACTATGCCGATGAAAAATATGGCTCCCATGACGGCCATGGTAGACCTCAAAGCTTTACCGGAACCGGGTAAGTTTCGGGTAAAGACCCATTTTGGGATGAAGGGAGACTGGGTGATTAAGGCCCAGGTCAAGGATGCCGAGCATCTAGGACGCGCCCAGTTCAAGCTAACGGCTCAATAGAACGCCTTTCGAGGGATTGAATTGACCTCAAACAATATCAACATCATTCATTGTGAGGACTGATATGAAGAAAATCTTTTTGGCGATCGCTCTTGTGAGCACCTTTCTATTTTCCTGTAGTGCCCAATCAGGAGAACAAGCTGCAGAGACATCGGACAGCGCAGAAGCTCCCACAGAGCAGGCAAAATCCAAGCCTGATGGTGACAAGGAAGGCATGGACCCCAGCAACACATCTAAGGATATTCATTTAGTGAGTCCTAAATCCGCCGAAGTGCCCATGGGCGATGCCGAACTGGTGGTTCGCGTTGAGAAGGAGAATCTCACGCCCGAGGATGTCTCTGTCCAAGTCTCAATGCCCATGGAAGGCGAAGCGGATATGACCTCTCTGGCCATTGTGGAACCCGGAGATAAAGCCCAGGAGTTCAAAATTAAAACCAACTTTGGGATGGCTGGTCCTTGGACAGTGCAGGTAAAGGCCAAGGATGCTGAACCTGCAACCCTAGCCTTTGAGGTGAAGTAGGTCAATGAAGGCGTAAGCCCGATGAAAGAATTTCTCACCCGCTGGTCTATCAAGCATCCAGTTCTAGTAACTGCACTCTATATCGGTATCTTGATCCTGTCACTATTGGTGTTGCTGGGGTTGCCCGTGAGGATGATGCCCTACGTGGAAAGTCCGCTGGTGGCCGTCATTACTCAAGCCCCTGGCTCGTCACCGGAGGAGGTGGAAGCCTATATTACCAAGCCCTTGGAACAGCGCATGACGGTATTGGAAGATGTCCGGTTTGTGCGCTCAACCTCCCAGCAAAATCTATCCCTGATAACGATCCAGTTTGGCTGGGGCGGCAACATTAATCGGGCTGTTCAATCTGTCCAAAGCCTTATGAATGCAGCGGAGGGAGATACTGAACTACAAGGACTCAACGCCCGGTCCTACTGGGTGTTGCCCATTGACCCTTTAAACCGCCCCGTGTTGACCTTGGCCCTGACGGGGGATCAATGGGACCCGGTGCAGTTGCGGGAGTTTGCCGATAATACCCTAGTGGATCGGCTCACCCAAGTGGACCATGTTCAGGCCGTCTCGATCTTTGGTGGTTACCGACGACAGCTACAAGTGATTGTCGATCGCCAAAAGCTGGGAGCCTATGGGCTGTCTATTGTGGAGGTGCGCGATGCCTTGGATCGGAATAATTTGAGCCAAGGCTCTGGCATCCTAACGCGGGAGGATACAGAAATTCTCGTGCGCACTGATGAGCGGGTGCAAAATGCAGCGGCGCTGCTAGACTATCCACTCCTAGAGCGCGATGGCCAAGTGGTCTATCTTCGAGATGTGGCGACAGTTGAGGATACCTTTGAAGAACGCCGCAGCAGTTACCGCTACAACAGCCAAGCGGCCCTGGCTGTGAATATTATTCAAAAGCCGGACTCTAGCTCTCCAGCGGTGATTAAGCGGGTGCGAGCAGAAGTAGAGAAGATTAAACAGGAATATCCAGGATTGGAATTTCAAGAAGCTTATGACAACTCCTTCCTGGTCAATATCATTTTGCAGAGCACGTTTAAGGAACTGCTCATCAGTGTTCTCCTAGCCGGGGGAGTGATTTTACTCTTCCTACAGGACTTCCGCGCCACAGCACTGATCATGATTTCTATTCCCATGTCGCTGGCGCTTTCAACGTTGCCCTTTGGTCCCATGCAGATGTCCCTCAACTCTTCGACGTTGATTGGCATGATGATGGCGATTGGGAAACTGGTGGATGACTCCATCATTGTGATTGATTCCATTGAGCAAAAGATCCGTCAGGGGTTCCGTCCACTGGCAGCGGCAATTCGGGGAACTGGCGAAGTCTTTTTAGCCAGTGTCGCAGCCAGTTGTGTGATGGTGGCTGCGTTGCTGCCGAGCATGCTGTCTGGCGGTCTAACAGGACTCATGTTTGTGGGGCTTGTGTGGCCGATGATTTTTGCATTTGTGGCGTCGGTCCTAGTGTCGGTCACGCTGGTACCACTGCTGGCGGCATTCTTTTATCGCACCTGGTCTCCAACCCACCGCAAAACTTGGCTGCAAAAATTACTGACTCCCATTAGCTATAGTTTCCAACAATTAGAGCGCAGTTACAGATGGCTCTTGCAGCTAACGCTTCGCAACCGAGAAGTGACTTTGGCCGTCATCGCTTCTACGGTGGTTTTGGCCATCTCGCTCTATCCGCTCGTACCTCAGGAAATGATGCCCTTAGGCGATTCTGGGCAGTTTATGGCCACACTAGAAATGGAGGCAGGCAGTTCCTTCGCTAAAACCGATACCAGTACTGCCCAGCTAGAAGCATTGTTGCTTCAACAGCCGGAGGTGGAAAAAGTCTCCTCCCAAGTAGGCTTTGAACTTACCCGGAATAGCACTTACTTTACGGGCTACAGTATGGGCAATGCTAATACCGCCTCGCTCACCGTGACGCTGAAGCTGAATCGTGAGCGTGACATCTGGCAAGTGATGGATGAGGTTCACGCCGAGGCAATGGCAACGATCTCCGGTATCCGACGGTTGGCCCTCAAAGAAATGGGTGTGGATGTCATGGCCACCTCCGCCGCCCCCGTTCAGCTGGCGATCTATGGTGATGATCTCGATATCCTCCACCCGCTGGCGAACGATGTATTGCGGATTGCTGAAGAGACGCCGGGGCTAATGATGGCTCACACTAGTGCAGCCATGACACAGCCAGAGCTAATGCTAAATATTGATCGCCGCCGTGCCCAAGAGTTGGGCTTGAATGTAGAAGCCATTGCCACCCAAGCCCGATTTGCCCTCAATGGCGGCATGACCCAGCGTTCTTACAACCGACCAAATCTAAGGCAGAATTCAATTTTGGTGCGCTATGACGAAGTAGATCGGGGAACAGTCCAAGATTTAGAAAGTACCTACCTGACAACACCCAACGGTCAACAGGTTCCCCTGAATACGCTCGTGCAGCTCGACTATCGTCAAGGACCAACATTGATTGAACATGTCAACAGCAAGCGGGTGGTTTATGTCAATGGCTACTACCGCCGCCAGGGTCCTGCTTCAATGGATTTGAGCATGGCGATCGCCATGCACGCTGGAGCTGAGTTAGAGATTCCACCTGGCTATGGGATTGACTCCATGGGCGATATGACCGACATGATGACTGAGTTCACACGCCTGCTCAATGGTCTAGCCATTTCACTAATGCTGATCTATATCATCCTGGTCATCCAGTTCAATTCCTTTATTCACCCCTTGGTGATGATGTTATCGGTACCGTTGCAACTCGTGGGTGTCTTTGGTGGGTTGATTCTCGCCAATCAAACACTGTCCACGGTTTCAATTCTGGGGATTATCATTCTTTCGGGCCTGTCTATGTCAGCTGCAATTTTGCTATTGGAGCTGATTTTAACCAAGCGAAGGGAAGGTATTTCCAGAGAAGAGGCGATTTCACAGGCTGGACCAGTACGGCTAAAAGCAATTGTGATGACTACACTAACTACACTAATTGTTGTAGTGCGGCTGGCCTTCTTTCCTGAAATTGGCTCAGATGCCTATTCATCCATTGCAACGGTAATTTTGGGAGGGTTGGTGATTTCGACCCTGCTAACGCTGATTGTGGTGCCGATTGTCTATACGTTTGTGGATGATGCTATGGAGTTCATCAAGGGCTTCATGCAAAGAAGATCTCAGGGGAAGCAACGAAAAGCACTACAATCGAATCAACCTTAGAAGCTCTACAGGAACTCCTGTGAACCAGCCCTGTACGCATAAGTTGAGTGTAACTAAGACTTGCTCTCATCCGATTTTTTCAAACCCAACTCAACGAGACGAACTGGTGGAATGTCGGAAATTTGAGCGAAACGCGACATAATTTTGACCACTGAATCAGCACTTGCGGATCACTATATAAGATTGGTGATTTTAATTCCAGGTTTTTGACCAAAATCAGAATTTAAAATTAGCTAAGCTGTCAAAATATTGCTATATATGGTTTTTGATAATTTAGAATGTATCTGGCTTACTGAAATTTAGTGTAATAAGAACCTGCTTGCCTGAAGATCTGGCACTAGTCTCTTAGCAGGATCTACAAAGTCACAACCCTTTTTGTTCTATGGGTTTCGGGACTATCTTCGTAGCAAGCCAAGAGCGCACTTTTGTCAGGATTGACCGTTAACATCCAGCGCTGGAACTCTAAGAGCGTGGGATTAGCGCGAATGACTTTTCCAGGTTGATAACTCGCGATCGCATCGATGAGCCAGTAGCATTCCCCACCCATAGCCAGTGCCTTAACGCCATCGGTATAGAGAAGGCCAAAGGGGTGTTTGTAATGTTGTGTAGTGCAATAGTAATGATCAAGATCAGCAAGCAGTTCAGAAGCAGTTAGCATAAATGTTTCCTCTGAAATTTGTAGCGAGAGGGTTGAAGCAGTTAAGTAAGGTGCTTCGTTTACAGTCTTTGAAACTTGTTGAGAGCGTTTTGAGCGAGATGATGGATATGTAGTTGTCGTTTATTGAGGTTAGTGATCGCGTTTTCGGCATCGTCAAGAGCTTGGTTTGCATCCTGGATCGCGAGATTGATAGCGCTGATTAAATTGCCCTTGGCAAGTTCATAATCGAAAGGAGTCATGGTGAGCCCTCCAAGGCGTAATTATTGGCTATACGAGGGGTATTGCCTCATCAGAGATAGCGCCCACAGTCGTGGCAGATGCCATCTTGGTCAAGCTCCAGTGTTCTGTACCACAGTCCACAGGAAGCGCATTGTTGCAGCTTGAAATGGTCCTTGAGTCGTTGAAGGACACGGGAGAAAGAGAGAGTGAATCTTTTCATAGATCGTCTCTTTGATTGGGATATTGATTTGTAGAAAGAGGTTTTGCGATCGCAGGCTATATCCCCGGCAGTAGGGGTTTGTGATCGCACAGGGGTTAGCATTCCAGCTAGGCGGATAGGGTTTTCCCCTGGCCAAAGGAAAGTTCAGTACAGCCTTACCCATTCTTGGATCTGGGGATTGCCCCTGAGTTGTTTTCGGGCTTCGTAGAGATAGGCTTTGACACTGCCAACCGTCAGTTCCAGGCTGAGGGCAATCTGCTGAGTGGTTTCACCGTCCAGGTAAAAGGCCCGGAATGCATGGATTTGCTTTTTGAACGATAGCGTCTTGGAGAGGGGCTTGAGCAGTTGCTTCAACTCTTCGAGGATGGCGAAGTCTTGAGGGGTGTCATGATTGCATAGAGGAGCATTCATCCTGAGCTGCCCATACAGTGTTTTGCGTTTGTGCTCATATCCCAGCTCTTGCTTGAAGAGGTTGCGGAACTTCTGTCTGAGGAGGAAAAGACCCAGCTTGAGAATCTTCTATATCGTCCAGGCCGAGTGGGGTTGTAGTAGTTAGCGGCCTTTTCAATGGTGATGATGCCGATTTGGAACAGCTCATCTGTGGTCAGACGATCGGAAAAGTTGAAGCGATGGATCATCAACCAAATCATTTTGTGATGTCCCTCCACGAGTGCTTTGAGTGCGCGTTCACCGCGAAGGCAAATCCTTGTTTCTTCGAGGGTTAGCCCTGCTTTCTTCTGTTTGAGGAGTAGGGTACGGGCCTGAACTTGAGAGACTAAGGCTAATTGTTCATCAGTGGTTAGATATCGTCGATCAGAGAGTTGTTTTCCCTGATGAGTTGGGAAAGGAGTGGTATAGGTCATGGTGAAATACCCTCTATGAATGTGTCGTTAGGAGTAGCTGAGAACTATACTCAATAGCTGTTTTAAGAGACAAGTACTGCCTTTAGGAAAAACAACGAATTTATAGGTATTCCAGCGATGGGTTGGCCGAGGGACTGGGGGCAGCTCGCGGGGATATAGCTATTGACTCCATTCTCAACATTGTGGAGATAGGCTATTGTTGCTGTCGTGTCTCACGCAATTTGTCCTTTTGTCTCACGCAATTTGTCCTTGCGATCGCAGGTAGTATCCCCAACGATGAGCATCTGCGATCGCAGTTACAGAACAGTTAGAAGTATTGGGAAGCGATTACCCAGGCTTGTCCAAGGAACTCTAGGTGTGTATTCCGCTCGTTTAATTGATTAGCAGAGAGCCATTCACGGGAGCGGGCAGTCATATAGGGATCAAAATCCGAGTCAGGGCAGGTTTCGGTATATGTCCAAATGCAATCTTGACAGGGCTCCATCGAGCACAGGTCATCCTCATCCTGCTCCAGGAATTGTTCAGCAGCCAGTCGATCCATGACATTGAACGGCACATCATGTTTAACCACCTGATACATGGGGTATTGGCAACAGCAGGCGTTACCCGCTCCCAAACTTCTTGGGTATGTTGTCGCGTTGAATTATATTTCTCCAGTTCAGTCATAGTCAGCCACTCACGGGAGAGAATGGCGACCGATCCATCCTCTCGGGTGCTGCCATCCGTCAAGAAGCAATCAAAACAGGGTAGAACTTCTCCCCCGTATTCCTCTTGTTGGCCGTGGGCACATTGGCAATCCATTGGAGTTGAGTAGAGGTTTTGGGTTGGGAAAGTGAGTTTATACATTTGCATGATGCAGCCCTCATTGTGGCGTGGTCTTATCATCGGTTAGTGATCACCCCCATCCGTTTGGGGGCGATCTCAGCATTCAAAGTCAACCTTGCGGTTGCAGGGGAGCGACATTATCGATAGCTTTCTTGGCAACATCGCGCCAATGGGTTGTTTCATCCCACCGTTGGAAGACCTTTTGAGTGCCCAACCAGACCCGGCAGAACAGCACCTTGTCATCTTGATCTGAAGGGACGGCCTCGATGGTGATGGGCTGAAGGAGCTGTTTCGTATTGAGATTCGCGATCGCCATCAATAAGCCTTTAGCGAAGACGGACTCAGCACCAGCTTCCAGGGTGCAGGGACGATGCGCCTGAAGCTTGACTCTGATTTACAGGTGGGTTTCCTTTTGTATTCCCCTTTGATGAACTCCAGGCTTTGAGGAAGCCAGTGAGAGCAGGATGAGGGATTTCTTGGGTTGGGAATTAGAATCGAGGGTATACCAAGTATGAGTGTTAGCTCGATTGCAGAATATGGCAATAGCGCTAGGACTTTCACCAAATCCTAGCGGTCTGTCGAGAAGTTGTTCCTGGGCAGTATTTGAGTGGCTGTCATGATGGCCTCCGATTGCGATCGCAAAGAACAGATGGCTAGTGATGGATTAGAACAGCGTGGAAGGTATGACTGAAGGGAAATGGTTTTGAGGCTGTGATCTGGCCTGTGAACAAATGTCGAGCACAATGATCACCAAGACCAGGAGTAAGAGCAAGCGGTAGTCAGAGGGTTTGGGCATTGCGGCGGGCCTCCGTATGACTTTCTTATGTAAAAATAAGTTCAAATTACATAAGAAAGAAAAGAGCTATAATCCTTATTCTGTAGTAGCTTCAAATAATTTAGACTCTATAGCGGCATCAATATTTGCTTTCAGTTCGATCAGTTCAATAGGGTCAAGGTATCGCATAAATGAGACGCATCAACAGGGGAATTTCCAGGTCGAAGCCTAGTTTTTATTGAGCGAGATCCAGGCTTTAGAACGTTGGGTAAGCGTGGGGTGTACCATACGGTCATCGTCCTTTGTAGGGTGCAAATTGTGGGGGTAATAGAACCCTCTACTGATCCTTCGAGGTGCGGTGCAATCCTTATAGGTACGGCTAGGAGCGGCAGTCTATAAGCCTTCTGCATTCGTCGCAGTTCTATTTAGTTGTGGAAGTAATGAGTGGAGCAGGAACGGCCTGTCTCTCAACCTGTACCTAATATAGCAATATTCACACCTAAAGTCAAGTATTTAAGATATGAGAATTAATAAATAGGTACGAGAAGCATATAGGTATAAGAAAGAGGCAAGGGTAGAATTGGAAATTGTAGCGCAACTTTACAAAGTCTATAAGCTATACACAGTAAGGAGCACAGGCGATAACACAGGGGAAGATTTTTGAATGAGCGCTGTGATCACACGATCCGATCCGAGATCCTGCGTCACACAGAGTAGATCTGCGATCGCTTATATGATTTTTAGGTGTAAGTTCATAGGTGTGATATAAAATAGTATCAGTGTCATGTCTCACGCTATTTGTCCTATCGTCTCACGCTATTTGTCCAGATATAGCTAAAAGATTTTACAGTAAGCATTACAGCGACATCTTTAATTGATTGATCTGTTCATTTCTTATCAAAAGTATTCTTCTTTAATCAAGCTTTACTTTGCTGTATTTATTTCTGGGTAAAGGCTATAGGAATTGTGGACAAATAGCGTGAGACACTTTGCTTAACTATTTCGGACAAATAGCGTGAGACGTTTTATACTTTGTCTGAGCTGCATCTATTTCTTTTTCGATGAAGGTTTCACCGCTTTTGTCTCGTAGTCTTAAAATGAGTTTCGGACAAATAGCGTGAGACGTGCTCGGGCTAAAAATGTTTGAAAATTGTCAGTGGTTTAGTGCGACGTGTCTGACTTTTACCAACTATAGAACAAACATCGGAGACTCCTTTGTCAGAAGGATTAGCTGACGGGGTAGAACAGAAGATTCTGAACAATACAGAACCGCTTCCGTATCACTTGCAGCGCCGTCTAGAGGTATTGCAACGGTTAAAGAGTTACGAAGGGTGCAAGAGATATGTCCAAGAGCGAAAAAAGGCCGCTCAAGAGTTAAGCCTCAGTGATCGTAGTCTGCGTCGCCTGATACACCAATTCCGTGAGCAAGGTATAGAAGGAATCATTCGTCAGTCTCGTTCAGATCAAGGGCAACTCAAAGTGAGTGAAGATTGGCATCAGTTTATTGTGCAAACCTACCGTAAAGGAAACCGTGGGATGCGTCATACAGCTCCTGCTCAAATTGCTAATCTTGTGCAAAGTAGGGCTGCAAAACTCGGTCAGTCGGAATATCCCAGTCGAGCTACTGTCTACCGTATTCTAGAGCCAGAAGTGAAGTCACGATCGCTCAAGAAGAAACGTCGAGCGATTGGTTGGAATGGAGAAACCTTAAAGCTCACCACTCGTAAAGGGATAGAGCTGAACATCGAATATAGCAATCAGGTGTGGCAATGCGACCATACCCCTGCCGACATCCTAGTTGTGGATCAGCAAGGTGATATCCTGGGTCGTCCCACCCTGACTACCATTGTTGATACCTATTCCCGGTGCATCATGGGCATTCACTTAGGTCTGTCCTACCCTAGTGCCGCCGTCACCTGCTTGGCCCTGCGCCACGCCATCTTACCCAAGCAGTACGGAGCTGAGTATGAGCTAATGAACCTCTGGGGCACCTATGGCGTCCCCCAATACCTCTATACCGATGGCGGCAGTGACTTTACGTCCCATCATATTGATCAAGTCGCTGCCAGCTTAGGCATCGTTTTATGTTTACGTCGGAAACCCTCAGATGGCGGGATCGTTGAGCGGCCTTTTGGCACCTTAAATAGTGAGTTTTTCTCAACCCTTCCCGGCTACACCACTAATTGCCTCAAGAACCACCGCAAACGGGCTGAAAGTGAAGCCCGTCTGACCCTCCATCAACTAGAGCGTTTACTCGTGCGCTACATCGTGGATCGGTATAACCAACTCCCAGATCCGCGTCTAGGTAAACAAAGTCGTTTAGCCCGTTGGGAAGAAGGCCGTATTGCCCAACCCCCGTTGATTGAAGAGCGAGACTTAGACCTTCTCTTGATGCGTCAGGATCGTCGCCGAGTCTATCGAGGTGGGTATATTCGCTTCTCCAACCTTATTTATCGAGGTGAATATCTAGCAGGCTATGCCGGACAACAAGTCGTTCTTCGTTATGACCCGCGTGATATCACCAGCTTGCTGATTTATCGGCAAGAAGGCCCCAGAGACGTTTTTCTGACCCGAGCCCGCGCTCAAAACTTAGAAACGGAGCGTCTGTCTTATCCGAAGCGAAAGCTATCAGTCGTCGTCTGCGCCAAGCCTCAGAAGAAGTCACCAATAAATCCGTCTTAGCTGAGGTACGAGATCGCACCCAGTTTATCGACAACTTGCTAGAGCAACCTTTCCCCATGCCTGAAGAGCAACCTGACCTGCTCCCTCAACCATCGACCGAAAATGAAGAGGAAGCGCCTGATGAACCCGTTGTTACCCAGCCATTGCCTAAGATTCAGGTGTATGACTACGACACACTACGTCGGGAACATGGCCTCTAAGTCCACTGAACATATGGAGTGACCCCCTATGGCATCAGAGCATCTGAATGAGTCGTCCACTAAAGCGCTCCCTATCGAAGAGCAAGCTGAACCCATCGATGTGGAAGAGCAAATTAGGCAATTAGGTAAACGCCGTATTCTTGAGCTGCCTCAGATGACGCGATTTCATACCTGGCTAGATGCCAAGCGTTTGACCCGTCAATCCTGCCGAGTGGTTGGAGAATCACGAACGGGAAAAACGATTAGCTGTGATACCTACCACTTGAAACATACCGTCACGCAGAACCCAGGCTATGCGCCCATCATTCCAGTCGCCTATTGGCATTGTCCAGAAAACTTGTCAGTGAGTGGCTTTTTACAGGTCTGTTGCAACTCCTCCAATATCGGGCAACAGGGGCCGGATTCCAGAATTACGAGAACGGCTGTATAACGTTCTCTCCAACTGTGGTGTTGAGATGCTGATTCTGGATGAAGCGCAACGTCTGACAGAACGGGCCATATCTGAGGCCCGTGATATTTCCGACAAGTTGGAAATATCAGTTGTGTTAGTGGGAACCGATCGTCTTAATGCTGTACTGAGCTGGGATGAGCAAGTTAAATATCGATTTCTGTTGACCTATCATATGCCTCGTCTAAATTCAGAAGAGTTACGAGAGACCACGGCCCTTTGGAAGAGCATATCCTGCAACTACCTGAACCCTCAAAACTCACCAGTGCTAAAGCTCAAGATCTGCTCCTTCAGAAAACCCAAGGATATATAGGGCTCTTAGATCAAATTCTCCGAGAAGCAGCCATTCAAACTTTACTGATGGGGCGAACTCGCATTGAATATAGCCTCCTGAGGCAAGTGGTCAAATCCTGTTCATTATGATGGCCTTCGCTGTGGTTCGAGTGTGATGCCCCCATCGATTGCCTCATTACAACCTTGGATGTTTCAGGTTCAACCCTATCCAGACGAAAGCTTTGGACATTTTTGGGCCGCTTTCGTCGAGCCAATTGTCTGAGTAGTGGTCACCTGTCTACCATGCTGAGACTTAGATCCTATATGGTTGCCTATTGGGAAACGCCTTCTCGTCGTCGAATACCGAATGCTGCTGCGCTCAATATCCTGTCTGATTTGACGGGGTGGAAGTAGCTCGGCTGTGCCTAATGCTGTTTCAGAGGAGACCCAGCTTTATTTCAGACCCGCCTTTGTGCGCTATGTTATGCCGAAATTCCATCCCATCAATTGACTTGGCAAATGGCTGAAATATCGCATTGCGATCGTCATCAACGTCAACTGTTGTCTGCTTGTCCCCGATGTGGAACGCTTTCCAATTGCCAGTGCATTGGCAGGTTGGTGAGTGTGAATACTGTCATTTACCGTTTGCAGAAATGGCTTCTGATCAGCTACCGGTAGCGGCAAAATCGCCTTGATTGGCCCAGCGACGTTCAATATTGATCTGCCCAAGCTAAAGTATCGGAGCAGTCTTTAAGGGAGTCTGGATGCCCACTTCAATAGAATCCCACACCCCTGGAATGGAGTTGAGATAGAGGGTTCTTGCAATGCGTTCCAAATCTGTTCACTGACTAAAACGGCATTGCCTTGCGCGCTTGCGATCATAATCGGTTCATGAGACTCGTTCACTTGATCGACGAGATCGGAGAGCGTTTGGCTTGCTTCAGTGATGGATAGGATTGTGGCGTCTGGCATATCAATTGGTTCCAGTGTTATTGGATAAAACGCATAGATCAAAGGGAGGTTCTAGAGGAATTTGATGCTCCAAATAATCTCCCTGCCTGCTGTGGGTTCGTGGGTTTGCCGAAACTCTTCCTTGAGAATTTTGAGCTGTCTCTCTTGGACAGTGATGTGGTTAGGATATATCCATTTGCCAGGTGTGAGTCGTCGCGCGATAATTGCCCCTTCTTGCTCAAACTTGTCGTCTCCTTGTGTTGCACAGGCTGCAAAGAAAGCCGGTTTGAGGGCTTCGATTTGGTCTTCTAGTTCGGCGAGTTGAATCCGTAAATCAATCATCTGCTGAATGACTTCGGTCGGTTTGGGGATATCTGTCGCCATGAATGCTGCTCCAGAAATGATGGTTCTGAAGCCACCTTACGACATGAGGGGTGGAGAGCATGGGAGGCTTCACTGAGATCGCATCTGCCCTCAACAACGTACTAGAGGTCTGGAGGGTATTGGAGATAAACATTAGGTGCTCTTTGCCCTCTGTTTATGAATTCACAGGAGCTTTGATAACCTCATCGATCATTATGCCTGCATGTCCATGGGGAGATTATGGTACTTTCCTAAATTATGCTTCTCATGATGGGCATCAATATCTTTTTCCCTTTGCTTATGTACTCTTTGAATGACAGATTGTGACGAATGAGTCAGCCTTTTAAGTGAAGAAATCCCAATGCGCCACATTTCCTCATGAGACCGGTTGGGAGTGTTGTTGAAGGCCATAATGGCATCTATGGCGCGGTGAATCTTGGCGTTTGCTTCTTCGGGATCTAGACGCCCCCTGCCTCGCTTTTGATAGGGGGTGCAACTTGTGGCGGTGAAGGGCTGGATACGCGCTTAGAAATTTGCTGTTGCTGAAGCAAAACGAGACATAGCTGAGTGAGAGCAGCGATTAAGGTATCTATTTCTGCTCTAAGGGGCTGGGCACGATATTGTCATGAGACTGTTGTGGTTGGAGCAAAGTCTGACATAACTCAGAGAGAGTATGGGAAATGGTGTCTAAGCTCTGATTCGCGGTGGTGGGTGTAGTGTGGCTTTTTAGAGGTGGAGTTGAAACCGGATGAGGTGGAGATGGCGTTGCAATAGGTATGTCTGGGTTCGTTAAAAAGACCAAGGCATAATGTTGTCGTTCCTCGTAACTTATCCTTCTTTGGTGTAACGCTTCCAGGATGCAGTCTTACTGTCAATTAGAGGTAAATCACCAGAGTGGACTGCTGCTTGAATGGCACTTGATAAACGCCAAAAAATCAGAGTAATGCTTGAATTTGAAATCTCGCCTTTGACTAATTCTCTGATATCTTCAGGAGTTTCAAGCGTTGCAAGTGCAGAAAGGAAGTGTTGGATGGCTGCTTGGAGGTTCGGAGACGGTTCGATCCTTTGTTCTAGATCTGGAAAATCTGATGCTTGGTCACTCGGGAGTGATTGGGTGGAGGTCCATCATCCGGGTGTAAGCCTACTAGCACACTTACATTTGGATCGTGCAAACGAATCCCTTGTTGTCTATTGATTTTGCCTATTTCATTGCCAATGAAGTAATCAAAATAATGCCGCTTCTTAGCGAGGGATTTCTTCGTTTCCACGTCTTTCGTTTGCAGGATGATGAAGTGTCCCTGAATGGCGGCCATAAAGTCAATGTCTAGAATTTGGGAGGGGCATACCAATGGGTTGCAATGCGAGCATAGATGGTTCTGGAGAGCTGGGTGTATAAGTTTCCCTCTACTGATTGGTAATCGATGAGATCGGCGAAATTGAGATCGCAAGCTAGAGCAACATCATTTCCATAATGACGATTGATCTCCCGGTTATCCATAAACTTTGTATCTAACAGATCTCGGATCTGTGTAATTGAGTCCATGACCTGTTCAGCAGGTACAGAGTCGGCAACTCGAAAGCAGGATGAGGTTTAGTTGGATGAAGTTTTGGTGTCCCTGTAAACCAAAGACTGAAAGGAGATTGGTAAGAAAAGGTGGCTGTTTTGAGCAGTTCGGCGCATCTGCGGCCTGTAATGACTGTAAGTCCCGCGATGATATTTGCCCATTGGCAGCTCTTGAGCAGTTGTGATGCCTTAGCAACGATGGCATCAGGATTGGTGATGAGATGGATGCTGCCTTCACGAGGTTGAGAGCCTGCCTGAAGGTTGATCTCCGTCCACTCGTCAGTGGTGAAGCGCATATGCTCAAAATGACGTGATTCTCTGCAAGCTCTTCCTTTAGAGCTTGTCGGACCTCGACCATCAGATTCTTTTGCTGATTCAAGGTTTCCAACCCATGGGTTTTCCATTGCTGTTTCATCCAGGCTGTCCAATGGTCAGCTATTTCATGGTCCTTTGGTGTGTCCTGTAGGGATGCGATCGCAGGAAAAACGTAGTGTTGTAGATCTTTTCAAGCCATAAACGCATAGCTATAACGTACTAGCAATTAGCACTATGAGCTGTGGAAGTAGGAAGGTGTAGATAGTCTTTGTGTTCATCTTGATTAACCACTTAGGGCCATAGTGATCCTTGGGAGACCATTAAGACTGCAACATAATATTTGTTTTTGAGGAAGATATTAACTTATTCTTTCTTTCACTTTTTCGATGGAATAAGTTGTTGATAAGTAATTTAGAGGGAATCCTTTGGAAGAAATAGCCTGTGTGGTGACGTATCTTGATTGCTAGTGCTAGAGTTTTCCTAATTCCCAACAGCAAAAATTATTGGCCATACAAATGGTCCGGTTTAGTTTTAGCTCCAGCGGGAACTGGGAAAACTTCTGTTTAGCAGCACGAGTCGATCAGGCTATCCGAATGGGAGTGCATCCCAACATTGCTGTGCCTGACTTTTACAAACCGTGCAGCGCAGCAAATGCAAGATGGTCTCAAAGCTTGTGATCAACTGAACCAATTGACGGTCAAAACCTTTCATGGATTATGTGCTCATATCTTCGTCAAGAAGCATCAAAATAGGTTTAAGCCAGGAATTCGTTATTTATGATGAGCAAGATTCATTAGATCTACTCAAAGAACTATCAGGAATTCAGATAGTAAAGACTCTCCCCACTCACTCAGAAATCCAAGCCTGTAAACTGAGCTTACCTCTGGAGAATATGGAGCGCTCTTAGAACGGCCTCAGGATTACGAGTCTTATTGATGAGAGGATGACTGAAAAAGGCTTTAAAATTGCCTGCCAATATCAGTATGAATTGCAACAACGGCAGGCGATGATTTGATGATTAGTCTACTACGTGCGTGCCCTGTTGGTCTGTGAACCTGAAGCTAGAGAGCGATGGTGTAAGTGTTTGAGTTCATTCAAGTCGATGAAGTTCAGGATACTCATTGGTCGGAGTATGAAGTGATATGGATGCTGGCCAACATTCGAGAAATCTGGCCATGATTGGCGATTTGGATCAACCATCTATGAGTGGCGAGGATCTGAACCCATCAAGTTAAAGGAGTCCTTGAGAGTTGCTTCTCCCTCAACCTATCATTTGACGAAAACTACCGGGCAACGCAGATCCTGGTTAATGCTGCCTCCGCTTTTGCTGACTGTTTCTTGCAGCGTTATACGCATTCTCAACCTGCCAAGATCGCCCGTTAGGTACCCAATTCAGGTTTATGAAGGCTATACAGAAAGAGACGAGGGCCAATGGATTGCCCAGAGAATTCAGGACTTAGCCGCTGTAGATCCTGACTTCGCCTATTACCGAGTTGCAGTCCTTGCCCGTACCCATAGAAGAGCGAGTGCCGTGTTAGGTGTCTTAGCCAAGCACAGGTGCTTGCGTCACGGTTGAGGAATTGCATTTTCCGACGTCAGGAAGTGAAAGATGCGATCTCATATCTAAAACTCCTAAGCAACCCATTGATACTGGTAGTTTGCGACGAATATTACTTCGCTTGTCGAGAAGGTTGGATCGGCAACCGTGGGCAAAATTATTGCGTCTGGCAGCTCTTGTGGCTTGAGACTCACGGATTTATCCAATGTCATACGTTGCAGGATGGAGACCCATTTGCGCCGTTATGAAGGCATGGTCCTCTGGCACAGTTATCGTCTTTGATGTTGAGACGACAGGATTGTTGGCTAGTAGTGATGAGGTGATTGAGTTAGCTGCATTAAGTTGGAGAATGGCCAGTCTTCGCCACAGTGTTTCATGCTTACCTCAAAATACAGTACCCATAGAGAATCAGAGCGCATCCATGGCATTAGTGAGCAGGACTAGCGCTTAAAGGACGTTCCGCAGTGGTTGTGTTCGAAGATTTATCGACTTTGCACAAGATGCTGTGTGGGTGGGACATAATGTCGGCTTCGATATCAAAATGTTGAGGTCTCATGCTCGACGTTTGGATATTGATATTCCTATCCCTCCGTATGCTGACACCTGCGAGATTGCCGACGGTTTGTTAAAGGAACAAGAAATTTCAAGTTAGAAACCTTAGCGAAGTTTTTGAGCTGCAAAAAGGCGGCTCATAGTGCGCTTGAAGATACGAAAACTACAACCGATTACTCGTTCGTTGATTCCCTTGGTGCAGCATGATATTGCAGAACGTTGCCAAGTTGTTCAAGCCTATGCGCCTTTGTTTGATGACTTGGCCTTAGACATGAATCGATGGAAAAGTGCATTGTCGGTCACTCGCCCTCCTGAATTCTACGACAAATCATTAGGGAGGCTGGATAGATGCGTATTATCAGCGAGAACCTCACCGAATCGTAAATTTATGGAAGTTAGTGAAATTCTTTCGCGATCACGATCCAATCACTCTTGATTCTGAGACAGCCTTGAGAGAGTTATTGGTGCTTTCGGCCTGCTCCACTAATGTTGACATGATGTCTGAAGAGGATAATTTGGTCCGATCATACAGTGCATCAATCTAAAGGGCTGGAATTTGATACCGTTTCATTGCTGAGCAGTAGAAGGAGAGTTCCCCGATTTCGAAATTTAAAGGGCCAAATTAGAGGAAGAAAAGCGTGCCTTCTATGTGGCAATGACGAAGCTAAGAAGGCGTTGTATCTCTCCGGCTACCAAGTTGCGATCGCGGATATCCGAAATCACCAAGCCGCTTTCTGGATGCATTCCCAAAGCTATAAACTTCAGAGCCATCAGAGGCTGAAGCCTCTATGAGTACTTCTGACTGAATAGATAAAATAGAGTGAATAATCTATTTGTGGCGAATAGCTGTGTATTTGTGTCCAAGCTTTTGAAGTAAATAAATAGTTCAAAATAGCTGAATCTGAGTGCAAGGGGTAATATGGTTGAGGCTGTACAGAAATCGTATTTTCTAGTCAAGCGAATCCTCGACAACTTGAGGCGATCAGAAAACGGATGGGCCACTTTGATTATGCTGGCCTGGTTCTGGGAAACCTTCACCCTGGTTGAACGCATTGTTACCTGATACTCATCGGCAGGTTGCACCTGAAATCTTTTGTGTCACGTTCACGGATAAGGCTGCTCAAGAACTAACTACTCGAATGCGAGTCGCTTATTGAAGCTGAATATCGCTTCAATCTCAATGAGATGTATTAGGCACCTTCCACTCATCTGTTTACGTTGGCTAGAAGAATACGAGAGTTACTCGTCTCAACGGAACTCACGTGATGGATCAGTTGATCACAGTATTCTCTATCAACGTGTTTCGCACTATCAGAATTTACTGGTATTGAACATATCATTGACCTGACTCCAGACAGAAAACTTGGGATAGAACAGCTCACTTTGCGATGGCTGAATGTAGTCAGTGAAGAGGCGCTTGATCTCAAACTCTAGTGCAGGCTGAACATAGTGAGATCAAAGCGTTGGGCCATGCCTATACTCTTTACCAACAGCAGCTGATGAAGAAACGCTCTGGATTTTCAACTATCAATATGAAGCTTTAAAACTCTGAAGAGCCATCCGCAGGTGTTAGCAAAGCTGCGTCAGACCATTACCTATCTCATGGTGATGATATCAAGATACCATACGGTTCAAGAGCAATTGCTCATCTTTAGCTGGGATCAGCCGAATCTGCGTTGTTGGGATGATGATCAAGGGCTGTATCGCTTAGAGGAGCTACTATTCGCATATCTTGCAGTCAAAAATAGTTCTCCTGGCAGTGTGAACAGTACGCTCAAACCAATTATCGTTCCACCCTGATATTGTCCGTTCTATAACACTGGATGAATGATCAGGTTGGAGTGTGATGGCCAGGATTTTTCGCTTTGATAAGCAAATAGAGGCTCGTGATGATGATTTTACTGATGTCCCTTGTGTGATTAAGGTTGCGGGTCCCACACCAGAAGACTGGCATCGAGAATGCTGGACTTTCTATCTCATCTTCGCAATCAAGGGCATCTTACTGACTGGAACCAAGTTGCATTTCTTTTCCGGTCGGTCAAGAATGACAAAGTTGTTGCCCTGGCCCAGTTCCTAGAGGCCAATGGTATTCCCGTCTATTCACCGCGCTCGAATCAGTTCTTTGATCGTGAAGAGATTAGGTTAATGATAGGGGCGCTTACTTTCTATTCCCCAATTCCCCAGGCCAGAAAGTGGCTGAAGATGCTCAGCTAGGTATTTGGCAATACTATGACCAAGAATGTGTTCCCCTATTTGCCCAAGAACTGCGCAAGCCGGAGAATGAAGACTTGCTCAAATGGGCGAGATCGCTGGCCAACAACACCTGTATTTAACGGACAACACTAACTATGCCTTCTCTGGGCTGTTTTATCAGTTATTACGCTTTCCGTTATTTAGCCGCTATTTAGATGAGAGTTTGATGGTGGGTGGGGTCCAGGATGGCCGTTCCATGAGAAACCTGGCGATTTTTCTCAGCTTTTAGTTAAGTTGAGTATTGCAGCATCTTAGTGTTCTGTCTCCTCAGTCCCTTGATAAGAGTCTTCGTAATCTGTTCAACCAATTTTTTCGATTCCTGTCAGAGGGGGG